>JAAUQO010000029.1 GCA_012032775.1 Oscillochloris sp. | reverse complement strand
GAGGTCTCGGCCGCGCCTAACCAAGCCTTATGTGTCTCGAAGACCTGACCGAGGCCACCAACACGCGCAATCGCCGGGGACGTCGCACCGCCGCCGCCGGCGCTGCGCTTTCCGCCGATCAACAGGTGTTTCGCTATACATTCGCCACCGATCCGTCGAGCCACGACTTCAACAAGGATCTTTATTGCGGCGGCGAGTCGATGTTATTCGCCGGCCTGACCACCCTTTCGGCCGATTACGAGCCGCTGCCCTACGCCGCCGAAAGCTGGGCGGTCAGCGACGATGGGCTGATGTATACCTTCAAACTGCATCCCGAGGGTCGTTGGACAAATGGTGATCCGGTGACCGCGCAGGACTTTGTGTGGAGCTTTACGCGCCTGCTGAACCCGGAAACCGGCGCGAGCTACGCCTCGATTCTGTACGATGTACAGGGCGCGCAGGCCTGGAACACCGGCGAGGGCGGCAGTGCCGAGGAGCTTGGTTTGAAGGCGATCGACGACTACACCCTGGAGATCACGCTTGCAGGGCCGCGCGAATACTTCCCGCTGCTGGTCGGTTATGCGGCGGCGCTGCCGAGCCATCGCGCCACGGTTGAGGCCCACGGCGACAGTTGGACCGAGGCCGACAAGATTGTCGGCAATGGGCCGTTCAAGCTGGTAACCTGGGAACGCAACAAAGTGCTGGAGTTCGAGCGCAACGAGGATTTCGCGATCGCCGAGAAACCGAAACTCACGAAGTTGATCGCCAGCGTGATCGACAATAACGCCGGCCTGTTGCCCTACGAGAGCGGCGAACTCGATTATCGCGAGAATCGCGGCATCCCCGCCGCCGAGATCGCACGCCTGCAAGAAGATCCGCAACTACGGCAGGAATTCTACCGCGTGCCGCAATCGGCGACGGCCTTTCTTTCGCCGGAGATCACCAAGCCGCCGTTCGATCTGCTGCCGGTGCGCCAGGCTCTGCAACACGCGATCGACCGCCAGACAATTCTGAACGTGATTTATCAACTCGGCCAACCGGCCTATACCCTGCTCTCGCCCGACATGCCCTATGCGATCAGCGATACCGAATACCCTGAGTTTCAATCGGCCTACGCCTACGATCCCGAACTCGCCCGAAGCCTTCTGGTTGGCACGCCCTACGAAGGCGGCCAGAATTGGCCCGAGATCACCCTGACCTTGCGGCCGGTCGGCCCGACGATCGATCTGGTGGGCGAGGTATTGCAGCAGCAGTTAGCCGAGAATCTGGGCATGCGCGTCAATGTCGAAAACCCCGGCGACGGGCGCGTCTACATCAATACGCTCTTCGAGGGTAAGTACCAACTGCCGCTCTATGTCTGGTTTATGGACTACCCCGATCCGAGCAATTTCTACACCGCCGTCTGGTACGGCAAAGCCAACCGGCGCCGTTTCGCCTGGAAAAGCGATCAGTTCGACACGCTGGTCGAGGCGGCGGCCGGCGAGACCGACAAGGCGGCGCGGGCCGGCTACTACCTGGAGGCCGAGCGGCTGATGCTGCAAGAGGCGGCCTATATTCCGCTCTATTATGCCTTTGCCGTGAATATGTTCAAGCCGTATATGAGCGGCATCCCGACTAATAAAGACGGCCTGATCGTCACCGACAATAATATTTATCGTACAATGAAGGGATCGCTCTTCTTGACCGAGAACCCGAGCGTGTAGGGCTACGTCTGGCTCGGTGCTGGTTGAGCCGGCCGTAACAGACTATGTCTGCCCGCCGAGTCGAAGGGTTTGATCCAATGCCTGATGCCTGAGCGTTGATGCCTGAGCGGAGCCAAACTCGGGCATCAGGCATCAGGCTTCCGGCTGCTTACCAATGCTGGAGGGTTTACGTTGAAATTGGTACTTCCCGGCCGGGTGCGCGATCAACTTGCGCCCCGGCTGTCTGCGATTACGCCCGATTCCGAAGTTGTCTGGTATGAGGAAAACGGCGAATTCGACGGCAATGTGGCCGATGCAATGGTGTTTATGCGCTGGTTCGTGCCGCCGCCCTTGTTCGCGAACATGATCGCCGCAATGCCGAATCTACGCTGGCTGCATATCCCACGGGCCGGCGTAGACGGCTCACTTATCCCCGACGTTGTGCAGCGTGACATCATTGTCACGAATTCGGCCGGCGTCCACGCCATCCCGATCTCCGAATTCGTGCTCATGTTCATGCTCGGCCACGCCAAACGCAGCGCGGAATTGCGCAATTTCCAGGCCGCGCACACCTGGCGCCCCCGCGAGATGCAGTTGCAGGAACTCGCCGGCAAAACACTGCTGATCATCGGCCTGGGCCAGATCGGCCAGGCGATCGCCGAGCGTGCGGCGGCCTTCGGTATGCATGTGATCGGCACGCGCCGGCGGCCCCGCCCAACTCCGGGTGTCAGCGAAGTACTCGGCGACGACGGCTGGCGTGAACGCTTAGTCGGTGCCGATTATGTCGTAATTGCGGCACCGTTGACCGCTGAGACTCGTGGTATGATCGGAACGGCGGAACTGGCTGCGATGAATCCTAACGGCTATCTGATCAATATCGCACGCGGCGAGATCGTCGATGAGCCGGCCTTGATTGCGGCACTTCAGAACGCTACAATCGCCGGTGCTGCGCTTGATGTCTTTGCTCAGGAGCCGCTGCCCGCCGAAAGCCCGCTCTGGGATCTGCCCAATCTCACCCTAACCCCGCATATCTCCTGGAGTTCGCCCGAGATCTGGCCGCGCACCCTTGGCCTGTTTCTTGAAAATCTGCGCCGCTATTGTGCCGGCGAGCCGCTGCGTAATGTTGTCGATAAGCACGCTGGTTATTGAGGAAATCTATGCCAACTACTCAACCCCGGATCGAGGATCTTTTTGCCGCTCGCGCCCGCGAGGCGGTGCCGCCACTGTATGGGGCCGCCGGTCAGCGCACGACGCCCATGATCAGCCTGGCCTATGGTCTGGCCGATCCGGCGCTCTTCCCGCGCGACCAGTTGTCCGCTGCGGCTGCTACGCTCCTTGGCGATCATCCTGCCGCCGCCGAGGCGCTCAACTACGGCATGACCTTTCCCGGCCTCACTCAGCAGGTTTGTGAGCGCCTGCGCCGCCAGGCTGTCGAGGCCGAACCCGAACAAATTTTGATCGGCTACGGCTCAAGCCAGATCCTGGCCCTGTTGCCCCAGGTCTTTCTCGATCCCGGCGACACGGTGATCATCGAAGGCCCAAGTTTTATGGGTGCGGTCAAGCGCTTCCAGATGGCCGGCGCACATCTGGTGACGGTGCCGGTAGATGCTGAAGGCATGAACACCGACGCACTCGCCGACACCTTGCGCGATCTGGCCGCTACCGGCAAGCGCCCGAAGTTCATCTACACTATTCCGACCTTCCACAATCCCACCGGCGCTACCATGCCGCTCGCTCGCCGCAAGCGCCTGATTGAGCTTGCCGCCGAGTACGGTGTCCTGGTGGTCGAGGATGATGCCTATGGCGATCTGCGTTTCCAGGGCGATGAAATCCCGCCGCTTGCCGCACTTGATAGCGACGGCTGGGTGTTGCGGGTCAGCACCTTTTCGAAGATCCTGGCGCCGGGCTTGCGGATCGGCTGGGCCTACGGCCGGCGCGAGATCATCGACCGGCTGGCGATGTTCAAGAGCGAAGGCACCACCGGGCCGTTTATCACCCGTGTCGTAGCGCTGTACAGCGCCGAAGGCCGCCTCGACAACCATATCGACGCCTTGTGCGATCTTTACCGCAGCAAGTGTCAGGTGATGGTCGATGCGATCAAACGCGAGTTGCCCGACGTACAGTTCACCGCGCCCGATGGTGGATTCTTCGTCTGGGCCACCTTGCCGCAGGGCATGCGCGCAACTGAGTTGCTGGAGCGGGCGCAGGAACGTGGCATGTCCTTTCTCCCCGGCGTCAACTGCTACCCCGACGAGCGCGGCAACGAATGTATCCGGCTCGCTTTCAGCTTCCAGAGCGCCGAGAAGATCGAAGAAGCGATCGGCATCCTCGGCAACGCCATGCGTTCGATCTGAGGTTGTGGCGGGCGCCGTAGAGGTGAAGCATTCTGTTCTGCAACATGCTTCGCCCCTACGGCGCCTCACATGGTACCCCGGCCCGTTCGTAATAATCCGCAACCGGTTCGTTGCGCACCGCCGCATCCAGATCCGGCGCCGCCTGCAAAATCCCCAGGCTCTGCAACAAGCCGGCCTCGCTCTCCCAGGCACCGCGATCGTTAAAGCCGGGGCAGCGTTCCCCGATCCCGTAGCGCACCAGTTTGATCGTCTCCGCCGCCTCAAACGCCAGTTGCTCGCGATCCAATTCGGGGTTAAATTCGAGGATCAGCTCGATCGCCTCGTCGGGATTGTTGAGCGCATCTTGCCAGCCGCGCACCGTTGCATCGACGAATGCCTGCACCGTGTTCGGGTTGCGCTCGGCGAACGCGGCGGTTGTGAACAGCACGTCGCCCAGAAGGTGCACGCCATAATCACGCGCCAGGATCAACTCAACCTCGGCGCCCTCACGGCGGGCCGTATTCGGCTGATCGGTCGCATACACCGGCCAGACATCGGCTCGCCGCTCCAGGAACGGCGCAAGGCTGAAGTCGCCGGGAATCTCATTGATTGTAGCGCGATCAACCCCTGTTGCCGCCAGGAGCGCCCGGTATTCCGTCTCGACATTGTCGCCGTAAAACATACCAACCGTGCGCCCGGCGAAATCCTCCGGCCCGGCGATCCCTGAGTCGCTATGCACCATAAATCCCACCGGGCTGGCCTGAAACCACGTTGCCAGCGCCACAACGTCGAGATCTTGTTCACGGGCGATCAACACCGTGTCGGCGCCCGTCGAACCGAATGTGTCGCGGCCCGTCGCCACCAGCGGCAACGACACCAGATCCGGGCCGCCCGGCACGATCGTCACATTCAACCCGCCCTCGTCGTAATAGCCTTTCTGTTCGGCCACGATGTAGCCGGCAAACTGAAATTGCGGGAACCATTGCAGGCGCATACTCACATCGCGCACCTCCGGCCCGTCCGCCGATTCCTGCACCGCCGGCGCACCACAGCCGCTAAACACGAACACGATGAGGCTGAACAAAAGGATACGTTGAGATTTCATCATCATCCTGGATAGTAATGAGCGAATAGCAAATTGAGCGAACCGCGCGGCAGCGCGTCATTTCTTCGGCATGTTGCATAATAGTGGCGCAATAACGAATGTCACGCTTTGCATGCTGCATTCACATCCGCGTCACTTTGCGCTCGATCAACCCGATCACGCCATGCAGCGCCAGGCTCATAGCGGCAGCCAACACCACTGCCGCAAAAACCGTGTCGGTTTGCAGGTGATACACCGCGACCGAAATTGCAAAGCCCAGTCCGCGCCCGGCCCCCGCCAACTCGCCCACAATCGCGCCCGCTACGGCCAGCGCCGCGCCGATCCGCAGCCCGTTCAGCAACCCCGGCAGCCCCGCCGGCAAGCGCAACAGCCATAACTCTTGCAGTGGTGTCGCGCCCCAGGCCCGTAACACCGCCAGTTGCTCGGCGCTCGGCCGGCGCAATCCTGCGGCAAAACCAACCAGGATCGGGAAAAAGGCAAACAAGCCGGCCATCGCTGCCCGCGGCGCCAACCCATTCCCAAACCAGATCGTCAGCAAGGGCGCCAGAGCCGCTGCCGGCAACGCCTGTGACACCAGTACCCATGGGTAGAGTGCCCGGCCCAACGGCGGCAGTAACGCAAAGCCAAGCGCCAGCCCCGCGCCCAACAACGCCCCGCCCGCCAGCCCCAACAGCGCCGCCCGCCGCTGTCGCCAGTGCGTGGCCGTACAATGTCGTCGCCGGGTCGAGCAAGCGCCCCAGCACCCGCGACGGTGGCGGGATCAGGTAGGCCGGCACGCCCAAGCTAGGCAGCGCCCACTCCAGCAGCGCCAACAACACCAGCGCCAGCCCCAGTGTCGGCCCGCTGCGCTCAAGCAGCACGCGCGCCCGCTTCGGCAATATCAAGGTTCGTCGGAACCGTTCAGGAATCACGGAATTTGCCATAACGCCATATCGTACCATACCGGCGGGAGTGGCTTCGCAACGCATTCAACCCAGCGAAAAGATCATGGTATACTTATGTCCATGTGCCGTGTGCACGGAGGAGGATAGACGTGTCCCATGATACCGTTCCTGAGCTCGATCTTGTGGTCGGCTCGATGATCACGGTGCGGCCCGAAGAGGATCGCGCCGCATACGAAGAAGAATTTGATTCGGTCAGCGTCGTGCAAGATCAATTGCGCGCCGAAGGCGTCGATATTGACCTGCTTAGTCAGCCCGGCACCGAATTATGGGAAGGCAATATCGAGCGTATGGGTGCGCTCTACCAGCTCTCGCGCCTGGCAGTGCGCCTGGAACAAGATCTCGATATCGCCGATGTGATTGAAGATGGCCCCGTGCTCTACGAGGAGCTCGACCGGGCTGTGACCGATATCTGGGATGAGTTGACGAAGACGCGTTTTATGCATCTCGTCAATCTTCAGGGTATCAACAGCTATTTCCTGCCCGCCGATTTTGAACAGCCGGTCTGGCTGCCGTTCGAAAACGAAGAGGGCGAGGAAGATAGCGCTTATTTCGGCTCCAGTATGCGTTTGCAGGCCGAACTTGCCGAACTCGGCCCGCTGTTGATCAACGCCGGGATTTCGCATCAGTCCGATGCGTATCGCTGCCTTGAAGTGCTGCGCGATGCCGCAGCCAACAGCATCACCACCGGCTTGCCGATTATTGTCTGGTAAATGCGAAATCTGTTTTGCCTGGTGTTGGCGCCAAGCTCGTCAATACCAGACAAAATGATATTGACTGCCACGCTGCCGTAGACGAAAGAATCGGTGATCATAATCCACAAGGATTGCGATCACCACTCCATAACTATGCAGGATCTTCAGTTCTTCGACAAAACCCTTTTGCAGCCTCGGCCCGATCGCAATACCGCCACCCGCGATCGGCGTTATTATGTCTGGACGGTTGGCTGTCAGATGAATATCTCCGACTCGGAGCGCCTTGAAGCGGCGCTTCAGGGTGTCGGCTATAGCCCCGCTCAGCGCCCCGAAGATGCCAGTTTTATCGTGCTGAATTCCTGTAGCGTCCGCGAGAGCGCCGAGGAACGAATCCGCGGCAAGCTTGGCGAATTGGTGCGCGTCAAGCGCGAGTCGCCCGATACCCGCGTTGTGCTCTGGGGTTGTATGGTCGGCCCGAATAACCGCTCGATCTTCGAGCGCCGGTTGCCCATGGTCGATCACTTTGTCTCGCCCTCCGCCGTTGATGAGGTGGTTGCCCTCGCGCCTAATCCGGTCTATACCCTTGATGAGCCGGCCCTGCCGGTCGCTTCCTGGGACCACGCGCCTGTCTCGGTGCATGTGCCGATCCAGTACGGCTGCAATATGACATGCTCGTACTGTGTGATCCCGCTCCGGCGCGGTCGCGAACGCTCGCGCCCGCTGGCTGAGATCGCCGACGAGGTGCAACGGATCGTCGCCCGCGGCGCCCGTGAGATCACGCTTCTCGGCCAGATCGTCGATTCCTGGGGCCACGATCTGCCCGGTCGCCCCGAGTTGGCCGATCTGCTTCAGGTGATCCACGCCACGCCCGGCCTCCAACGCTTGCGCTTCCTAACCTCGCATCCGGCCTGGATGACCGATCGCCTGATCGCGACGATCGGCGAACTTCCGCGCTGTATGCCCGAGATCAATCTCCCTGTGCAGGCTGGCTCCGATAAGCTGCTCAAGATCATGCGCCGCGGCTATACCGTGGCCCGCTATAAAGCCCTGATCGGCAAGATCCGCGCTGCCATTCCGCATGTTTCGCTTACCACCGATATTATTGTCGGCCATCCCGGCGAAACCCGCGCCGATTTCGCGCAGACGATGGCGCTCTGCGAGGAGATCCGCTTCGCTAAGATCCATATCGCCGCATTCTCGGCTCGCCCCGGTACTCGCGCCGCCGACCAGGAACAGGATCCCGCTCTCGCTGTTTCCGAGGATGAGAAGCAGGCCCGCCGGCGTGAGTTGGAGCGTTTGCAGGAACGTATCGCAACCGAGATCATGGCCGAAGCGCTCAATACCACGGTCGAAGTGTTGGTTGAAGGCGAAAGCAAAGGCAAGTGGCGTGGTCGTAGCCCCGGCAATCGGCTCGTTTTCTTCGCCCATCCCGATGATTGGACCGGCCGGCTCGCCCAGGTCACAATCACGCAGACCAGCCCCTGGGCACTGCAAGGCACCGTTATTTATAGATCGTCACTGCCGCGCTGCCGCAGGCGAAACACGCCAACTGCGGAAGTCGTGAAATGCAAAGCGTGGGTGATGATGTTGGCGCGTAGCCGCCATCATTGTCACCAAACATCAGAGAGGAATGTAGCGTTGGCCAAGCAAGATGAGAAAATGCGGATTCGCCGGCGCCTGCAGGAACAGGCCGTCGATCTCGCCTCTGAGAATCGTTGGGAAGAGGCGTTGGAAGTCAATCGTCAGATCCTGAATCTCGGCGAAGACCCCGATACCTACAATCGGCTCGGCAAGTCGATGATGGAGCTCGCTCAGTATGCTGCGGCGCTGGATGCATATCAGCAAACATTGCGTCTGACGCCGACCAATACGATCGCTCGCAAGAATGTTGCCCGTTTGGAGGCTCTGCTTTCGCGCGGTATTGAGCATGAAAGCGGTGATCTAGGCCGCCGCGCCCGCCAGCAGGTCGATCTGCGTATGTTCATCACCGAGACGGGCCGCACCGCAATCACGACCTTGATCGATGTGCCGCGCACTCCTGCGGTTGATGCACTTGTCACCGGCGAGAAGATGGAGTTTCGGGTTCAGGGCAAAACGGTCTATGTCATCGACGCCGATGGCCAGATTATCGGCCGCCTGGAGCCGAAACTCGGCCAGCGCCTCGCCGAGTTGATCAACGGCGGTAACCGCTATCTCGCCGCAATCGCCAGTAGCGATCCGCGCCAGGTGCGGCTCCTCATCCGCGAAACCTATCAAGATCCCTCCCAGCGCGGGCGTATCTCCTTCCCCGGCAAGCTCGGCGAAGGCGCTACCTATGTCTCCAGTTTGCGCTATGAGGAGTACGAAGACATCCTTGACGACGACGACGGCAGCGATGAAGCCGATGTCCTTGATGAAGAGACGATCGGCGGTGAGGAAGAAGAAGAACTCGGTCTTGAGGAGATCGACCAGGATATGGGCGACGACGACGACAATATGGAAGAATAACCTTGCATCGCCGTCACTCCGCACAACGCCTCGCCACATATCGGCGGGGCGTTGTCATCTGGTACCGGGAATGAAATAACGGGGTGCTTTGTTCGGTTCTATCCCCATGCTAGCCCGGTGTACTATTGCGATTATTGGCTGCTCTCACGTATACTGAGCATGTACGTCGCGCATTCTACTCTCACATCCCCCACTATTCCTACTACATCCAGGAGTGACGTGTGGAAATTCGTATTGATGAGAACGGGAAGTTTTTTACCTCCCATATCAAGAAAGATCCCCACCGGGCTGTGATCCACACCGCTTACAACCTGGTAATCGGCACGATTCATATCCATCCCGAACGACGAGTCAAAGATGAACTGAACCACGACGCTGAACGGTTTCTTGCGATCACCGATGCCGTTGTTTATACTATTGATGGTTCGATGTTGCTTTATACCAGTGAATTTATTCTGCTTGCCTATGCGCAGATCGTCGCTGTCGTACCACTCGATGCACTTAAGACGACCGGCGATATTTTGTGGGCTAACGATCTGCTGAAGGAGGCGTCATGACCTTTCGGTTGCACGAAATTGCCCCTACGACATCGAGTACTTCCCCGACGCGGCAAACACCTGATATTCCCCGTCAACCCGTGTCGATCGCTGAAACCGGCCTGACCTCGGCGTTTCTGAATGATCTGGTGCTGAAGGTGATCTATTTCACCGGTGCCATTACCGGTCAGCGCCTCGAAGATACGATTAAGTTGCCCTTTCTTGGGGTGATCGATAAGGCGCTGGAGTTCCTGAAGCTTGAGGAGTATGTCGATATTATCGGCGCAGACGGCGGTTTCAGCGAGCGCTCGTTTCAGTATATCATCACGACAAAAGGGCGTAGTAAGGTTCACGAGGTTCTCGACCGCAGCCAGTATGCCGGCCCGGCGCCGGTGCCGCTCCAGGACTACCTCACGATCAGTCATCGTCAGTCTATCGGTAACATGATTATCGATAAGGCTTCCATCAGGCAGGCCTTCAACCATCTGGTTGTGAACGAAAAAATGCTTGATCGGATCGGGCCGGCCGCCAACTCGGCGCGCTCGCTCTTTCTGTATGGCCCCCCCGGTAATGGTAAGACGACGATCGCCGAGGGGATCGCCAATATGCTTGGCGGCTACATCTTGATCCCGTATGCCGTCGAGATCGATGGCCAGATTATCAAGATGTATGACCCGCTCAATCATCAGATCATCCAGCAGAATCAGGTCGGTCACAGCGATGAGGCGCTGCCGTTCGGCGCTGCCGGTGCATCCGCCGGCCCGTCACAGTTCCCCGACGCCCGCTGGCTTGTTTGCAGGCGTCCGCGCGTGGTCGTCGGCGGTGAGTTGATCCTTGAGCAGCTTGAACTGATCTTTGATCCGGTTTCAAAAGTCTATGAGGCGCCATTCCAGCTTAAGGCCAACGGCGGCCTGTTCCTGATCGACGACTTCGGGCGCCAGAAGTGCCGCCCGCAAGATCTGCTCAATCGCTGGATTGTGCCGCTGGAGAAGAAGGTCGATTACCTTGCGCTTCAGACTGGAAAGAAGATCGAGTTTCCCTTTGATGTCTTGATCGTCTTCTCGACCAACCTCGATCCTAAAGATCTGGTTGATGATGCCTTCCTGCGTCGTATTCGCCATAAGATCGAAGTCCCGAATCCCTCGCCGTCCGAGTTCCGCTCGATCTTTCAACTTGTTTGTAAAGGCAAGCAGATTCCCTACAGCGATGAAGGGTTGCGTCATCTGATTCAGGAACATTACATGAAGGTCGGGCGTGATTTGCGCTCGTGCCATCCCCGTGATATCTGCGATCAGATCCTCGATGAGGCTAAGTATCGCAGTATTTCGCCCTCAATGAGCAAAGAGTTGATCGACCGCGCCTGCGAGGCCTATTTCGTGAAGCTCGGCTGATGTAAGGAGAAAGCCCGGTATGTCTTTGCTAAAACGTCTTGGTGGCGGCTCCCCTCAGCCCGCCGAAGTTGCTCCGGCTGCGGCCGCCGTCCGTCCGCCGACTACTGCTGTTGCGCCGCCGCCCGAACCTCCGGTCGCTGCATCTGCGACACCTGTCCACGCCGTAACATCCACTTCCGCAGCTGTGGTTGAGGATCCGCGGCCGCCTACCGATATCCAGCGCATGCTGGAAATGTCGCTCTGGGTTGTCGATCGCATTCAGGCTTCGCTCGGAAGTCAGACAGAGTTGAAACGCTCGCCCGAAACGGAGCGCATGCTTCAGGAACGCTTCGCCCGCGTCTATCAGCAGGCAAATGTTAGTCTCCCCGATACCGCAGTGAAGCAGTTGTTCACGATGGTTTGTGATGAGTTGATGGGCTTCGGCCCCATCCAGCAGTTGCTGAATGATGACTCGATCTCCGAGGTTATGGTCAACGGCCCAAACAGGATCTATATCGAGCAGAAGGGCAAGTTGCGCCTCTCCGATGTGCGCTTCGCCAGCGAAGAACATGTCCTCAAGGTGATCGACCGCATTATCCGGCCACTTGGCCGCCGCGTCGATCGTAAGTGGCCCATGGTCGATGCCCGTCTGCCCGACGGCTCCCGTGTGAATGCGATTATTCCACCCTGCGCGATCGATGGCTCGACGATCACGATCCGTAAGTTCTCGAAGAATAAGCTTAAGGTCGATGATCTGATTCGCTTCGGCTCGATGACGCCAGAGATGGCCGAGTTCATGCGCGCCTGTGTGGTCTCGCGCCTGAATATTGTCGTCTCCGGCGGCACCGGCTCCGGTAAGACGACCCTGTTGAATGTGCTCTCGAACTTCATCCCTGAAGACGAGCGGATTGTGACGATCGAAGATAGCGCCGAACTTCAGTTGGCTCAGGATCATGTGGTGCGGCTTGAGGCCAAGCCGGCTGAGGTTGACGGCAGTGGTCGGGTTGCCATCCGCGATCTGGTGATTAACTCGCTGCGTATGCGCCCTGAGCGCGTTGTGATCGGCGAGTGTCGTGGCGGCGAGACACTCGATATGCTTCAGGCGATGAATACCGGCCACGATGGTTCACTCACGACGCTCCACGCCAATACACCCCGCGATGCGATCGCTCGTATGGAGACAATGTCGATGATGGCCGGTATGGATATGCCGCTCAAAGTGATCCGTGAGCAGATCGCCTCGGCGATCGACTTGATCGTCCAGCAGACGCGCCTCGACGATGGACAGCGCAAGGTGTCCTATATTACCGAGGTGCAGGGTATGGAAGGCGAGACGGTCGTATTGCAGGATATCTTCAAATTGGAGATCATCAGTAAGTCGCCGGAAGGTAAAATCAACGCCGAGTTGCGGCCGACTGGGGTGCGCCCGCGCTTCACACCACGTCTCGAAGCCCACAATTTCAGGCTGCCGCCGAATATCTTCGGTGCCCAAATCCCCGGCCAGAAGCGCAGTTGGTGATCCTCTTCCTTTCGGATACCGACGGGCGCAGCAGTACGCTGCGTCCGTTTCTGTTACCCCGTTCCAAAGATACCCAAGCTATTGATGACAGCAGGTGCGCGGTGCTTGCCGGCGCGCACTTCCTATCGCTAGTGAACTTTATATGAACTCTGTGATTGTTGTCGGTGGTGGTTTGGGAGGACTTGCCGCCGCGATTCGGCTTGCCCATGCCGGTCATTCCGTAACCCTGTTGGAGAAGAACGAGCGTCTGGGTGGTAAACTCAATCTGCATTCCGCCGACGGCTATACGTTCGATACCGGCCCATCACTGCTGACGATGCCCTGGGTGATCGACGAACTGTTCACCCTCGCCGGTCGTCGCAGCGCCGATTATCTTACCCTTGAGCCGGTTGAACCGACATGTCGCTACTACTGGCCTGACGGCACCGTCTTCAATGCCTGGCAACAGTTACCCCGCCTGATCCAGGAAATACAGCGTCTTAGCCCTCCCGATGTCGAGAATTTGTTTCGTTTTCTGGCTCACACTGCCCGCATCTACGACGCCGTCGCCGATAGTTTTTTGCTGCACCCCTTCGATGGCGTCCACGAACTGCTCACACTGCGGCTCCTTCGCGATGGCCCGCGGATTGATTCGTTGCGGAGCGTGGATGCGGCTGTGCGCTCGTTCTTCCGTAGTTCCTATCTGCAGCAGGTATTCAACCGTTATGCCACCTACAACGGCTCCTCGCCCTACCTTTCACCGGCCACATTCAATGTTATCTCGTACATCGAGTTTGCTGAGGGCGGTTGGTATGTGCGGGGCGGAATGTACGAGCTAGCGCGCGCGCTCGAACGATTGGCGCGCGAACTCGGGGTCTGCATTCGTACCAATGCCGAAGTTGCTGAGATTATGCTCGATAACCGTGCGGTCGCCGGTGTTCGCCTCAGCGACGGTGAACGGATTCGCGCAGCGCACGTGATTGTGAACGCCGATCCCCGCGATGCTTACCGGCGCCTTTTGGCGGGGCAAGTGCGTACGGCCGAGCGTTTAGCTCGCCTGGAGCCTTCGTGTAGCGGCTTCGTACTCTTCCTCGGTATCAACCGCGATTATGCTCAACTGGCCCACCACAACATCTTCTTCAGCAGCGATTACCCGGCCGAATTCGCCGCGATCTTCCGCAAGCGCGTGCCGGCTGTCGATCCGACAATCTATGTTGCCGCCACATGTCGCAGTGATCCGCAACATGCGCCGCCCGGCCATATGAATCTGTTTATTCTGGTGAATGCGCCCGCTGCCGGCCCACGTGTGAATTGGGAACGCGAATCCGGGCCGTATCGTGATCTGGTGATTGCGAAACTCGAACGCATGGGCCTGACGGATCTTGGCGCAGCGATCAGCTACGAGCAGATCTGGACCCCGCTCGATATTGCTGAGCGGTATTATGCCGCCGACGGCGCGATCTACGGATTGGCGTCGAACAATCGCTTTTCCGCCTTTCTCCGCCCGCCGTTGCGCGCACGGGGATTGCGCGGCCTCTACTTCGTGGGCGGCGGAACGCACCCCGGCGGCGGCATCCCGCTGGTGCTGCTCTCAGGCCGCGCAGTTGCCGAACGGGTGCGCGCCGATTCTTGAAATTCTTTACACTTTCAGGTGGATGTCGATCAATTTCGGCTTTTCATGATCGGCACATAGGCGCAAAATACGCTGATCCGAGCATGTCTAATATCGTTAAGAAACGATGAAGACCTTGATTTTGTCGCTTCCTGGTGCTATCATCCTGGCATAGCCTCAAGGGGGAATACAAATCATAAGGAGGAAAACACGATCGAGGATGTGCAAGCTGTATGCACAAGCGGTTGACCCCGTATGTAAAGGGAAACCTATGTTTGGGGCACCACCGTACGTTCGGGGAAATGGGCAGTGAAGTATACTGCACCAGGGAGACGAACAGACAAGCGCCGGATCGCTGAGGGAGCGATCGGATGCTCTGCGAGAAGCGCAGATTGAGTATCGGCAAAGCTCACAGTGTGCGGAAGTCAGGTACATGTATCCCACACAGTGCGTGAGCCAGGCCCAAAAGCAACAGCTGGCAGTACATACCGTACATGGTCGAGCAGCTGCGGGATATGCCGGATCGGTAGACGTGTTGAGTACCGGAGGTTGTTCTATACCCCTTGAGGCGCCAACCAGTTCGCAATGCCGGTTCACAAGGAATAGGACGAAACGGAAGCGCGAATATAGTAGCGGAAGGGCGAGGAAACTCCTCGCCCTTTTCGCTGTCATGTCATCATCCAGCCGCCGTCTACTGCCAGCGTGTGGCCGGTGATGTACGACGCTTCCGGCGATGCGAGGAATACCACAGCGGCGGCAACTTCCTCGGGTTTTCCTGCGCGCCGCATCGCGATGATCTGCTCACCCCAGGCTCGCACCGGAGCCGGCGTCGCTTCAAGCAACTCTGTTTCGATAAATCCCGGCGCTACTGCATTGACTGTGATCGACCAGGGAGCTGCTTCGCGGGCCAGGGAACGTGTGAAGCCAAGGACACCGCCCGTTGCCGCTGAATAATCGGCCTGGCCGGGAAATCCGCCCCGTGCATGCAATGCCGAGAGATTGACGATCCGCCCGTAGCGCCGCTGCATCATGGGCGTAATGCCGCGCGGCATGTATGATACACGCCCGATAAATTCACCCCGATCACCTGGCGCCAGCGTTCCAGATCGGTTGTTTCCAACGGCCCGTAATGCGCAACTCCGGCGCAATTGACCAGGACATCGATCCGGCCCCAGCGCTCCATAGCAGCGCTGATCACGTTTCCGGCGGCCTTCGCATCACCGACATCGGTGCCACATGCCACTGCTTCGCCGCCTATCGCCCTGATCTGCGCCACTGTCTCTTCGGCCGCATCGGCCTGCCGGTAATATGCGCAGAGCACATTTGCTCCGTACCTGGCGAGCCGGTAGGCCACTGCTCGTCCGATCCCGCCCGATGCGCCGGTTACGATCGCTGTCTGGCCGCTGAAATCCATCGTGCCCCCGGTGCCAATTCAATCAGGGCATCACCCAACCGCCATCCACCGTCAACACATGCCCGGTAATGTACGACGATCGCGGTGAAGCCAGGAAGGCCACTGCGGCCGCGACTTCATCAGGCGTGCCGAAACGCCGCAACGCGATCACCTGTAACGCCCACTCGCGTTGCGACGCCGCGACCGTATCAACCAGTTCGGTGTCGATATAGCCCGGCGCAACGACATTAACCGTGATGCCGTCTACGGCTGCTTCACGTGCCAATGCGCGACTAAGACCGATCAACCCCGCCTTCGCCGCCGCGTAATTGGTCTGGCCGACATTGCCCGCCAGACCGGCTAACGACCCGATGTTGATGATACGCCCGTATGTGCGGGCGCGCATCAGTGGTAACGCCGCCCGGCAACAAAGAAACACCGAGGTCAAATCCGTTTCGATCACACGTTCCCACTGTTCGGGCTTCATGCGGGCTAACGGGGCATCTGCGGTGACGCCGGCGTTGTTCACCAATATATCCAATCGTTCCCAGCGCGCAATAGCCGCTTCAAACATAGCCACAACCGCTTCCGGGTCGGCAATGTCGGCGCCAAATGCAAATGCCTCGCCGCCGCAGGCCTCAATCTGTGTCACCACATGGGCTGCCGCAGTTGCATTACGCTGATAATTCACCAGCACCCGCGCCCCGGCCGCAGCCAATTCGAGCGCAACTGCTCGTCCGATCCCGCGTGAAGCGCCGGTGACAATCGCAACCTGTTCAGCAAGCGGCATTAGCGATTCTCAGCTAGATACGAATGTACATCATCAATGCCCGACACATTCACCATACGTACTTGCGGTGCGATCCGCCGTATCAGGCCGGTTAACACTTTGCCCGGCCCGATCTCTACAACCGTTGCGATACCGTCGGCAACCATGCGTTGAACCGAGGCGATCCAGCGTACCGGTGCGACGATCTGCGACACAAGTTCACGCCGAATATCCTCGGCGCGGTGTAGTGGTTCAGCCGTGACATTCGCCAACAGCGGCGGTGATGGATCGTGTACCGTCACCGTGTCGATCTCGCGCGCCATACCTTCGGCGGCATTGATCATCAATGGCGAATGAAATGCGGCGCTGACTTTCAGCGGAAGCACGCGTTTTGCGCCGGCTGATTTCGCCCGCTGGCCGGCCAGGCTGATCGCATGGGTGCTGCCGCTGATCACTAATTGGTCGGGTGCATTATAATTGGCGACCACTACCGTGCTGGAATGCTCACCTGCCCGTTGCAATTGATCACTTGTCTCGCGGCAGATTTGCTCCAGCGTGTCCTCATTCAAGCCGATCACCGCAGCCATTGCACCTTCGCTGGCTGCCGCCATCAATTCGCCCCGCCGTCGCACCAACCGGATCGCAGTGGCGAAATCCAGAGCGCCGCCGGCTACCAGTGCCGAGTACTCGCCCAGACTATGTCCGGCGACCATTGTTGGCTCTAGGAGCCGTTCGCCGCCTATCACCCGAATCGCTCGTACCAGTGCAGTGCTTACTGTCAGCAAGGCCGGCTGAGCATATTCTGTTGCGGTTAGGCGTTCTTCCGGCCCCTCGAAGCAGAGTTCACTCAGTCCGAAACCCAGCGTCTGATCAGCTTCGTCGAATACCGCACGCGCCTCCGGCATCTGCTCATACAAGTGCCGTCCCATACCAACCACTTGCGAGCCCTGGCCGGGGAAGATCCACGCAGTCGTCATAACACCTGTCTATCCATTACTCTGTGAACGAATCACGCCTCGGTGTACCCATTACAAAGGGCGCTACTTCGGCGAGCCGCCCCAACGTACGACGCATGAGCCCCAGGTTAACCCACCGCCGAATGCCGTCATGAGCACATAGGCGCCGTCGGGAATGCGACCCTGCTCGGCCGCTTCCGAAAGGGCAATCGGCACCGAGGCCGCCGAGGTATTGCCGTAGCGATCGAGGTTAACGACAAACCTGTCCATCGGTAGTTCCAGGCGCCGTGCTACAGCCTCGATAATCCGTACATTCGCCTGATGCGGCACCACCAGCGCAATGTCATCGAGTGTCAACCCGGCTTCCTCAACCGCACGCTGCGCCGAGTTGCACATTTCGCGCACGGCATGTTTGAAGATCTCACGCCCGTTCATCGTTACAAACTGGCTACCGCTTGCAAGCAATTCGGGCGTTGCCGGTTGGCGTGTGCCGCCCGTTTCGGCCACCATCAGGTCTTCACCTTCACCCCAGGAACCCAGATTCGCCGACAAGAGGCCGAGCGGTGCATCCGTCGCCTGTAATACAACCGCACCTGCGCCGTCGCCGAAAAGCACACAGGTGTTGCGATCGTTCCAGTTAATCAAGTGGGTGAAAATATCGGCGCCGATCAGCAGCAGATTCCGGCTCACGCCGCTCCGTACAAGTCCGGATGCAACCGTCATCCCGTAGACGAAGCCGCTACAGGCGGCAACCAGATCGAAGGCGCTGCCGTGTGCCATACCCAGGCGAGCTTGAACAGCACATGCCGTAGCGGGGAAGGGCCGGTCGGGGGTACAGGTAGTGACAATCACCATATCGATATCGGCGGCCGACAGCCCCGCTCGGACGAGTGCTGCTTGTCCGGCTGCTGCCGCCAGGGCTGAAGTTGGCTCATCGGGGCCGGCCACCCGGCGCTCACGTATTCCGGTTCGGGTGCGAATCCATTCGTCGGAAGTATCGACCTTTTGCGCCAATTCAGCATTTGTCACTATCCGTTGGGGTACCGCCATACCCCAGCCAGTCAAAGCCGCATAGCGTCCGCTGCTCACACTACCCGCCTTTCCGCTACCACACGCGAGTTGTGGCCCGCGTCCTGCTTTCTTTATGGCGTATTATAACAGCGAAGGGGCTCATACCCGGCATACCTGCCGAATATCAGCCCCTCCTCTCGCTGAACCGGTGTCTAGACACCGGTGGATCTTCACCATCTGCCCTTAGAAGCCGGCAATCGACCGGGCGCCTAGCTCTCGGCCGAGTCGTCGCGCGGCGTCAAAATCTGACGACCACGATACGTTCCACACTCTTTGCACGGATAGTGGTTGCGCATCAGGCTCCCGCATCGTGAACATGTCACCAACGTCGGCGCGGTCAGCGCCAGGTGTTGGCGGCGATTGCCGCGCCGATGCCGTGAGACTTTACGCTTCGGTACTGCACCCATGATTCATAACTCCTACTTGTTTTTTCGATTATGGCGCTCAGCCCAGGCTTTAAGTGCCTCAAGCGAGCCGGACTCGTCACTATCGGCGTTTTCCGCCTCTTCGTCCAGATCATCGGACTGAACCGAGTACGATACCGGCCGATCACGATACTCGGGACTTACCGGATTAAGCGGCAACTCCAGCAACGCATATTCGCGAATCGCTTCACCGATATCTGCCAGATGTGCATCACTCAACATAAACGGATCATCTTCCGGTGGTGTCGGCAGATGTACTCCACTTATCACATCGATTACTGAGTGAAACTCGTCGCGAAAATCCAGCTCAATCGGATAGTCGAACGGTTCGAGCGAACGCACACAAATCAGTTCTACCACCCCGCGCACCTGCACATGGGCATACACACCGGTAACAGTGCGCGTAAACCGCACCAGGCCATCAAGATCGCGCATGGTGAGATCGTTGTCAATCGAGAGCAACGGTTCCGTAAATGGAAGCTCCCGGCGTGCACCGATCTCTTCACGCAACAACTGCGCGACATTAAATTTTATCGTTGACATTGATATGTGCGACTCTGCGCAACTTGGCGCAGGAACGCCGCATTATAGCCAGAAGCTTGCATACTGTCAAGCTGAGCAGTGTTCCGATCAGCCGTCGCCGAGTGCGCTCAAGCCGTTTCGGACACTGGTGCTCAACTTGGTCAGTCGGTCGTCAAGCTCTTCCAATACCTGACGGGCGTATTCATCGGCGCCGGCGCGGATCTGTACTGCTTCCTGTTCCGCCTGGCGGATCAGGCGCATCCGCTCTGCCTCAATTGCCTCTGTCAGGCCACGTTCTTCCAATACCTGTTGTACCCGTGCCTGAGCCTCGGCAATCAAGCGCTCCTGATCCTGGATCACGCGCCGGGCTCGTTTGAGTTCTTCAGGCAGTGCCACCCGCATCCGGTCGATAATGTCGAGGATCCGATCCTCATCCACCAGTAACCGACCGCTAAACGGCACTCGCCGGCCATCGGCCAGCGCATCCTCCAGCTCATCGATCAGATCATCCAACTCGATGACCCTCACCCCCTTTGTGGAAACTTCTGCTGGAGTGCCGTCAGCACATGCGGCGGCACAAACTCTACCGGATTACGCCCCAGCGCCGCCATTTCGCGCACCGCACTGGAACTAATGTGCGTATACTCGCGGCTGGCTGGAAGCCACACTACTTCGACCGACGGCTCAAGCGCCTGATTGACGAGCGCCATCTGGTACTCGGCCTCAAAATCGCCGGCACCTCGTAGCCCACGTATTAAGGCAATCGCGCCGATTGTATGGGCAAATGTCACCGTCAGAACATTGTAACTGGTGGCCTCGACCCTCGGAATTTCGCGAACTGCTTCGTGCAACAGATCCAACCGCTCGGCAGTAGTGAAGAGTAATTTCTTGTTCGGTCGATCGAAAATCGCCATTACTACCCGGTCAAAAACCCGTGCAGCTCGCCGAGCAACATCAAGGTGGGCATAGGTTACCGGGTCGAAACTACCGGGATAGACCGCAATCCGCATGGTCAAACCTGATCTATACAACCGACGAGTGTTATCTCGCAGTTGATCTTCACCGCGAACCGGGCTGCACGCCAGGTTTCATCAATTGTAGGGTAACAGAGTTGCCATTCACGCACGTCCTAAAACATATCACGAGGTGGTGGCGCCGGTTTTATTCCGGTCGTAGATCGTTGTTCGACGACGCATCTGCCGCATCGGACGTAGGCGGGGTCACGTCTTCACGGAACGCATAAATCGAGAAACTGGAGTCACCATACCGTCGTAACGTGATCCGCTCCATACCGGGATACTGATCGGCTAGCGGGCGTCGGCTTGCATGCCCGACGATCAGCAACGTACCGTCATGGCCCATGCCGGTTGCGACAACCAACTCGATCGTTCGCTCAATCGCCGGATCGGCATACGGCGGATCCATCACGATTATATCATAGCACCTACAACCGCGATGGGCGTTTAAGAAGCGATCCACAGCCATGCAATGCACGCGGGCGTCGGAATCGAGTTTCGTGTGCCGCAGATTATCGCGAATGATACCGCAAACATGCGCACTCTGTTCCACAAAGTCTGCGCTCTTCGCACCACGCGATAGGCACTCGATACCGAGCGAACCGGTGCCGGCATATAGATCCAACACCTGCCCACGGATACGACCATACCCCTCAAGGATCGAGAACAAAGCCTCTTTCACTTTATCGAGCATAGGGCGAGTCCCCATACCCTTAGGCGCCTTTAGTCGATGGCCTTTAGCTTTTCCTGTGATGACACGCATATAAAGCTAGAAAACAGAGAACGTAAAACAGTACTTCGCGAGCGAAGAACCGTTCTACGTTCTCCATGTTGCAACCGCTCTGAATTAGCGCTTGGTATACTGCGGCGCCTTACGAGCACGCTTCAGACCAACCTTCTTGCGCTCCTTCATACGCGGATCGCGTGTCAGGAAGCCGGCCTTCTTCAACGACGGTCGCAACCCCGCATCCAGATCCAACAATGCGCGAGCTACACCGTGGCGAATTGCGCCGGCCTGGGCAACCACACCACCGCCGCGAACCTTGACCAGGACATTAAATCCATCCAGGTTGTCGGTCAACGTCAACGGACTGCGGATATCGCGCTGCAACATGTCGCGTGGGCCAAAGTAATCAGCCGGGTTCTTGCCGTTGACCACAAACTCCCCACTACCCGGAAACAGGCGCACCCGCGCCACCGCAGTCTTGCGGCGGCCGGTACCCTGATAATAGCGCTTTGCGTCCATGCAATAATCTCCTCGTATGACTAGCGTGGTGTATAAACCTGCGGCTGCTGAGCGGCATGCGGATGCTTCGGCCCGGCATAGATGCGTAACTTACCCAGCAACCGCCGGCCCAGCCGGTTCTTCGGCAGCATACCCTTCACAGCGATACGCAGAATTCGATCAGGATGCTTGTTCAGCATCATACGGTATGGGGTGGCCTTAATACCGCCCGGATAGCCGGTATGGTGGTAGTACACCTTCTGATCGGCCTTGCGGCCCATGATCTTGATCTTTTCGCAGTTGACCACCACTACAAAGTCACCGCCATCGATCGACGGGGTAAAGGTGGGCTTATGCTTACCGCGCAGCAACGTCGCGATCTGCGTTGCCAGCCGGCCGACAACTTGGCCGTCTGCATCGATCAGCAACCAGTCACGCTGCACTTCGGAAGGCCTTTGATGATACGTCTTCACTGCTATTCCTTATCAGATGTGTTGGCTAACGCTTCTCACGTATACGTGGGCGTTGCCGCCCATCTTCCCATTCCACTACCCCATCAGGGTAGATAACCTCGATTAAGTTTAATCCATGGGCCGCTGAAGTTGGCCCTGCCGCACGCCGGTCACAACTCGCAAGCACATCGCTCATCTGATCCGGCTTCATTTTACCGCGACCGACTTTCAGCACGGTTCCGATAATCACCCGCACCATATGCTGCAAAAACGCATTTGCCGCCAGGTCAATCGCGATCAATTGCCGCCCAAACAACTCAATGCTACCCAGGCGTGCTTGATAGACCGTACGCACCGTCGATTTCTGCTCGGGTGAGTTCACCGTAAATGCTGCAAAGTCGTGCGTTCCTTCCAGCAACGGTAATGCTGCGGCCATTGCACCAGTATCGAGTGGTTGCTCGACCCGCAAGGCAAGGTTCCGCAAGAACGGCAACGGCGCCGGCGCATTATCGATCAGGTAACGATACTCACGCCTGATCGCACTGTACCGGGAATGAAACTCCCGATCAACCTCGCAAACCGCCTGTATTGCCACGTCTTCCGGTAATAGCGCATTCAAGCCCCGCCTGATTGTCGTCAGATCGTGCTGTGTCTCTGTGCGAACATTCGCCACCTGTCCCTGGGCATGTACACCGGCATCGGTTCGTCCTGCCAGCAACAATCGGCGTTGCTCCTGGGTTAGCCCTTGCCAGGCTTCTTCAAGTGCCCCTTGCACTGAACGTCCCTGATTTTGCCACTGTGAGCCGACAAAATCAGTTCCGTCGTAGGCCAGACGCAAGGCGATATTTCGCATCATTCGCTATGAACCATTCGGCGGATTCGCTTGCGCTGTCGCACCGAATCTTCACCGTGACTTATACGAATTCGATTAGCGCCATTTCAGCGCCGTCACCCATACGTGGCCCCATCTTGGTGACGCGCGTATAACCTCCGTTGCGACCACCGTACTCTTGTGGGGCAAATGTAAACAGCTTGCGCATCGCCACCTTGCTGGACAATTTCGAGAGCGCCATCCGGCGGGCGTGCGGCGTGTCTTCACGGGCAAGGGTGATCAACTTCTCGATCTCCGGCTGAACCGCCTTCGCCTTAGCCAAGGTCGTTTTAATCCGCCGATGTTCAATCATCGCAATCATCAGATTGCGGTACAGTGCTTTGCGGTGCTCATACGAGCGACTAAGCAGCTTGCCGGCATGTCGGTGTCGCATTACAGTATCCTCATCACTGCACATTCGCCTGGTTGTACTGGCCTACCCCGTAGAATCTACCGGCTCAAACCATACGTCATACGAATGTACACTCGATAGTCTTAATCATCTTCGGCGTCTTACTGCGAGTTTATGTCCATTCCGAGCGCTGTTGCATTACGTAACGCCTGCTGCGCTGCCTGCCGCGGAATGTATCCTCGCTCAACCAGTTTATCGCGGATCTCTTCCATCGACTTCTGGCCAAGGTTCCGTACCGACAGCAAAGCTTTTTCGTCCATCTGAAGTACCTGCCCGACCCGGGTAATATCGGCACGTTTCAGACAATTGTACGTCCGCGTCGACAGATCAAGATCTTCAATCGTCGTATCGTACACATCTGCCGGAATAGTGACACCTTCCGGTTCCGGTGCAACTTCCGGTTCAGCCGAAAGCCGATTGAAGTCGGCCACCGTCTGGCTATAACGTACCAAAACCCGAGCTGCGTACGACATCGCATCACCGGGTTTAATCGTACCGTCGGTCCAGATTTGAAGAATCAGGCGATCAAAGTCCGTCGCCTGTCCGATCCGGGTATTCTCAACCTGATAGAGCACACGCGGCACCGGTGTGAAGATCGCATCGACCGGAATTTCACCGATCGGAAGAATATCGCGTTGATCAGCCGAGGAATAGCCACGACCACGTTCTGCGATCATCTCCATCTCGATCTGCGCTTCCTCGTTATCCAACATACAGATGTAGTGGGTTGGATTGACGATTGTTACGCCATCAACTGCCGCAATATCCGCCGCTGTCACGGCCCCCGGCCCACGTTTAGAAATCGTCAGCCGCACTGAATGGTCAGTGGTTGACTTTAGGCGGATACCCTTGATATTGAGCACAATCTCAGTAACATCTTCACGCACCCCTTCAAGGGTCGCGAATTCATTTATTGCTCCACTGATCTTTATCCGAGTAATGGCCCAACCCGGGATAACAGAGACCAGCACGCGGCGCAATGCATTACCGAGTGTGTGGCCATAGCCAGGATCAAGTGGCTCAATTTTGAAACGCCCATAGGTTTCCGCTACATCAGCGACCTCAATCTTGGGCATTGCAATATCCAGCACAGTCCCACTCCTTACCACACTACCGATCGGTTTAGCGGATCACTCGGCGATGATATCTTTACGAGATGATCCGCTCGTTCCGATATCGGCAATGACTACCGGCTGTAGAACTCAACGATCAACTGCTCGTTGATCCCGGCCTCAGCGTCTTCGCGCCGCGGCAGCGCCACAACGGTGCCCGACATCTCGTTTGCATTCAATCGCAACCACTCCGGCGCACGATACTTATTCAACGTACCGTCATCGGCCAGGTTCTTGAAGTAACTCCGCCGCCGACTCTCGGGACGAATCGAAATCACCTGGCCAACTTTCAGGGTGTACGATGGGATGTTCGTCTTGCGGCCATCAACCATCACATGTCCGTGAGTCACCAACTGCCGGGCCTGAGCGCGGGTAGTCGCAATTCCGAGGCGATACACCACATTATCAAGGCGCCGCTCAAGCAGACTCAGCAGGTACTCACCGGTCACACCACTGCGCCGCGCAGCCTGTTCAAACATACGGCGGAACTGTCGCTCCAACACGCCATACAGAAATTTGACTTTCTGCTTCTCCATCAACTGCAAGCCGTAATCCGAAATCTGACGGCGACGTGCCGAGGGGCCGTGCTGCCCTGGTGGATACGAGCGCTTGTTGAGGATGCGCTGACCTTTTTCAGTAATACCGATACCTAAACGTCGGCTGACTTTGCCGACAGGTCCATAAAATCGCGCCATAACCGGTGTTTCCTTCCTGCGATCGGAGGTTACATTGAGCCCCGATCAGATACTGCTACGCAATAACGCGGGATGGGCGCTACGCTATCGCGATGGGCGCCAGGCCCTGTGCCTGCGGTTCCGTTCGCGATCGTCCCGCGCGTGAGAGCACATAATGCCCTGTCCGCACTTATACCCGCCGGCGCTTCGGCGGCCGGCAACCATTATGCGGAATAGGCGTGACATCAGTGATCGCCGAAACCTGCAACCCTGCTGCCTGCAGCGAGCGAATTGCCGCCTCGCGGCCGGAGCCGGGACCCTTCACAAATACCTCAACCGAGCGCATCCCGTTTTCCATGGCCTTGCGGGCCGCGCTGTCGGCAGTAATCTGTGCCGCATACGGGGTGCTCTTACGTGAACCCTTGAAGCCGCCCTGACCGGCACTCGCCCAACAGACTACTGCACCGGACGGGTCGGTTATCGTAACGATCGTGTTGTTGAAAGTGCTCAGGACATGCGCCTGACCACGCGGAACATTCTTACGTTCACGGCGCTTGCCGCGCTGTCGGGTGGCTGTCCGTTGTCCTTTCGGGGGCATAAACTACTCCTTAAACACAGAATAGCCACAGCCGGGCGCTTCCACCCGCCTGGGCCATACTGCACACATTGCACACCAATGCTACTTTCGGGCCTTCTTCTTAATACCGATCGCCTGACCCTTGCGACCACGCCGTGTCCGTGCATTCGTCCGAGTGCGCTGCCCACGTACCGGCATTCCACGACGATGGCGCAGGCCACGATAGCAGCCAATATCCATCAATCGCTTAATGTTCATCTGCACCTCGCGGCGCAAATCGCCTTCCACCCGGTACTCGCGATCAACAACTTCACGGATGCGACCAACTTCTTCTTCGGTCAGATCGCGCACTCGGCGTTCCGGATCGACATTCGCCTTCTGCAGGATCTCCAAACCATTCGTACGCCCGATCCCGTAAATATAGGTGATCGAGATTTCGACCTTTTTGTTGCGGGGAATATCAACCCCGGCAATACGTGCCATGTGTTTCCTCACCTCGTGTACTCGGCACTGGTGCAAACCATCGTATGGATAATATCCTGACTACGACAGTCCCATACCGAGTCGACATCCTATCCCTGACGCTGCTTATGCTTCGGCGTGCGCGAGCAGATCACCCGGATCACACCCTTACGCTTAATCACCTTGCAATACTCACAGCGCGGCTTAACTGACGCGCGAACCTTCATTGTATTGCTCCCTTCGGCGACCTGTGCCGCCGCCGGCCAGAACCGCATCGACAACACCAGGTAAACAATGACAATCACTTATAGCGATATGTTATCCGGCCTCTCGTCAAATCATACGGTGACAACTCGACAAGTACCCGATCACCCTTCAAAATACGAATATAGTGCATGCGCATCTTGCCAGAAATATGCGCCAGCACCTCGTGACCATTCTCTAACTCCACCCGGAACATTGCATTCGGCAATGGCTCGTGATGGTTCCTTCCATCTCGATCACATCTTTCTTTTTCGACATATCACTCCTTCGGCTGCGCGGGCGCCTCGATAGAGGTGCCAAGCGCACGCAGCATTGCTTCAGTTACCAGGGAAATTTCTCGCTGACCATCGATCTCGCGCAGTGAACCCTGCCCTTTATAATGCTCGATCAACGGCATTGTCTGGGCAAAGTACACATCCAGGCGATGCTGCGCTGTTTCGATCGAGTCATCACTACGCTGGTACAGTTTGCCGCCACAGGCATCACAAATTCCCGGCCGTGGGACGGGAAGTAATAGATATTATATGTAGCCCCGCAAGTTTTGCAAGTTTGGCGGCCTGCAATTCGGCGCAGCAGCACATCTTGTGGCACCGATAGGAACAACACCGCATCAATCCGCGCATGGTGAGCTGCCAGAGCTGCTTCAAGCGCGGTTGCTTGATCACGTGTGCGTGGGAAACCGTCGAAGATGACACCGCCACTACAATCAGGTTGCGCAATCCGCTCTAAGATCATACGAATCACAACCTCATCGGGTACTAACTCTCCGCGATCCATATAGGATTTCGCCAACATACCCAATTCAGTGCCTTCGCGTAGAGCTGCTCGAAAAAGATCTCCACTTGCCACGTGTGTCAATGCGCTACGCTCTGACAGCGTCTTCGCCTGAGTTCCCTTCCCTGCACCGGGAGGTCCCAGCAAGATTACATTCGTCATGATCGGCGCTCTCTTCTGGGTTTACATCCCCTATCGCGCATCCCTGCGCGGCCAGGTCTTTTTCTCTTCACGTGCATGGTGGCGGGCACTTCTACCCGTCATAGCCCGTTAGAGCTGGCGCGCAATCCGTACGCGCCAGAACTCTATCATACCAATCCACCACCCGATCTCAGTTACAGCATTGATGATCGGCTAGCGGCCCAGGAAACCTTCGTAGTCGCGCATAACCAACTGCGCCTCAAGCTGACGCATAGTATCGACGGCCACGCCGACAACAATCAGCAGTGCAGTACTACCGAGGCCGAGTTGCAATCCGGTGATCGACTGAGTCAAGAACGGCAACACTGCCACAAGACCCAGGAAGAGTGCGCCGGCGAGGGTAATGCGATTCAGCACCCGGCTCAGGTACTCTTCTGTTTTCTTACCAGGCCGAATACCAGGGATGAAACCACCATTGCGCTGTAAGCTATCCGGAATGTCTTGCTGGCTAAACAGTACCAGGGTGTAGAAGTAAGTGAAACCGACCGTTAGCAAGAACAACAGGGTGATATAGACGATACCGCCGCCCTGTCCGGTTGGATTGAAGGTGTTGTAGAAAAAGCCGGCGATCGTATTCCCAATGCCGGTACCACCCTGGACATAGAACCAGGAAGCAACAATCCCGGGAAAGATAATAATGCTTTGCGCGAAAATTAGCGGGATCATGCCAGCCATATTTACCTTCAACGGAATATGGGTGCTCTGGCCGCCATATACACGATTACCGCGTACGCGCTTCGCATACTGAACCGGAATGCGGCGCTGGCCTTCCTGGATCAATACAATACCGACAATTGTGCCCAGTCCGATCACCAGGAACATGATAATGCCGAGGATCGTGCTCACATCGCCAGCCTGGCTGATCTGGAAGCCTTGAATAATTAGGGCGGGCAACCGCGAAACGATACCGCCGAAGATGATAACTGAGATGCCCTGTCCGATGCCACGCTCGTTGATCTGCTCACCAAGCCAGACCAATAACATTGTACCGGCAACCATTGCCGTAAGAATGGTGAACGTTGGCAGGAAATTGCCGATAAGATCAAAGGGGGTCCGGAACAGCGACAGAGTCGGATCACCGGTCGGATTGACGGTTCGCTCCAGGGTCAGCGTCTGGCCGTATGCTTGGAGGTAAGCCAATGGTACGGTCAGCCACATCTGATAGCGATTGAGCCGAATACGACCCTGTTCGCCCTCTTTGTTCAGTTCCTGCAGTGCCGGAATCAACGGTTGGAGCAACTGCATAATAATCGAGGCAGTAATATAGGGATAAACCCCCATTGCTGCAACCGAGAAGTTTTGCAATGCACCACCGGCGAAGATATTCAACAACTGTGCAAGTTGATTCTGCGCCAATGCTTCCTGCAACTGCGCCAGCGATGAGGGATTGATATTAGGCACCGGGATGTGCGCGATCAAGCGAAAAATCAACAACATCCCCAATGTGAAGAGAATGCGTCGCCGTAGATCGGGCAACTGTATGGCGCGAAGAACTGCCTGAAGCATCTGCCTATCCTGCGATGAACGGCGGTGCAGGTAACACTGCAATAGTGCTACCTGCCCGCGTAACGAACGTCGTGATGAAACTAACCTGCGGTCTCGGTCTCGGTTTGGCGCGACTTTGAATTCCGCATACTAGGGTTCGGGCCACGTGAACGGGAATGTCGTTCGACAACCCACGCTAACTCAACCGCCTTCCCACCGGCAGCCTCGATCTTCTGTCGTGCGCTAGCCGAGAACTTGTGGGCCTTCACGGTCAATGCGCGGGTGAGCTCACCGTCGCCGAGGATCTTGATCGGCATGCGCTTGCGGCGCACCTGCCGTGCCGCCAACAAACCTTCCGGCGTTACCTCAGTTTCGGCAGGCCAATTCTCCAACGCGCTCACATTAACTACTTCGTACTCGACCCGGAAAATATTCGTGAAACCGCGCTTGAAGGGCATGCGCTTCACCAACCGATTCTGGCCACCTTCAAAGGTGCGATAAGGGCCGGGGCCGCTGCGCGACTTCTGACCGCCCATACCTTTCCCGCCGGTTTTTCCTTTGCCGGAGCCGGCGCCGCGCCCGATCCGCTTTGTCGTACGCCGCGAACCTTCGGCTGGCTTCAGATCGTGCAATTTCATTCCACCACCTCGTCGGGAACTTCTTCAACCTCCACGAGATGTTGTACCTTAAAGATCATCCCGCGAACGCCGGGGTTATTCGGCTTAATCACCGATTGACCGAGCTTACGCAAACCCAGTGAAAGCACCGTGTCTTTCTGGTCGCGCGCATAGCCGATCATACTCTTCTTGTATGTGATCTTCAGCTTACTCACGCTGCGGCCTCCTGATTATCCGGTTCACGCCGGACTCGCCGCTGCATCAACTCCTGCGGGGTCATATCACGCCGCCGCGCAATATCGCTGAGTGATCGCAATTCTTCCAACGCCTGGAATGCCGCTTTCACCACATTAATTGGATTATTGCTTCCATACACTTTGGAAAGCAAATCTCTGATCCCGGCTGCTTCTACCACAGGGCGAACACCTCGCCCGGCAATAACGCCGGTACCCGGTGCTGCCGGGCGGATCATCACTTTGGTAGCGGCGAACTTCGTGTTCACCTCGTGTGGGATTGTGGAGCCAACAAGTGGAACCCGAATCAGATTCCGCTTCGCGGCTTCAGTACCTTTGCGGATTGCTTCAGGCACTTCAGCGGCTTTTCCCATCCCCACACCAACATGGCCTTTTCCATCGCCGACCACAACGACCGTACTGAAGCTGAAGCGCCGACCGCCCTTGACCACTTTCGCAACGCGATTGATCTGGACGACCCGCTCCTCAAGCTCCAGGGAGTCGGCATTGATTCGCTCTCGCTTCACAGCTCCTCCGGAATATGTGTAGTCAGATTAGAAGGAAAGACCAGCCTCGCGGGCAGCTTCGGCAAGTGCCTTCACCCGACCATGATACTTATACCCACCGCGATCAAATACAACCTTCGTCACACCGGCCTTTAATGCGCGCTCGGCCACCAACCGACCGACGATCGCCGCCTGTTCGCTCTTGGTTTTGCCGTTATCGCCCTCTGCCCAGGCCTTCTCGCTCGTCGAGGCTGCAACAATCGTGTTCCCGACGACATCATCGATCACCTGTGCATAGATATGCTGATTCGAGCGAAACACATTTAATCGTGGCCGTTCGGTTGTGCCGTTAACGCGTTTGCGCAGCCGCCTGTGCCGCCGGACACGCAAATCACGCGGAGTTCGTTTTGCCATAACAATATCCTCATTCGCAGTGGAGATTATATCCCCCACCGCAGGTCAAGTATACGCAGAGAACGAGTTGGTTTGAGCCGACTCGCAAAACCACGCCGCTAGCGAGCCTTACCGGCCTTACCGGCCTTACGGCGAACCTTTTCCTCGGCGTACTTCACGCCTTTACCCTTATAAGGTTCCGGCGGTCGTAGACCGCGAATACGAGCAGCCTCTTCGCCGACAATCTGCTTATCGATGCCACGCACTATTACCGGCAGCGGCTCGTTGGCACTTTTGCGATCACCGACCTGATACTGTACATCGGGCGGTGGATCCAGCCGCACCTGATGTGAGAACCCAAGGTTCAGCACCAGAGTCTTACCTTCCATCTGTGCTCGATAGCCGACGCCGTTGATTTCGAGGTTCCGTTGCCAACCGTCGGTTACACCGACGACCATATTGTAGATCAGCGTGCGTGTCAGGCCGTGCAAGGCCTTATGCAGCTTACTATCCGATAGTCGCTCAACCGTGATCGTGCCATCCTCTTGCAGGATGCGTACCTCGCGGTGCAACTGCTGAGTCAGTGTGCCTTTGGAGCCTTTGACCGTGACAAAGTTACCTTTGTCGATAGTCACCTCGACGCCTTTAGGCACGGTGATTGGTTTTCTGCCAATTCGAGACATTATTCTCCCCCGTGCACTACCAGACGTAACAGAGAACCTCGCCGCCGACGCGCTCGCGCCAAGCTTCGTGGTCGGACAGTACACCTTTTGGCGTCGAAAGGATGCTCAGCCCGAGCCCACCCCGCACCCGCGGAATCTCACCACGTTTGGTGTAGATGCGTAGCCCCGGCTTACTCACCCGGCGTAGCCCGCTGATAGCCGGCCGCCGATCAGGTGTGTATTTCAGAGTAATCGAAATCGTATTGTAGGGGGTGCCTGCGACAATCGTGAAATCGCGAATGAACCCCTCACGCTTCAAAATCTCGGCGATCGCGATCTTCATGCGCGATGCTGGGATATTAACCGTCGTATGCCGCGCCATTCCGGCGTTGCGAATACGCGTCAGCATATCGCCGATCGGGTCGTTAACGCTCACCGTATGCCTCCTCACGGGTCGGTCTCAAGTCGATGCTTGAATACCAGGTACGTCTTACCCGCAAACGATATTTACCAACTCGACTTCACAACACCTGGAATAAGACCCTTGAGCGCATTCTCACGGAAGCAAATCCGGCACATGCCGAACTTGCGAATATATGCCCGCGAGCGCCCGCAGATCTTGCAACGACTGTACTCGCGCACCTTAAACTTGGCCGGGCGCGATGCCTTGACAATCCACGAAGTCTTGGCCAACTTAGATCCTCCTAAACAGTTGAGCTAGTTAGCAGTTCGCTCCTGGCCCAAACTAATCACGAAACGGCATACCGAGACGCTTCAACAAGGCATAGGCTTGCTCGTCGTCGGTAGCGGTGGTTACAATTGCCACCTCAAGGCCGCGAATCTTATCGATCTTATCGTAATCGATATCAGGAAACACAATTTGCTCACGGAGACCGAGGCTATAGTTCCCTCGACCGTCGAACGAACTGCGGCTCACACCGCGGAAATCACGGATGCGGGGCAATGCCAGATGCACCATACGATCGTAGAAATCGTACATGCGGTCACCGCGCAAAGTTACCATTGCGCCGATCGCCATACCCTCGCGCAGTTTAAACGATGCAACCGACTTCTTCGCCCGCGTCACCACCGGCTTCTGCCCGGTGATAATGCTTAGATCGTTGACGGCTGCTTCAAGAGCTTTCGAGTTCTGAACCGCCTCGCCGACGCCGATATTAACCACCATTTTGGTCAGGCGCGGCACCTGCATGATCGAGCGATACTTAAACTCTTGCATCATTGCAGGCACGATCTCGGATGTAAATTTTTCGCGCAGTCGAACCGTCATAGCTGTATTCTCCAGGGGCTTGGAAGGGTTCGGTGGTTTACACCTGAATAATTAACACTTCCGGCCCTGAACAACCTTCCTTACTGATCGATGGTCGCATCGCAGGCTTTGCAGAATCGCACCTTCCGTGGACGACCTTTGTGATCCGTCTCCTCAAGAAAGCGTTTGCCTGTGCGCGATGCGCGCTGACAACTCGGGCAAATCAACATCACATTTGAGGCATCAAGCGGGGCTTCCATCTCGATGATTCCACCGGGTTTACCAGGGCCCCGAGCCCGCATGTGACGCTTTACGATATTGAGTCCTTCAATCACCACCCGGCTGGCGCTCGGGATCATCCGCTTCACTTTGCCGCGGCGCCCCTTATCCTTGCCGGCGATGATCAAAACTTCGTCACCGGTTTTGACGTGCATACCTGAACTCTCCTCGGCGACGATCGCCCTTCCGGCGATCGTGCGGACTGTCGTTTAGAGCACCTCAGGCGCCAGCGAAACGATCCGCATAAACTGCTTCTCGCGCAGTTCGCGGGCGACTGGGCCGAAGATACGTGTGCCACGCGGATTGTTTTCCTTGCCGATGATCACCGCAGCATTATCGTCGAAGCGAATATGTGAACCGTCAGGCCGGCCATACTCCTTCGTCGTACGCACGATGACGGCGCGGACAACTTCGCCCTTTTTAACCGAACCACCGGGCGCCGCTTGCTTTACACTGGCAACGATAACATCGCCTACGCGGCCATACTTCACCCGTGAACCACCAAGGACACGGATGCACATGATCTCTTTTGCGCCGGTGTTATCAGCAACTTTGAGTCTGGTTTGCGGCTGGATCATGATCGTTACTCCTCACCGCGCTGCACAATCTCAACAACGCGCCAGCGCTTTGTGCGGCTCAACGGGCGCGACTCGACGATGCGTACCGTATCGCCCACCTTGCAGACATTTTCCTCATCGTGGGCGTGGAACTTATTTGTTTTGCGGATAATCTTGCGGTACAGCGGGTGCGGCTTCAGATAATCCACCGCCACCACCACCGTCTTATCCATCTTATCGCTCACCACGCGACCAACTTTAACGATTTTGCGTGATTTCTGCTCCTCAACCATTGCTTTGCTCCGTCTCGGCTACAAGCCATCGAACTGGCCTAACCAAGCGCGTCGTGTTCCAACTCACGTTCGCGCAGAATCGTCAGAATTCGAGCGATCTCTTTCTTCACCTGACGCGAACGGGCAGTATTGGTCAGCCGACCAGTGACAGCCTGGAAGCGCAGGTTGAACAACTCTTCGCGATACTCGCGGATCTGCTCACGCAGCTCAGCATCGTCGAGGTTGCGCAATTCACTCGCTTTCATTACCGCTCACCTCTTCCTCAACCTCATCGCGGGTGATCACTTTGCAGCGGATCGGCAGCTTTTGGGCGGCGCGGCGCATCGCTTCCAGCGCAACATCCTCACGCACACCGGCAAGCTCGAACATCACACGTCCGGGCTTCACCACTGCAACCCAATGATCAACCGAACCCTTACCGCCACCCATGCGTGTTTCAGCCGGCTTCTGTGTGACCGGTTTATCAGGGAAAATCCGAATCCAGACTTTACCACCACGCTTGACATAACCAGTAATCGTGCGGCGAGCGGCCTCAATCTGGCGGCTTGTAATCCAGGTCGGTTCAAGTGCCATCAGGCCATAATCGCCGAATGCTACACCACTACCACGATAAGCCAGGCCACGATTGCGGCCTTTCTGCTGCTTGCGGTATTTTGTGCGCTTAGGTAGAAGCATTGTCACCTCTCCTCGGGCGTTCGCGGCGTTCAGGTGCTGGCGCTGCTGTCTGTGCCTCAACCTGAGCCTTCGCAAGCTGATCGGGGAAGACCTCGCCCTTATAAATCCAGACCTTTACCCCAATACGGCCATATGTGGTATGTGCGTGTACCTGAGCGTAATCGATGTCTGCGCGCAACGTATGGCGCGGCACTCGACCCTCGGTTTCCGTCTGCACGCGGGACATTTCGGCACCGCCGAGGCGACCCGAGCAGCGAACACGGACACCCTGCGCTCCAAGCCGGACTGCGCGCTGCACAGCCTGCTTCATCGCCCGCTTATAGCTAACACGCTTCGAGATCTGCTCACCGATACTCTCGGCCACCAACTGAGCATCGAGCTCTGGCTGATGAATTTCCTGAATGTTGAGCTTGATCTTCTTACCGGTCTTTTGCTCCAACGCATTCTTCAATTGATCAACATTGGAGCCGCGCTTCCCGATGACAATACCGGGTTTTGCCGTATAAACCGTCACCTCAATCTTATTTGCCGAACGCTCAATATCGATCCGTGAAACACCGGCGTTCTGCAACTCTTTGGCAATCAACTTGCGCAGCGCCAAATCTTCGTGGAGTTGACTGGTATAGGCGCCGCGCTCTGCGAACCACTTCGACTGCCAATCCTTGATATACCCAAGGCGGAAGCCGATCGGATGTACTTTTCGTCCCAAAATAGCCTCCTCTTGAAGCCCTAGTACTCTGCGCCGTCATCGACAACCACTGTAATGTGAGTGGTCGGCTTGCGGATGCGATTCGCCATTCCGCGGGCGCGCGGCATAAACCGCTTGAGAACCGGACCCTGATCGGCATAGATCCGCTTGACGATCAACGCATCCGGATCGAGATCGAAGTTATGCTCGGCATTTGCTGCCGCCGACTTAATCGTCCGCGCTACCTCACGAGCTGCCTTTTGAGGCATGTAGCGCAGAGTGCCCAATGCTCGATCAACTGGCATGCCACGCACAACATCCATCACCAGGCGAACCTTAAGTGGCGAGATGCGTACATAGCGAGTGACCGCTTTTACTTCCATAGCTTTACTCTTCCGCATGACGCGCGGCCCACAGCCCGTCCTTGTTGCACACAAGCGTGGAATTGTACCACACTTCACGAGACATGCAACCGGTTACGCGCTGAGGCCGTGCGACTGCTACACGAAGCGATAACTTCGCTCTACCTCATCTTGCCACGCTTATCGGATTTCTTAATATGTCCGCGGAAAAACCTGGTTGGGGCGAACTCACCGAGTTTATGGCCAACCATGTTTTCCGTAATGTACACCGGCACATGCTGCTTGCCGTTGTGTACTGCGATCGTATGCCCGATCATCTGGGGGAAAATCGTCGAGTCACGAGACCAGGTACGCAACACCCGGCGCTCGCTTGAGCGATTCATATCCTCAATTCGATCGAGCAAGCGAATATCGACGTATGGCCCCTTTTTCGAGGAACGCGACATGCTTTTCTCCTACGCTGATACTCAAACATCCTGCTCGAGCAGTGTTACTGCTTGCGCCGCCGTACAATAAAGCGATCTGTCCGCGGGTTGTGGCGAGTTTTCACGCCGCGCGCCGGCTTACCCCACTTCGTCTTCGGAGTGCTCATACCGATCGGTGCCCGGCCTTCACCACCACCATGGGGATGGTCGCGCGGATTCATCACGGTGCCTCGCACGCGTGGACGTCGTCCGAGCCAGCGCGAACGACCGGCCTTGCCGATGCGTATATTCTGATGATCGACATTGCCAACTTGGCCGATGGTTGCCATACAGCGCACATGCACCATCCTCATTTCGCCCGAAGGCATACGGATAGTCGCATAATCGCCTTCTTTGGCCATCAACTGAGCCGAAGTGCCGGCGCTACGCACGAGCACGCCACCACGACCAATTTCCAACTCAATGTTATGGATCTGTGAACCAAGCGGGATCGCGTTCAGCGGCAACGCATTTCCAATGCGGATATCGGCATCGGGGCCACTACTAAGCATATCACCGACCTGCAGTCCAAGGGGCGCGATGATATAGCGCTTTTCGCCGTCGGTGTAAGCCAGCAATGCGATACGAGCCGAGCGATTCGGGTCATATTCGATCGCCTGCACCTTCGCCGGCATATTCGGTTTGTTGCGCTTGAAATCGATAATACGATAGAAGCGCTTATGACCACCGCCGCGATGGCGCACGGTGATACGCCCGCGGTTGTTGCGGCCGCCCGACTTGCGGAGCGGCTCGATCAACCGTGATTCAGGCCGCTTTTTAGTGATCTCCTCAAATGTGGAGACCGACATATTGCGGCGGCCCGCTGATGTCGGTTTGTACTTACGGACTGGCATAACAAACTCCCTGTTCAGAAGGCTCCGTTTGAGCCTCGATCCACCATCTATTCGGTGGTCTCACCATCTATTCGGCGAGGGTGGAAGCAGCCGTAACTGCCTTCCAAAGCCAGATAATCAGGATGATCAGCTCTCAAAGATCTCGATCCGCTCGCCGGGTGCCAAAGTGACGATCGCCTTCTTCCAATCGCGCGTGTATCCGAACTCACGACCACGACGGCGTAATTTTCCGCGCACGTTCATGGTATGGACACGCGTGACCGATACATTGAAGATCGCCTCAATCGCGTGCTTGATCTGGGGCTTGGATGCGTCGCGCAGCACCTCAAACGAATACTTATTCTCCTCCATCAGGAGCGTATTTTTTCGGTGATCAGCGGACGCACAATAATTTCGTGCGGCGTAGGCATAACTACTCCTCCTCGGACGCCGCAGCGACGCGACCGGTCTGGCCGAGGTAACCCTCGATCACATCTACGGACGCCTTGGGCATGACGATGTTATCGTACATCAACAGATCGCGCACATTGAGATAGGTCGCAAGCAGTGTTTTCACATTCGGCAGGTTATTGGCCGAACGCCGCACAATTGCATTGCCCTCGTTCTTGCTATCGATCACGATCAAGGTTTTACCGTTCAGGCCGTGGCTGCTCAGGAACTGTATGAAGTCCTTTGTGCGCGGCTCGGGAAACGTAATCGCATCGATAAAGCGGATCTGTGATGCAGCGTATTTGACGGAAAGGGCCGATCGCACAGCCAGACGCCGCATCTTCTTCGGCATGTTCTTGCGATAGGAGCGCGGGTGCGGACCGTGCGCAATACCACCACCCATACGATGCGAAGCGCGAATCGAACCCTGGCGAGCCCGACCTGTGCCCTTCTGGCGATACAATTTCCTGGTGCTGCCGCGAACCTCGCCACGACCACGGGTATTGTGCGTGCCGAGACGCGCATTCGCGTGCTGCATCACAACATATTGATGCATCAGCGACACGTTGGGTTCAATACCGAAGATCGTCTCATTCAATTCGATATCGCCAACTTGATCGCCGGCTTGATTGTACAGGGTTGCCTGCATGATCTTCTTCCTCCGCCCTTCTAAATCTTCACCGCGCGGCGAATCTGCAGCAGGCCAGTACGAGCGCCGGGAACCGAGCCTTTGACCAGAATCAGATTCTTATCCGGCACGACATCAACCACCTCAAGATTCTGTACCGTCACGCGCTTACCGCCCATCCGACCGGCCATTTTCTGGCCCTTCCACACACGACCGGGGGTCGTGCCGGCGCCGATCGAACCGGGTGCGCGATGGCGGTCGCTCTGACCGTGCGTTTTGGGGCCGCCACGGAAGCCATGGCGCTTTACGACACCGGCAAACCCACGACCTTTCGAGTTGCCGGAAATATCAACTTTCTGGCCCGGTTGGAACAACTCAACGTTGATTACTTCACCGGCTTGATGATCGGCTACATTATCGGCCGGAAACTCGCGCAAGTAGCGCACCAGAGTACCGGCGCCCTTCAGGTGTCCCTGTTGCGGCTTCGTCAGCTTGCGAGCCGGAACCTGCTCAAAGCCGATCTGGACGGCATTGTACCCGTCGCGTTCAACCGTTCGCACCTGAGTTACGATACACGGCCCGGCAGCGATGACGGTAACCGGTACAACCTCTCCTGCCTCCGTGAAGATCTGCGTCATGCCGATCTTACGTCCCATCAATCCGTAAATCATACTGCTACCTCCGCAGCATACGTCACAGCGCAGCGGCTGCCTTTTCTTTTGCGTACTTGAACCGCAACTCACAGCTTGTTAAAACCACTGCGACTTGCAAATACGGCAATGTTTCTTAGGATCCGTTAGAGCTTGATTTCAATATCGACACCGGCCGGCAGATTCAGTTTCATTAGGGCATTAATTGTCTGCTGGCTCGGATCCAGGACATCGATCAAGCGCTTATGCGTACGGATCTCGAACTGTTCCTGTGAGTTCTTATCGATAAAGGGCGAGCGAATAACGCTGTACTTTTCGATCCGCGTGGGCAACGGCACCGGACCTGCCACAAGTGCACCGGTGCGTTCGGCTGCCTCGACAATCTGCCGTGCAGACTGATCGAGGATCTTGTGGTCGTACGCCTTCAGGCGAATACGCACCTTTTGCTTTGCCATAGTCTTTCCTCGTGCGGCAACAAATTACAGGACAGGCAGCGGTGACACAGCGCCACCGCCGCCATATTCTGAATACCGGGATCCTCTTTACCTAGTCCTCAATCTTGGTTACGACGCCGGCGCCGACGGTGCGACCGCCCTCGCGAATGGCGAAGCGGAGGCCTTCCTCAATCGCCACGGGCACGATCAACTCGACACCCATCACCACATTGTCGCC
>JAAUQO010000028.1 GCA_012032775.1 Oscillochloris sp. | reverse complement strand
CGCACAACGCCAGGCGCGCATCGCTGATCGTGCCGTCGGAGGCCAGGGCCAACGCCGCCGCAACCCCGGCCAGGGCGTAGTCGCCCTCGCGGCGGGCGAACTCGATAAAGGTACTGCCTGCGCCGGCCGGCAACCCCGGCACGCGCAACTCCACCAGCAACTCATCGGGTTCCAGTGCTGTCTGTAAATAGCCGAGAAAAAATCCGCGGCGGTGATTGTGCGCTCGCCTGATGGGCCACGCGCCACGATCTGTGCATCCAGGGCCATCATCACCGCCGGCAACTCAGCGGCCGGATCGGCCTGGGCAATACTGCCGCCGACGGTGCTGCGATTGCGGATCGCCGGATGGCCGACGCAGGCCGAAGCCTCAACCAGCAACGGCAAGCGTAACGCAGCCTCGCGATCATGTTCCAATGTAATGTCGCGGGTCATCGCGCCGATCGCAACACCGCCATCCCAGGCGCGCACATACTCCAGATCAGCGATCCGATTGATATCCACAAGCATTTCAGGTGTCGCCAGGCGCATATTCATCAGCGGAACAAGACTCTGGCCGCCGGCCAGCACCCTGGCTTCGCCGGCGTGTTCGTGCAGCGCGGCAACCGCCTCATCGATGGTGCGCGCTGCCAGGTAACGGAACGGAGCAGGTTTCATGCCGTTCTCCTTTGAACTTGCGTTGGGTACGAAAGAGGTGAACCTGTGTCGGGTGATTGCAGCCGCCAAGGCCACGCAACCACCGGCACTTAATCATCGAGTAGTGCAACCGCCCGGATTGGTGAACCGCTGCCGGCCAGGATCGGCAGCGGCAGGCCGATATACCGGAAGCGCCGCCCCACAACCGCTGTCAGATCGGCCAGGTTCTCGGTATTCAGCCGCTGCATCTCACGGCAAACAAGGTGCGCCGGGTAGAGGGTGGTGCCGGCGACATCGATGCTGGGCGCTTCGGCGCCGATATTCACTGCGCCGCGCCCGTAGATCAGCTCGGCCGCCTCACGATCCAGTCCTGAATATTCGGTTGCGTAAGCATCGCTGTCGCGGGTACGGGCATAATGGCCCGAGTGCATCAGCACCGTGTCGCCCTGGCGAATAGCGAGATTGTGCCGCTCAAGCGCCGCCTCGATATCTGTGGGGCGATACAGCGTACGCGGCGGCAGATGCGAGAGATCGATGCAGATCGCTTCGGTGTAGAACCATTCCAGCGGTAATTGTTCGATCGAAGGTGCGCCCGGTCGCGGATCAACGTGGCTGATCGAGTCGACATGCGTACCGGCGTGGGTGGTGAGGGTGATCGTCTCGGCGGTGTAGCTGTAGGGCGGCGTGAACTGCGCCGCCGTCTGTTCGTGCGTGGCGTGAACCACGATCTTCGTCGGCGGATGCCCGCTCCAGAGCACCATGCCTTCGAAGATCGGCTGAGTCAGGTCGATTAAACGGAGTGCCACATTGCACCTCGTAGGATGATTTGGGGCCTGCGGCCCAGTATCCTGTTGCCTGTCGCCTTACCCTGAACGGTCGAACAACTCAATCACATAGCCATCGGGGTCGCGGATGTAGAGTTGGATAACACCGTCGCCACGCGGTTGTGGGCCACCCACGATCGGCACGTTCAACGCGGCGAGATGAGCTTGTGCTGCGGCAAGGTCGGCCACTTCCAACGCAAGATGCGGCAAATATCCGCGCCGTAACTCGCGTTCGTAGTAGGCCGGCTGGATCGTCGCCGCCCGGCCGGCTTCCGCCTCGCCGATCAGATGGAACTCGGCCCGCCCTTTGCGGAACCATGCGCCCGGAAAGCGGAATGTCACCGGACGAGGCACTTCGTCCATGCCCAGCACCTGTGTGTAGAAGCTGCGCGAACGCTCGACATCGCACACAACCAGAGCCGCATGATCCATGTCGAGGATCTCCATTGAACCTCTCCATATTCTTTTGAGATCTCGGATATATGCAACTATAACAGGGGATTCGCCGAATGTCATCGGCAGAGGGGACAATCATAGCCCGATTTGCTTGGTGGATCCGACAATGCTTGCGCGTTACGCCTCACGCCTCACGTCCACAAACTCGGCCGGATGCAGACGCCGCACCAGCAGTGCGAGTTGCAACTCAAGCAGGCGGCGCATGTCGCTTAGATCGACGCCGCTCAACTCCGCGATCAAACGCAGCCGGTGCTTAACGGTGTTCGGATGCACAAAGAGTCGTTCGGCAACCCGTTGCGGGCTACAACCGGCGGCAAGATAGCATTCCAGCGTAGCGATCAGATCGACGCCGCGCCGTTCGTGATAATTGAGCAGATTCGCCAATCGTTGCCGCGCCAGGCGCACAAGTTCGTTGCGCGTCGTACCACGCAAGATCAGCCCGAACACGCCGATCTCGTCGTAGCACAGCACTGCCTGATCGAGCGCCAGATGATCGATCACCGCCAATGTCTCCTCCAACTCGCCGTATGCCCGCAACATATCATCGATCCGTTCAAGCGCACCGCTCAACGCAATCGAAACAACCAGACCCGGCTGTGCCGCCGTAATGAAAGCCTGAATCGCTTCAGCAACATCAGCGATCGGAGCCGTGCCGCTCAGCGGCAGGAACACCAGGCAATGATCGGCCCGCGGCACGACCAACGCCGATACCTGCAATCCTTCCAGCGCCCGTTCAACCAGGCCGGCTAATTGATGCAGCGCCTCGATTGTGTTGCGGCCTACATCGGCATCCCGGCCACGCACACATATCAAGCGCAGGCCACGACTGACATCGATGCCGAGCCGCCCGGCTTTGCGCAACATTTCGCTACGGCCCTCGAACCGGCCCGACAACAGATCATCAAGGAAACCACTCGCCTGCCGCCACTCGGTCTCGCGCACTACCGCCTGTTTCAACAACTCCAACGCACAGGCGATCGCGGCGTGCTCGATCGCACGCCGGCCAAGTTCGCCCGCTGCTGCGCGCTCGGGTACAACGACATAACCCAACACGCGCTCGCGAGCCACCAGCGGGCATACGACAGCCGCCGCCGACACCCCCGGCCCCGGCTCCAGATAAAACAATCCCGGCGAACGGCGCTGCACATCAAGCAAGCCGCCCGTACGCATCTGCGCCGACAATACCGGCGCCGGTGCAGCATTCGGTGCCGGCGGCAGCGCTTCCGCCAGGGCTGAGAGATGCTGATCATACAGGCATACACCGCAGCCCAGCAGCGATGCAAGCGTGCTCACAATCGCATGCAGACCATCCTCTTCAAGCACCAGTGTGGTTAAACGGCGGTGAATAACTTCGGATCGGGTCAGTGTCTCGTGCTGATCCTGGATCACCGCATTCATCTCGCTCAACCGGCGCACCGTCGAGCGCATCTGGTCGATCAGGCGGGCATTATGAATAGCCACGGCGGCGTGGGCGCCGATGGTACTCAGCAATTCGATATCGCGGGAGTGAAACAGGTATGGCTGGCGATGATAACAGTTCAAGCTGCCGATCACGCCGTTAGGGCCTTTCAACGGCACCGCGATCATCGCGCGCACGCCTTGCAACTGCTGCGCCTCACGCAGATGCGCCATACTCGGCTCAGTCGCCATATCGTTCCAGATCATCGGGCGGCCGCTTCGGCACACTTCCAGGCTGGGCAGATTCGCCGCATCGTCGGCCGGGATACCGTAACGATTCACCATGTCGATATAGGCCGGCGCCAGGCCGTAGGCCCGCTCGATCGACAACTGACGCCCATCGAGGGTCAGCAGCAAGATCGCGCTGTAGGGCGTCTCTAAAAGCTTCGCAACTCCGGCGGCAATGCGCTCAAGAATCGTAGGCAGGGGCGCAGCCTGGCCAATCATGCCGCTGATCTCGGCGATCAGCCGTAACTCGCGCTGATTGCGCTGTAGTTGCTCGTGTATCGTCTCGTCAGCGAGTCGTTGTGTCGCCGTCATTGGCGTCCTCATTTTGTAGGCGTGGAATAGGTGACGAGGGGCGTCGGGCGGATCGCAAACAGCGGCCTACGCCCAGGCCGCACACCGCTACTCCGTAGGCAGCGATGCCGGCGCTTGCCGCCACAAACCTGGCCCGCCGGCCAGAAAGCGATCGATCAGGCGATTAACAGCCTTGTGGCGCTCCAGATGAGGAAGGTGACGAGTGTAGCGCACGATCTCCAGCCGTGCATCGGGCATAAGGCGCTGCGCCTCTTCGGCCTGACTGGCCGGTGCGATCAGATCCCACTGTCCGGCGATAATCAACGTCGGCGTACGCACCTGCGGCAACACCTTGTAGCCATCCCAGCGGAACAGTGTGCCGGCAAGAACCCGTTGGATCACGGCTACCGGCGCATAGCTTTTCGGCATCACAACCGGCCGCAAAAGTTCCAGATAGCCGAGCGGCACCGGCAGTTTGACGATAAATTCGTGCAGCGGGTGGATGTGCATCTCGGGGCCGGTGGCGATCAGCACCAGGCGGCTGATCCGTTGCGGCTGCGTGGCGGCAAACGTAATCGCGATCGGCCCGCCGAATGAGTGGGCCATCATTACGAATGGTTCTGCAACCTCAAGCTGCGTGAGTACCTGGGTCGTATCCCAGAGAAATTCTTCCAACGAATAGGCCGAAGTCACCACCTCGGACTGGCCGTGGCCACGCAGTTCCGGCACCACCACCCGATATTCTTCAGCCAGATGCTCGATCTGGTAGAGCCACTGGTCGGCGCTGCCGGCACAGCCGTGGATCATTACCACCGTGCCTTTGCCGGGCATTCTGTGCGGGCCGACATCGATCACACTCAGTTGCACCGGTGCAGTGCCGGAGACATGGATCGTCTTGCGATACTGATTGAGGTCGATTGTCATTGACTCGTCTCAAGAAACGAGCGCACCGCCTTCACAAAGGCCTGTGGTCGCTCGTCCATCGGGTTATGCAATGCGCCGGCGATCTCAACATACTTCGCGCCGCTGATCCGTTCGGCGATCCGACGTGAGTGCGCCGCCGGTACAAGCGTATCAAGTTGCCCGCTGATCACCAGGGTCGGCATGCGCAACTCGCCGAGGCGCTCGCCGGCATGGGTATTGAAGAGGCTATACAACAACACCCGCAGGCCGTATGGATCGAAGCCGGACAAATACGCCGATCGCCGCAACCAGGGTCGCACCCAGCCGCCGCGATGATCGTGCGGCACCCGCCGGCCAAGGGGCGAAAACCGCGTCCAACCGTCTGCATAAGTCGCAGAGCGGGCCAACCGATGCCGGGCAGCAAGTAGGAACGTGCGAAGGCAGGCATCAGCCGCGCATCAACAGCGGCGTCAACCAATACCAGCCGGCGCACCAGATCGGGATGGCGCAGCGCCAACTCTACCGCCACACAGCCGCCCATCGAATGCCCGAACAACGTAATCGCCTCCAGGCCGTTGGCGGCGCAAAAAGCCGCGATCATGTCGGCAATCTGCGCCATGCTGTCGATATGCTGCAAGGCGCTATCGCCATGGCCCGGCAAATCGATCGCAAAGCAGCGATGATCGCGGCCAAGATCACGCAGTGTGGACCACCACAACTCTTTGAAGGCACCCCAGCCGTGCAACATCACCAGCGGCGCACCCTGTTCGCCGGCCCAGACATAACCAAGTGCCAACGATTCGTAAAAACCGCTGCGAATCTCGGCAAGCGCGGGCGATTGAGGCACGACGTTTGAACTCATACCGTTATTATAACATCGGCCGCAGGGGAAATATGCTTTCCCCTGCGGCCGCCTGCATCCTGTATCTTGTATCCGCTATAGATCGCTCGGGCGCTCGCCCAATGTTACTTCAACCGTCTGCTCCTCGCCGTCGCGCAGGAAGGTGAGCCGCACCGTGTCGCCGGGGCGCCGCTGCAACAACACCTGCCGCAGCGATGTCATCCCGTCGAGTTGCTCGTCATCGATCGCCGTGATGATATCGCCCTCCTGCAAACCGGCCCGCTCGGCAGCGGTGCCCGGTTGTACTGCCGGCACACCCTGCTGCGAACTACGGATCAGCGCGCCCGATTGCACCGGCAGATTCAATTCCGCCGCGAGCTGACCGTCCAGGCTCAGATACGACACACCCAGGAACGGATAACGCACTTCGCCGGTGGCGATCAACTGATCGACGATGTTGCGGAAGATCGTGCTCGGCACGGCGAAGCCAAGTCCTTCGACCGGTGCGGCGTTGCCGAAGTTGAAGTCGTTGCGCACCACCAGCGTGTTGATCCCGACCACCTGACCAGCGAGGTTGATCAGCGGACCGCCGCTATTCCCGCTGTTAATCGCGGCGTCGGTCTGGATCAAGCCTTCCATCGGGCCAACCGAACGGTTCAAGGCACTGATAACCCCCGAAGTAACAGTGTTGCGGAAATTCCCCAATGGGCTGCCGATCGCCAGCACCGTCTCACCAGGCTGGAGCAGGGTCGCATCACCGATCTCGGCGATTCCCGGCAGGCTGCCCTCTACCCGGATCACCGCAATATCGTTGAGTGGATCGGTGCCGATCAACTCCGCCTCGCGACGGGAACTATCGGCGAAGACCACCGCAAGATTGCGGGCACTCTCAACCACATGATTGTTCGTCACAATATAGCCGCGATCACTGATAATCACCCCGCTGCCGCTGCCATTCCCCTCCGCTGTCTGGCTGATAACCGTTACCACGGCAGGCGAGACTTTCTGCACCGCCGACACCTGGGCATCGGAGATATTGTCGATCACACTTGGAACTTGCGGCGCCGCCGCAGTCGGCTGCTGAGTCAGGCTGTCATTCTCGGCCCGCACCGGTTGCGCCGACATGGCAACCGATTGGGCCGCCATCCGCTCTCCAACCAGATAATATGCAGCGGCGCCGCCGGCGACTGCACCGCCGCCAATCCCGATAAATACACCAAGCAAGAGCATCGCAATCAACGCGAAACGATGTAATGTCCTGCTGTCCATTTGCTCGCTATCCTTTCTACCTCCCGGAACAACACCTGCGGTGACCGGGCCGGCGCGATTTCCTGAGATCAGTATGATGCGGCGGGGTGAATCGCGATTTAAGCTCCCGTGAGAACTGGATGAGAGGTGAGGCGAAATATGAGGATCAGGATATGGCCGGGCGAGGCGTAAACCAAAAGCCGGTAACTCTCGATCTGGTGTTCCTGGTTCACATTCCGATCACGAATCCGGCTGAACACGCGCCGCTTCACGTTGGATCAGAATCTGCGCCTGCAAGATCGTCGCCAGAACCTGAACACAGCCCATCACCAGAAACAGCATCTTAAATGAACCGAAAGTCACAAGATACCCGCCGATCAGAATGGCGATGCCGCTCACAATCAACTCCTGGGCATTCGCCGCACCCCAGAGCATCCCGGCTCGCCGCGGCAGGGCATTCCGGCTATACAATGCATCCCATGTTGGGGTCGCCAGCGCACTTGCAAAACCCAATCCGGCCTGCACCAGAAACAGTTGCCAGGGGACTTCCACCAACAGATATGCGAATGTACAAGGGCATTCAGCCCATAGCCGACCACCATCAGGCGCGCGGCGGTCGCACGCCCACGATCGGCGATCACGCCGATCACGCCGGTGCAGATCCCGGTCACAATCAAGTAAATCGACCAGGCCCAGGTCAGATCGAGCACGCTGCCGCCGATCTCCTGGCTAAAGACTCCGATCAGCGGGCCGAGCATGCCCTCGCCGACGTACCAGAGGTTTGCGCCGAGCAACAAGAGCCGAATATTCCGGTTCAAAATAGGGTTCATGGTTATAAGCAATAAAAAAACGGGCAGCCTACCGACCACCCGTTTGGGATACCATAGGCCTCTTCCTGGCGTCAATTATAACCCGGACGCCGGCCTATTGTTGTATTCGCTTTATGCTGAACCAGGCTGTGCAAACCTATTCATTGATACCGCGTGGCCGAACCTGGCCTTTGCGCACGCCCATCTCACCCATATCTTCCATATTGGCGCCGCCGATCTCCCAATAGCCTTCCGGCGAAAGATCATCGATCGCCACCGGCGCACCAACACTCGCGTTCAAGCCGCCGCTGGCAACCTCAACCGCATTGCCGCCCTGAATCTTTCGATCGGTGTTCTCATCGTCGGCGCCGATGGTGCGCTGCGAGGATGGGTGATAGCGCACCAGACCCTCGCTGATCAACTGATCGAGCGTGGCCTGAGCTTCATCCTTGCCGACCCCAAGCACATCGCCAACTGCCTTGCGCAACTGCCGGCGGCCCTCATTCTCCGCGCCTGATACGTGGGCGCCGACGCGTTCACGCAACTGCGCGGCCAGATCATGGTAATTCCGGTCGCTCATCTGGCACTCCTTTTCAGAACTCTACATCCTGAATTCTGAATTGCTGCAAAGCCGAAAAAGGCTGCAATAGCAGCATAGGTTGCAAGGAATGTGCCAGAAAGGAACTGCGGCTTGCCGCCAATATTCAGCGAAAACTGCCCAGTCAGTGAGACACCGCCCAGTCAGCGAAGGGCTGCCGGTTCGCATTCCGCATTCCTGGCTACCTGTAGCCCAACGCGGTTATGAACGCCTTGGCAAGCTCGCGGTGGCCCTGCGCATTGGCGTGAATATCGCCGAAGAGAATCAAGGTGTGGGTGTAGGCCCGCCCGCCGTCGAGCGCCCCGTAACCGTCGGCCACGGCAACTCCGTGCTGCGCGGCGGCGGCGCGAATCGCATCATTCATCCGCACCGCCCAGTAGGCCTCGCTGCCGAGAATCTGCGGATCGCCGCCATAGGGATTGTAATAGGTCATCACCACAATATCGGCGTCGGGGGCTACGTCGCGCAACCGATCGAGCGCGCGCCGCAGGTTTGTTTCCACCGCCCGCACCGCCGCTTCCAACTCCTGGTCGGAGGCATCACGGCGTGCATTCAGATCGTTTCCACCAATGTTGAGTGTGATCGGGCTCACCCGCAATCCCGCCGCCTGCGCAGCGGCAATTCGGTCGAGCGCACGCGGCAATTGGCGGTTGAGGAACGACCCGCTTGTTTCACCGGGAAATGCGAGATTCACCAACTCGATCGCATGATCGGCAATCAGTTCGGCATGGATAAGTGCCGGGTAGCTTTCTTGATCGGGGCGATCAAGACGCAATCCCCAGGCGAGCGAGTCGCCCAGGGCCAGATAGACATCACCGGCGCCTTGCGGGGTGTAGCTCTGCGGGCGGGTCGTCCAACCAAGGGTGGCCAGCGTCGCAAGCACGGCGAGGGAAGCAATCGCGAAGCTAATACCGATATGGCGTGTAAGAAAAGCAACCATAAACGTATACCAACAACGAAAGAAGCTCCTGCGACGCAGGAGCTTCTCTCTTTCTGAGAAGGGATATCACCGGTTCGGTGATGCCTAGAGGGCTTCACCAGCGGTGACACCCTGACGCTTACTACAATCACTCATGGGCATCACCTCCTTCATCCTAAACGGTTAATCATATGTCGTATCGACGTTCACAATATAACAACTTCAAGCCCCGCTGTCAAGGGAGTCTTTAGTCTGATTAAGGAGATGCTAATGTTGGCGTCGGAGATTGAGATTGCGCCGGCGCTTCCACCACCGGCGTACGCAACAACGACGGGATCAGCAAGGTCTGGCCGGGTTGCAGTGCATTCGGATCGGTAAGTCCGTTCGCCGCCGCCAGTTCATCGACGGTGGTGCCGAAGCGTTCGGCCAATGCGCTAAGCGTATCGCCGGACTGCACCGTGTAGATCGCCGCAGGTGTCGGGCTGGGCCGAATCTGGCCGGCGAAAACGGTAGCCGTCGCATCAATATCAAGTGTCGGCGCGGGCGTGATGTCAAGCACCGCCGGGAGCGTCGGAAGATTGCGTTCCGGCGCGCCGGCATACAGGCGTTTAACGCAACAGCGACCAGAACCACGACAAGCATCTCAATCCAGGTGCGGGCCTTCAAACGCACGGCGCACGCTCCTTCAGCAACACTTCAGAACCGCAGATGATGGTTTTGGAGTTGTGCCGCTGTAGAAACAACTGGATGGTGCATAAACTCTTGTGAACAGCAGCACAAATCAAACACGAAGTTTACCAGCAACGATCTTCCATGTCAATCAGCTTTGACAGGCCGAAATGGCACTGGTATACTCCCTCCCATTATACCCGCTGCACTCATCCAGAGCGGTGGAGGGACCGGCCCGACGAAACCGCGCCAACCCGCAACAATGCAAATGCAAAATGCCCATGGGCAATTTGCGCCTTGCCGCTTGTATTCCTGCAAGGGTGGCAATTCCGGCAGCAATCGCTGGTAGATGAGAGGAGAGTGCCGACGTGGCCCCGCAGCGGGTCGCGCCGCGCCGTGCGCCGCCTCTCTCATCGTTTCGATGAGAGGTTTTATGTCATCAGATCAGCAGATCACGCCACCCGACGGCCCTTCGACGGCGGCCGTTCACGCCGGTGAACCGCGCCGGCGCCCCTATGATTCGATCACGGCACCGATTGTACAAAGTGCAACCTACACTTTCGCCGATACCGCCGCGCTGATCGATTTCCACGAAGGCCGCGTCGAGCGCGAGGAGTATGGTCGCTACGGCAACCCAACCGTGCGCGCCGCCGAAGCCAAACTGGCCGCCCTCGAATCGCCGGCGGAACCGGCCGCCGGCTTGCTCTGCGCCTCGGGGATGAATGCGATCACCACGGTGCTGTTGGCCATGTTGCCCACCGGCAGCCATGTGCTGCTCACCAATGACTGTTACCGCCGTACGCGCCAGTTTGTGCGCACGATGCTGGCCCGGCTCGGCATCACCCACACGATTGTGCCCGCCGGCGATCTCGTCGCCCTGGAAGCCGCCATCATCCCCGGCCAGACCCGGCTGATCATCAGTGAGGCGCCGACAAATCCGTATCTGCGCGTCCCCGATCTGGCGGCCCTTGCGGCCCTCGCGCGTCGCCGGCGCATCAAAACCCTGATCGATGCGACATTCGCCACGCCCTACAATCTGCGGCCGCTTCGCCTCGGCATCGATCTGGTGGTTCACAGCGGCACCAAGTATCTCGCCGGGCATAACGATCTGCTCTCCGGCGTCGTCATCGGCAAGCCGGGGATCGTCGGCGCCCTGCGTGAGGCGCAGGGGATGTTGGGCGGGATCTGCGATCCGCATAGCGCATTCCTGTTGCTGCGTGGCCTGAAGACGTTCGCGCTGCGCATGGAACGCCACAACGCAACCGGAATGGCGGTCGCGCAATTCCTGGCCGGGCATGCGCGCATCAGCAGGGTGCATTATCCCGGACTGGAAAGCCATCCCGACCACGCAATTGCCAGCGAACTCATGCGTGGTTTCGGCGGGGTGGTTTCATTCGAGGTGGACGGCGATCTGCACGCAACAGCGGCGGTGATCGATCGCCTGCGCATCCCCTACATCGCCCCGAGCCTCGGCGGTGTCGAGAGTTTAGTGGAGCAGCCGGCGCTGATGAGCTTTTATGAACTGACCAGCGAGGAGCGCCTGGCGATCGGCATGCGCGATAACCTCATCCGGCTTTCGTGCGGGATCGAAGATACCGCCGACCTGATCGCCGATCTTCGCCAGGCACTCGACGCCGCCTGACGGCCATGCACCAGCCAAAGGCAAAAACCGGCCCAGGCATTACTTACAATTTTTAGAATTCCGAGTACACACCTATGCATTCCAATCTTCAGCGTCGGCTGGCCTCAGGCCAGGTTGTGGTAACCGGCGAGATGGCGCCGCCAAAAGGCGCAGGACGGGCCAAGATCGAGCAGTTGGCCGAGAATTTACGCGATTGCACCGATGCGATCAATCTCACCGACAATCAGCGCGGCATCGCCCGCATGTCGGCACTCGGCGCCGGAGCCGTGCTGGCCCAGATCGGTATCGAGCCGATTATGCAGATGACATGCCAGCATCGTAACCGGGTCGCACTCCAGGCCGATGCCCTTAGTGCCTCGGTACTTGGTGTGCGGAATATTCTCTGCATGACCGGCGATCACCCGCGGATCGGCGATCATCCCGACGCGAAAAATGTGCTTGATCTGAACTCGTTCCAACTGATTCGTACCATGCGTAAGCTGCGCGACGAAAGCGCGTTTCAGTCGGGAACGGCGCTCAAAGATGCGCCAAGTTACTTCCTGGGCGCGGTCGCAAACCCGAATATCGAGCGGGCTGCGCGCCTGGAAAAGAAGATCGAGTCGGGCGCCGAATTCATCCAGACCCAACTGATCTTCGATACGGCCCGCTTCCGCCAGTGGATGGCCGACGTGCGCGCTGCGGGTCTGCATCAGCAGGCGTATATTCTCGCCGGCGTGATGATCTTGCGCCGCCCGCGCTCGGCGCTGTATTTGCGCGATCATCTCCCCGGCACCCTTATGCCCGACGATGTGATCGACCGTATGCAGCGGGCTGAGGATTCGGAGCAGGAGGGGATTCAGTTGGCGGCGGAACTGGTTCAGGATATGCTCGGTGTTGAAGGTGTTGCCGGGGTGCATATCATGTCGGTAGATTGGACACGCGCCATTCCGCAGGTTTGCGAACAAGCCGGGCTGTTGCCGCGCCCCAAGCCGCCTGCTGCGGTATACTAGTACAGATCGGCCTACGTCCGTCGAGGGCTTTTAACGGGCTTTAGGCCGTCACAGTGCGATGTGGGCCGGAGACGTACGTACGCTTGAGCGTACGAGTGGCGGAACCGCGTGTTGCTTGCTGCCTGAGTGGCGAGGATTCTGCTCGCGTCGGCGCAAAGCGCCACTGCGGCCTGGATGGAATATATGGATGCGCAACAATTCTGCCGACTCTGATACAGATGGTTGCGGTAGAATTGTCACGATATGAGGTCAGATCGAGGACATTATGCCGGTTACACTGAAATCACCCAAACAGATCGAGTTGCTGCGAGAAGCCGGGCGATTGGTACGCGCCACCTTCGAAGTGCTGCGCGAACACATCCGACCCGGCATCACCACGGCCGAACTCGACATTGCTGAGGAGTATATTCGCAGTCACGGCGCAGAGCCGGTTTACAAGGGTTATGTGCCGCCCTCACGCCGCGGTTGGTCGCCGTTGCCGCCGTTTCCCGGCACAATCTGCGCCTCGATCAACGAGGTGATCTGCCACGGGATTCCGAGTTCGAAAGATCGATTGCGCCAGGGCGACATTATCGGGATCGACATCGGCCTGCGCTTGAACGGCTGGATCGGCGATGCCTGCGAGACCTTCGCGGTCGGCCAGGTTGACGACAGCACCAGGCATCTGCTCGACACCGCCCGCAAATGCCTGGATCTGGGCATCGAGCAGGCGCAGGTTGGGAATACGTTGCGCCTGGTTGGCGCGGCGATCCAGCACCACGCCGAGCAGGAAGGTTTCTCGGTGGTGCGTGAGTACACCGGCCACGGCCTTGGGCGCAACCTGCACGAAGACCCAACCATTCTGCACTACGACGAGCCGCGCAACACGCGCAAAATCATGGCCGGGATGGTCTTCACGATCGAGCCGATGATCAATGTCGGCACCCACGAAACCCGCCTGGATCGCGACGGTTGGACGGTTCGTACCGCCGATGGCCGGCGCTCGGCTCAGTTCGAACATACCCTGGCGATCAGCGCGCATGGGCCGATTTTACTGACGGCGTAGCGGTCGATGCAATATACGAAATAAAATACAATGAGCCAAGAATTACCGCTGGAATACGAATTAGTCGATGCGTTGCTGGCCGAGGACAACGAGCGCGCCCGTGAAATCGCGCAGGTATTACATGCGCGCGGCTTCGATGCAGCCACTATCGATCTTGCCTTGCAGGAATATCCGCAACTGGAAGAATCGCTCTGGGCGGTATTGGACGCAGTTATCCCCGTGGCGCGGCGGGCACGCAAACGCCGGGCCATTCGCGCCGCCGAGGAGCGTGATTGGGGCCAATGGCAGGCCGGCAAACGCAAATTCACCGGCTCGAAGAAGTAGTAGGCCACCGGATACAACAGCGCTTCTTCCCAAACAAAAACCCTCGATTGTGGATGACACAATCGAGGGTTTTATAGTGAAACATCTGTGAAGCGGCATGCCCGGCTGTATGCTACTTGTTTACAAGATGCGGTAGATCACCAATGTCTGAGGGCCGCTGTCATCACGGAGCAAAATCTCAACTTCGGCGGCATCGACGGCGCCGCGGCTCAGCGGATCGTAGTTGAGACCGCCCTCGACGTAGTAATAGTACACGGCGCCTTCAAACGAAAAGCCACGCAGATTACTCTCGCGCACCGTCAGACCCGGTTTTACCTCGATCAAACCATCATACGCCGCCCCACCGATATGTGCGCGCACCGCCTCGTTCACCAGCGACGCATCGACGGAACTGTACGGCGTACGCATTGGGGCAGCCTGCATCAAGACCCAACCCAGTACACCTGCCAGCAACACCAGTTCGGCAACCACCAGCAGGGCAAACATCCGGCCGCCGATGCGTCGCACCGGACTTGCCTGCGCGGCAATCTGGGCATGCTCAGCGCCCTGATGGACTGTCGCATTGATCATGGCGTTACTCCCTGATACAATGACGCCGATCTGGCTACGCGATAGCGGAAGAAAACATCAACTCAAACGAGATGCTTTCAGCATAGCAGAGCGATCGGCGAATCGCTATAGGTCGAAAGTCATAACGAGATGAACGTGATATGAGATTTGCAAATATGACACTCTCAATAGTATGACGAAGCTGTTACCAAAAAAGATGCAGCGATTCGGGGCAATTTTCTACGAACTTTGGCTCGTTCGCCTGGCGGGCATCCTGGAAGCGCTCCTTCTGGCCCGGATTGTGGCACGGATTGGCGCAGCGCGGCCGGATAATCCATCAATCGCGCTGCTCTACAACCTGACAACTCCGATCATCGCGCCGTTGTCGTTTCTCGATAGTGCTCAGCCAATGTTTGGTGCCAGCCTGGAATTTTCTACTCTTTGCTTAGCAATATGCGTGCCTCTGCTAACGGGGATGATCTGGCTGTTGCTCAGTCGGCGCGCAACAGATCCGATTCCGTCGTCGTCGTAGGGATGCAGCATGCTGCCAAACAGCATGCTGCATCCCTACGAGACACATAAAGGGTTCATTATGTCTGAGACATTGATCAATATGTTGGGCTGGTTGCTGGCGCTGATGGGCATCGCGCTGAGCATTGCGCTGGTTGGCCTGGCGCTGATCTGGCGCAGTATCAAGCGCCTGGATGTGCCGCCCGAGGCCGATTTTTTTACAACCCTGCGCTATGTGCCGCTGATTCTGGTGCTGTTGCTCGATCTGCTGGATTTTGGGTTGGATGTGCTGGCGGCGCCGGTGAGTTGGCTGGCGCTTGATCGGATGGGCCTGAAGGGGTTGCGGAACAAAGCCGCAATCGAGGCGCTGATTCCATTTACCCAGCCGATCCCCACATTTACGATCGGCTGGTTTGCGGCGCGCATGTTCGATCTCGGCGATCCACCCGGTTATCGCCAACGAGTGATCGACGCTGAATACTATGAAACGCCGCGCCGGCGACTGCCATAAGAATCACATGGCGGTTGGTTCTGGTCAATAACCAGAACCAACCGCCGGATTATTATTCTTCGCTGTAAAGCGGCGTGCTAAGGTAACGCTCGCCGTTGCTCGGCACAACAAAGACAATGAGTTTACCGGCATTCTCGGGACGGCCGGCGATCCGTAAGGCAACAGTGGCGGCGGCGCCGCTGGAAATACCCACCATCAAGCCCTCTTCGCGGGCCAGGCGGCGGGCCATTGCGAATGAGTCGTCGTTGCTGACCTTCTCGATCGCGTCGATCACGCCGGTATCGAGTACGTCGGGCACAAACCCTGCGCCGATGCCCTGGATCTTGTGTGGGCCGGGCGCACCGCCCGATAACACCGGCGATGCTTCCGGCTCAACCGCGATCACCTGCACACTCGGCTTGCGCTCCTTCAGCACTTCGCCGACGCCGGTGATGGTGCCGCCGGTGCCGACGCCGGCAACCAGAATATCGATCGCGCCGTCGGTATCGCGCCAGATCTCTTCAGCCGTGGTACGACGATGAACCTCAGGATTGGCGAGATTCTTAAATTGCTGCGGCATAAAGCCGTTCGGCAACTCGGCCAGAATCTGCTCGGCCTGGCCAATCGCGCCGCGCATCCCCTCCGGGCCGGGGGTCAACACCAGTTCGGCGCCGAAGCCGCGCAGCAGTTTACGCCGCTCCATGCTCATTGTCTCGGGCATTGTCAGGATGATCCGGTAGCCCTTGGCGGCGGCCACAAAGGCCAGGCCGATCCCGGTATTTCCGCTTGTCGGCTCGACAATCGTCGTTTCGCCGGGGCGGATCAAACCCTCGCGCTCGGCGGCTTCGATCATCGCCAATCCGATCCGATCTTTGACGCTGCTGGCGGGGTTGAAAAACTCTAACTTGGCGAGCACCGTTGCTGCGGTGTCGTTCACGCGCGGGCTGAGTTTGACCAACGGAGTGTTTCCGACAAGCTCGGTAATACTGTTATAGATACGTGCCATGCGCACTCTCTCCTCACGTAATGGGTTCCTGATTCTGATTGTAGTCGGCTCAATAGTGGAAGTCAAGTTCTTACGCGATATTCTTATCTTTCGGAAATGGAGTATACTGCGGCTGTGAATAGCGACACAAAGGGACGGTATTATGCGCGGCAGATCGGTACGCAAAACAAGTCTATCGGGCGGTGGATCCGAGGCGGTGCGACTGACTCGGTGTGCCGGAACGTGGCTGGAACACGAGCCTGATCCATCTGAGCAACAGCGGATCGCCGATGCGGCGCGGCGACTGCGTGAGCAACGCCGGATTGCGTTGGAGTTGTATCGCGATCCGAAGGCGTTGGATGTGTTCTGTATTGAGTTGTTTCGCAGTGAGGCTTTTATTCCGTTGCACTTCTCCGATGCATTGATCGAGCAGATTATCACGATCGTCGGTGAGCCGCCGGTCGTCGATGACGACGATCAAGAAATCTTTTCCGGCTACTTGCGCCAGGCAGTGCTGGCTGTTGCGGTGCCGAATACGCGCCGCACTTTTGCCGCACAACTCCGCCGGATGTTGCCCCAGTACGCCGAAGCCGAGCAGTGGCGCGAGGCGATCGCGATCGACTACAACGCCTTCCGCACCTCCCTTGGCAACGAGGTTTCGCCTTTCCTCGCCCAGATGGCGTTGGCCGGGTTGGCCGATTATTACGATGCGCGCGAGGAAGAATAAAGGAGTCATTATGCTATCCCGCCTGTTGGCACGGGCGTTCAGCCTTTGCGCAGCGCTGGCGTTGATCCTGGGCCTGTCGGTCCCGACGGTTCAGGCCCAGTCCGCCTCCGGTAGTGCGGTGCCCGCCGAGGCGCCCGCCGGAACGCGCTTTACATTTTTCTTCTCCGGTTACACCCCCGGCGAACGGGTCGATCCCTGGGTTACCCGGCCCGACAGTCGCACATTGCCGCGCTATCCTACGGTCGAGGCCGACGCCGATGGTGCGGTGGTCTGGACGTATGATGTGCCGCCGGAAGGCCCGGCCGGCACCTGGACGGCTGCGGCACGCGGAATCCGCAGTAATGTGACGATTGCGGCAACATTCGTTGTCACCTCAGCCGATACGAGTGCGCCGCCGAGTTCGGTCAATCCACAGCGCGCCCCGGCCGGAACGACCTTTACGTTTCAGGCGGCCGGTTTTACCCCTGAAGAGCGGATCGGCGCGTGGCTGGTGCAACCCAACGGCAACAGTCGTGAACTGAGCGATGAGGTGTTCTGGCAGTTCGCCGATGTGAACGGCAATTTCACATGGTTCTGGAACTCGCCCGCCGATGCGCCGGCCGGAGGCTGGGTGGCGGTGGCTCAGGGTACCGACAGCGGCTACCGGGTGCAGCTTCCCTTCGAGGTTACGCCCGGCGATGTGACGGCCCCTGTTCGCAGCATCTCGCCCGAATCCGGCCCGCCCGGCACAACCTTCAGCATTACGATTGGTGGGCTTCAGCCAAATGAAGAGGTCGGCACATGGCTTAATCAGCCCAACGGCGCCCGCGTCGATAGCGGCACACCGTACCTGAAGGCCGATCTGAACGGCGTGGCAAACTGGAGTTGGACCGCCCCCGCAGATGCGCCGGCCGGCAATTGGCAGGCGGTGACGCGCGGGATCGAGAGCGGCAGCGAGGTGGTGCTGAACTTCACCGTCGGCGGTGCGAACCTGCCGCCGGAAGAACAGCAGGCCAGGGGCAGTGTCACGCCGCAAAGTGGCCCGCGCGGCACGACGTTTACCTTCCAGGTGGCCGGTTTTGTTCCCGGCGAGACGATCGCGTATTGGGTGACGGACGCCGACCGTAATCCGCAGCGCGAACGCACGACGGTTGTCGCCGATCAGGCCGGTTATGCCGGCTGGACCTACACCGTCCCCGATGATCCAAATGTCAAGCCGGGCGACTGGTCGATGAGTGCGTTGGGCGAGGATAGCCGGCGCCAGGTGGTGATGCCGTTTGTCGTCAGCGGCCCTGAAGATCCGGCGCCGACGAGTGTTACGCCGAACAGCGGCAATCCCGGCGACACGCTCAGCTTCTTCGCCGGCGCATTCCCGCCCAAAGACGAGATCGGCAATTGGGTGAACGGCCCAAATGGGTTGGTGCTCGACGGCACGCCTGAGGTGGTGGCGAATGAGGACGGCGAGGCGCGCTGGGATTGGACGATCCCGGAAGATGCGCCGGCCGGTAATTACGAGATGCTCGCGCAGGACGAAGATGCGGTGGTGGTGTATCGCATCCCCTTCAGCGTCGCCCGCGACACACCGCCGCCGACCCGCAGCACTACGGTGACGCCGGAAGCCGGCCCGCCCGGCACAGTCTTTACCTTCAGCGCCGACGGCTACCTGCCCGGCGAGCGCGTCGGCTACTGGTTCGATCGGCCCGATGGCTCGGTGCTGATTATCGATCAGGAACTCACCGCCGATGCCGACGGCCGGATCACCCTGGTCTGGCAATCGCCGGAAGATGCGGCGCGCGGCAACTGGCGTTTCGTCGGTCGCAGCTCACAGTCGGACGAGGTAAACAACGACGTGACAACGGTGCTGCCGTTCGCGATCAGGTAAGGTGTAGGGGCGAAGTATTCGGCTGTACCGAGTGCTTCGCCCCTACGCCCTACCTTAGGGGCGTCAGCGCGTTGCTGATATCGGCGCGATGATCTTCGAGCCAGGGCGGTAATTTGAGCGACGTACCCAGTTGCGCAACCGGCTCATCAACGGCGAAGCCGGGGCCGAGCGTAGCAACCTCGACAATGTGACCGTCGGGATCATTGGTGTAGATGCTCTTGAAGTAGATGCGATCCATCACCGGGCTAACCCGATAGCCGGCATCCAGCAACTTCGCCCGATATTCCAACTGCACCGCCTCATCAGCCACCGCCAACGCATAGTGATGCGTTTGCCCGGCGCCCATGCGTACTCGCGGCTCGCGCGCCGGATCACGCTCGAAGTAGGTGATCAGCGTGCCGGGCCGGCCGTCATCCACGCCCCAATACCAATGCGCCGAGTTGGGATCGTCGAAGTTGTTGGTCATTTTCACCCGCCGCATTCCAAGCAGATCGCCGAAAAAGGCGTGTGTGCGCTCGATATTCGTGCCGATCGCGGTAATGTGATGCATACCGCGATTGAGCGCCATCTCGGGCGTGATCTGATCAACCGGCTCCGACCAGGTTGTCGCTTCGATGCGGGCCGCATCACGGTTACTCACCAGCATCTGCTCGGGCGGCGCCCGAAATGCCGTCCCGATTGCGGCGGGCGTCTCGTCGATTGTCCAACCCGGCCCCTGGGTCGCAATCTCGATGATTACGCCGTCGGGATCACGGAAGTAGATCGACGTAAAATAGTGGCGATCAAACGGCCCATCGACCTTGAGTCCACGATCGGTCAGCCGGCGCTTCCACTTCAGCAGGCCATTGTAGTCGGGTACACCGAGGGCAAAGTGATGTGTGCCGCCGATACCGGGCGCGCCCTGCTGGGCCTGCGGCCACTCGAAAAACGTGATCGCCGAGCCGGGGCTGCCGGTCTGATCGCCGAAATACAGATGGTACGCGCCGGGATCATCGAAGTTGACGGTCTGTTTCACCAGGCGCAAACCAAGCATGCCGACATAAAAATCAAGCGTGCGCTGCGCATTCGAACTGACCAACGTAATATGGTGTAAGCCGAGGATCGTCATATCTGGCTCCTTTCTCCTTGTAGCAGTGTGCCTACGCCCTGAGAGTTTATAACTAAACCATCAGTCATGCAAGAATGCGGGCAGAGACGCGATCAGCAGCCCTAACCAACCCGGCGGGTCCAGGCAACTAACGCCTCGACCAGCTTCCGCAACTGCTCGCGGGTCGGCTCGTCGGTAAGATTGCGCTCGCTATCGAACTTTTCCCAGGCGCGCACGACATACAACTCGGGCTTGTTCAGCACCAGCATGTTGTTATGCACAAGGATCTGGCGGAGATGGAACTGCGCCCGCATGGTGCCGCTCATCCCACCCGCGCCCATCATCGCGAGCGGCTTGCCGTTCAGCGGCGAAGATGCGATCGGACGCGAGGCCCAATCGATCGCATTCTTGAGTACGCCGGGGATCGAATAGTTATACTCCGGCGTTGCGATCATGATTGCGTCGGCAGCGCCAAGGGCAGCTTTGAAGCGCCCGACACCGGCCGGTTGCCCGTGCTCGCCGCCATCTTCGTCACCATTGTAGAGCGGAATATCGGCAAGATCATAGAGTTCAATCTGCACATGGGCCGGGGCAACTTCTTGCGCAGCGTGTAACAACGCCGTATTTAATGAATTGTGGCGCAGGCTACCCGAAACGGCGAGAATCTTTAGTGGATCGCTCATAATACTTCTAACTAATAGCGGTTGGTGTTGACGGTTTCGCCGCCAACACCGACCACAAAGAGAGTTACGCCGTCGCGTCGGCAACCGCGGCGGGCTGCTCCTGCTTAACGATCTCAAGCTCGATGTCGATATCGATCTCCTCGCCAACAAGCACACCGCCCGTCTCCAGCGCGACATTCCATCCCATACCCCAATCCTTGCGGTTGATGCGGGTGGCGGCACTGAAGCCGGCGCTGGTGGTACCCCAGGGCGACTTCGACTGACCGTTGTACTCGGTCTCCAACACCACTTCACGGGTAACGCCGTGGATGCTCAAATCGCCAACGATCTCGCCGTGGTGATCATCGATCTTGCGGATGCTCTTGCTGACGAAGGTGATGTGCGGATAGTTCGCGGCGTCGAGGAAATCGGGCGAACTGAGGTGCGCGTCGCGCTTCTCATCCTTGGTGGCGATGCTGGCAGTCTCGATCTGCACATTCACCGACGACCCGATCGGATTGGCCTCATCGAACTCAACCTGACCGCCGAACTTCTCGAACGAGCCGCGCACTTTCGAGATCATCATGTGGCGAACGGTGAAATGAATAGCCGAATGCGAGTTATCGATAACCCAGGTTGCCATGATTATTGCTCCCCAATGTGCCCGTGTGGGCGGCTATTTTTGCGGTTCCTGAAGTCAGGATAGCCGTGGGGCGTTGACAGGAGCGTGAACAGGGGCGTGAACACAATGAATGCAGAATGCAGAATGCAAAACTATAGCAAGCCTACCAGAACCGAGAACCCAGAACCAGGAACCGCTGGAGCAGGACGCAGAACCGACTTCACAACCCGGGTAGGATTGCTCTATTCTTGAACCAACCGTAGTTTCGCGTGCGTCGGAGAAGTGCGACTACCACCGTAGGATTAATCGGCGGCGGCGGACATTGTGGGTTGAATAAGGCGGGCCAGATCGGCGGCCAGGGCATCGGCGCGTTGCGGGCGCTGGGCCGGCTCAATCGCGAGGCAGGCATAGATCAACTGCTCCACTGCAGGCCCAAGATCGGGCCGGATACTATGCAATGGCGGCATATCACCGGCCATCTGTCGCCGCACAACTTCGCCGTAGGTCGAACCGACGAAAGCCGGGCGCCCGGCCAGCGCCTCATACAGCATTAAACCCAGGCCATAGATATCACTGCGGGCGTCGCTTGTCTCGCCGTAGCACTGTTCGGGCGCCAGGTAGTGAACCGTGGTATTCAAACCGCCAACGGCAAGCATCTCTTCGCAGAGCCGGGACAGGCCGAAGTTATCGAGTTTCGCCAGCAACGAACCGGCCATCCGCCGCAACTGAATATTCCCCGGCTCAACGCGGCCGTGTACAACGCCACAATAATGGGCGTGCGCCAACCCTTCGGCAAGCTGACGCGCCAGATCGAGCACAAAGGCGACCGGTAGTTTACGGCGCGCAGGCACAAACTGGCGCAACAAATCGGCGAGTGAGCCGCCGGGCAGATACTCCTGGATCACATAGCCGTGGCCGCGCCAGACACCACCTTCAAAGACACGGGTAATATTGGTGTGCCGCAGAATACCGGCAATCTGCACCTCTTCGGTGAATATTTGCAACTGTTCGCGAGAATCTGCGATGCGGGATGTCGTAAGCACGACGATCCGCAGACTCCCCGATCGCTCGTGGCAAGCGCGATAGCGCACATAGCCGTTACGTACCGCCACTTGCGCTTCCAGCCGACACCCGCCGATTACCTCGCCATGCACATTCGTCACAGCGCCACCCCGCTTCGCTCTCTTCACTACGTATTTTCACTATTCGCCCACGGGGTTGTGATGTGACATGTCGTGTGGGGAAGTGTAGTATGCCCGATACCATGCATGCCCGCAAGCACATGGAGATTGCGCTTTTTTCATCTTTGCAATGCCCTATTAGTGGGTTATCAAGATTTGCGCCATTCCTATCGGTTTGCTGATGTGTAGTACGTTTTCTCGGTTTCTTTCAATTTGTTTACGCCGCCTATACACAGTCGTTGCTACGCATGCGGCAGCGCGATAGTGCGCATGCCTTTAGCCTGTTTTGGCGGCGAAACCGCGAAAACAGGGCCGGAAAACAGCTTATGCCACTGCTACTCGGAAGAGTATGCAGCAGCAGAGGAAATACAAGGACGGAGGATCAGGTGGTTGAGGTAGGAGCGAGGTTGAGGTCGGCTTCGGCGCGGTCGATTGCCGCCAGGAGCCGTCGGCGCCCGCTACTTTCAGCGATGGCGCGGGCAACAACCAGCAAGGTGCGAGCTTCGGCAGGCGGAAGAAGTGCGGCCAGCCAGATGCGGATCTGCGTGGCCAGATGGTGAATTCCCAGGGCGTCGGCCCGGGCGAGTGCGGCCGAGAGCCGGTGGATGGCGAGGCCGGTCTGCCCACGCCGCACGGCCACCAGGCCAAGATTGGCGTCCAGCCCGGCCAGGCGTTCGGGGATGTGCAGGCGTTCGGCCAATTCGTAGCCGCGCTTGAATGCCGACTCGGCTGTATCAAAATCGGCCTGCGCCAGGGCGATCTCGCCGCTGGTTGAATATAGATAGGGCAGCAAACTCAGGGCGCCGCGGGTTTCGGCCAGGCGCAAGCCCTCGTTCGCATAGCGCCCGGCTGTCTCAAGATCGCCCAGCAGATGCAGGTGATAGGCCAGATTGTTGCGAGCCAGGATGCGCCATGATACGGCGCTGTCGAGTGCGCTGCGATTATCTTCGGCGGCGTCGGCAACACTAAGCGCCTCGTGGTAGTAGCCGATCGCACGCACCAGCTCGCCCTGTTGCGCGGCGACACTACCCAACTCAAAACGAACCTGCGCTAGTGCTGTCGGATCGGGCGTCGGCTGCGCAGCCGTGAGTTGTTCGGAACGCCGCAAATGCTCGGCGGCGCCTTCAAGATCGGCGCCTTCCAACGACAGCGCTGTGCCCCAATGAAAATGAGCCATCGCCGCCACAGTCGGATCCGGATCATCACTGAGTGCGCGCACCAGTTCGATCATCTCGCCGTAGCGGCTCTGCGGCAGCATCGCACGGGCCAGCGATAACTGAGCAACCACTTTCTGGCGCTGATCGGCGCTCTGATCGCGCGCGGCCCGATACTGTTCGGCGGCCCGCGCAGCAGATCCGGCCTGTACATACACATCGCCCAGGGCCATCAGCGCAAGCGAACGCTCGGCGGGCGGCAGGCCGGGGATGGCCTGCTCGTAGAAGGCCGCAGCCTCGGCCCATGCGGCCAGGGTGACAGCCCGGCGAGCCGCACGAAGGGCATAGTGGGCGGCCCGCTCGGAAGCACCGCCTTCGGCCAGATGCGAGGCGATCAGGCCGGCGATATCGTCGAGGCGATCGCGGTGCAATGCCTCAAGCGCTTCGGCCACCCGCCGGTGCAACAGCCGGTGGCGCGGCTCACTCGTCTCACGATACGCGACCTCTATGGTCAAGCTATGATCGAAGCGGTACTGACCATCGGGCAAGGGCTCGATCAGCCGCACAGCCCGCAACTCGTCGAGGGCATCGAGCGCCGCGCCCTCGGAAAGCGCCGCCGCCCGCGCCACCAGATCGAACTCGAACTCGCGCCCAACCGCCACACCGGCGTCGAGCACCCGTCGCGCCGCATCGGAAAGCCGGCTCAGCCGAGCTTCGATCAGGCTATACACACTCGACGGCACCACCGGCCCGGCCGAAAGCGCGCCGAGGTCGAGGGCGCCGCCTTCGCGCAGCAAACCGCTGCTGCGCGCATGGCGTACCAGTTCAGCCAGAATATATGGGTTGCCCTCGGCGTTCTGGTCGAGCCAACGCGCCAGCGGCGGGCCGAAGAGCGGGCTGAGCTGGCGGGCCAACAATGCCGTTGCATCGGGCGTGAGCGGGCCGAGGTTGATCCGTTCCAACCGACCCTCGCGGGTCAGGTCGGTGATCAGGGTCGCCAGTGGCGTACGCGGCGTCACGGGGCGCGTTGTCGCCAACAGGCTCAGGCCGGAGTCGCCGCCGCGCCGCAACAGGTAGCCGATCAAACCGAGGGTACTGGCGTCGGCCCATTGCAGATCGTCGATCAACACCGTTGTTGGGCGAATATCGGCGATCGCCGTAAGCAAGCGAGTCAACGCCTCCCAGAGACGGGCCTCATCGGGCCGACCGGACGGCGCAAGAGCCGGGGTGGCTCCGGCCAATTCGGGCAACAGGCGCGCAGCTTCGGCCAGCCAGAACGGTTCGATCAGCAGGGCGGAGCGCAGGCTCGGCCAGTAGGCACTCCCAATCAGGCTGCGTAGCGCCGTTACCAGCGGTTGATAGGGCAGGCTTTGTTCGAGTTCATGCGCGGTGCCAATCAGCACCAGGCCGCCGTGGTGGGACAAATATTCACCAGCCAGACGCGACTTCCCGATCCCCGGCGCACCTTCAATCAGCGCCAGCGCAGCATTATTGGCTGCGGCAACCAGGCGCGCCAACTCGGCCTCGCGCCCAACAAACGGCAGATCGGAGGCGGCGACACCGGCCGGAACTGCAACCGGGCGAGTGAACGGCACCGCCAACCCATCAGCGGATCCGCCGAGACCCGCGCCCGACAACTGCCGGCGATCCAACAGATCGGCGCTCGGCGCATCACTGATAATCGCATCATAAAGCGTCTGCGTCTCAGCCATCGGCGGCACGCCGATCTCTTCGTCAAGCAGATCGCGTAGATATTCAAAGCGCCGAATTGCGCCGACCCGGTCGCCGCTGAGATAGTGCAGACGCATGGCGCTGCGTTGCAGATCTTCTTGCAGCGGGTCGAAGCTGAGCGCACGGCTGAGCGCATCAAGGGCGGCCTGATAATCGCCGCGCTGCTCACTCAAGCGCGCCAGACGAGTCAGCCCGCGGATCGCCAGCAAGCGCGCCCGTTCACGTTCGCCGGCCAACCAGTCGCTGAACGGCTCACTATCGTTGAGCGCGAAGCCTTCCAGCAGATCGCCGCGATACTGATCAAGTGCAGCGCGCAGATCAAGCTCGTTGCCTTCAGTTGAATTGACAGCTAGAGCCAGGATGCGCAGATCGACGGTTGCGTCGAGTGCCAGCATATCGTCGGAGGCCAGCAGGGCGGAACCAAGGGCGCGCCGGGCGCTATGAAGCGTGGTGCGCAGAATCTGTTGGGCCGACTGGCGCTCGTGGTCGGGCCAGAGGAGATTCAGCACCTGATCGCGGGCGATCGGGCCGAATTGAGCGGCGAGATAGTAGACCAGGGCGCGCGTGCGCCGACGCGGCAGAACGAGTGACTCACCAGCGCGCTGCACCGACGGCATGCCGAGCAGATGTATCGTCAGAGTTGAACTATCGTCGCGCTGCATGTGATAGAGGCTTCGTTCACATCTCGGTGAGGCGAAGCATACGCAACGCGCATGCTTCGTCCTTACACGTCACCGGTCACTACGGGCGAGCTAGTACACTAAAGCGTACGTACGTCTACGGCGCACATCGCCCTGTGACGGCCTAAAGGCCGTTACAAGCCCTCGACGGACGTAGGCCGACCTGTACCAGGCGGTCGGGTCAGCGATCGCGACTGGCCAGATAATCGATCACGTCGATTTTGGTAACAATCCCGGCCACCCGGCCTGCGTCGATCACCACGGCCGCCGCCGAACGCCCGAACACGCCGGTCAATTCCTCAACTTCCGTCTCGGGGGTAACAGTGGCGACTTCGTGGGCGTGCAGCCCGTTGATCGGGTGGTTCATGGCGCCGCCGTTAAGCAGATAGTCGAGTAGATCGCCCTCGCTGATCAATCCGTGCAGGCCGCCGTGCGCATCGAGCACCGGCAACTGCGAGATTCCGTGGGTCTTCATCAGGCGAATCGCGGCCTCGACGGTGGTCGCCTCATCGGCGGCGATCAGTTCGCGCGGGCGGCTTTGCAGCATATCGGCAACCGTCGCGTCCTGCATATAGCCGTTCTCACGCATCCAGGCATCGTCGAAGATCTTGCTCAGATAGCGGCTGCCGCTATCGGGCAACAGCACCACCACCAGATCATCCTCGGTCAGGTATTCGGCGGCGGGCGAGCGCAACCACTTCAGGGCGCCGGCGACCGCCAGACCGCACGAACCGCCACAGAAAATGCCTTCCTCACGCACCAGGCGGCGGGTCATCAGGAAACTCTCGCGGTCGGTCACCTGAGCGACATCATCGACAACCGAGAAATCCATCGTCGTGGGCAGAAAATCCTCGCCGACACCTTCGACTTTGTAGCCGTGGGCTTCACCGAGTTTGCCGGTGCGGAAGTATTCAGCGTAGAGCGAGCCGATCGGATCGATGCCGACCGTCTTGATCTGCGGGTTACGCTCTTTGAGATACTTGCTGGTGCCGGAGATCGTGCCGCCGGTGCCCATGCCGGCCACAAAAACACTCAACTTCCCGGCTGTCTGCTGCCAGAGTTCGGGGCCGGTGCTGCGATAATGCGCCTCGGGATTGGCCGCATTCCAATACTGACCGGCCAGAATCGCATTCGGCGTCTCCTCGGCCAGGCGCCGCGAGACCGAGTAGTACGAGCGCGGGTCATCAGGCTCGACGGCGGTCGGCGTAATCACGACGCGGGCGCCAAAAGCCCGCAGGGCGCGAATCTTCTCTTCGCTCATTTTATCGGGCATCACAAAGATACACTTATAGCCCTTGATCGCCGCCGCAATCGCCAGGCCCATGCCGGTATTACCGCTGGTAGGCTCGACAATCGTGCCGCCGGGTTTAAGCAGTCCGCGCCGCTCGGCATCCTCGATCATCGCAATCCCGATCCGATCTTTGACGCTGCCGCCGGGATTCAGAAATTCAACCTTTACCGCCACCGTCGGGCGGATTCCGCGCGCAAGACGATTCAAACGCACCAGGGGCGTATTACCGATCGTACCGAGAATACTGTCGAATACCTGGGGCCCGGTAGTGGTCTCGAGGTCGGCTGTGGCGGTCAATGTGGTCTCCTTCCGCGTACTCAACGCTGAGTGCTGCGCATCCTTGCGCCAAGCGATCAATCCAAAAGGCGCGATCCAAACGACGAAATACGCGGATCATGGTACCACCCGTGCTGAGTGGTGGCAAACAGGAGTATTGGGTGTGGGCGTAGTTTCGTTACGCCCGCCGTAATTTCACCGTGAACCGCGATCCGCGACCGGGGTTGCTTTCCACCTCGACGCTGCCGCCCATGGCGCGGATAAGCTCATGGACGAGGGCCAACCCCAAACCCGCTCCGCCGGTTTCCCGCGTGCGCGAACTGTCGCCGCGATAGAAGCGATCGAAGACATGCGGCAGATCCTCGGCGGCAATGCCGATGCCGGTGTCGGCGACCATTAATGCGACTCCATCGTCGCTCGGCTCGGCGGCGAAGACAATAATTCCGCCGGCAGGGGTATGGCGCAACGCGTTCTGGGCCAGATTGCGGATCACCTGTTCCAGCCGGTTGGCATCGGCTTGCACCGGCGGCAGATCGGGCGTAATCTGGGAAACCAACTCAATCTGCCGCTCGCGATTCGCCAGCGGCGCGAAGGTGTCGGCCAGCCGTTGCATCAGCGCGCCGACATCAACCGGCGTCAGGCTGAGCGGCAGTTGTTGCGCCTCGGCTCGCGCCAGAGTAAACAGATCATCCACCAACCCGGTCAGGCGCTGCATCTCGCCGCGAATGACCCGCATATCGTGTTCCGGCAATTGAGCGCCGTACTCCTCTTCAAGCGCCTCCAGATAACCACGCAGCGTTGCCAGGGGATTACGCAACTCGTGACTGACATCGGCCACCAGTCGGCGATTCGAGCGCAGCAAGGACTCGGCGCGGGCGGCGGCATCGGCCAATGCGCGCTCACGCTCGGCAAGTTGTGCCGCCATCATGTTGAAGCTCTCGCCAAGCCGACCGATCTCATCGACCGTGTCGATCGGCACCGGCTGATCGAGTTTGCCGGTGGAAAATGCGGTCGCCGCCGCATTCAGACGCTCGACGCGGCGGGTGAGTTGGCGGGCCAGCAAGTAGCCGCCGCTCAGCGCAATCGGCAACAAGGCCAGAATCACCAGCAAGCTCAGGTTAAGCGTCACACTCATGCCGAGCAAGGTTACCGAGACAATCCGACCAAAAGCGGCGCCAACCTGGGCACCGCTGTCGATCAGGCTTTCGACCGCAAGCAGCGCAACCGGCTCGACTGAAGGATCAGCCCGCAACGCGCACACACTGATGTCGGGCACGGGGCCGTCGGCAGGATGGCCGTTAACACAGGAGTCACTCGTCAGAGCCTGTGCCGTCAGCAAGTTCAAGCGCACTGCTGCATCATCGGGCAGCCCTGCGCCGATCGCAAGCGGATTTGCGCCGGCCGAGGCCAGCACCGTGCCGTCGGGGTAGAACACACTGATTCGGCGCACGGTATTGTCGATCCGGGCCTGCAAATCGGCGAACTCTTCACCGGCTTCGAGCGGCAAACGGGTTTCGCCGCTCAGCATCCCCTCAAGCAAAAGCTGCAATTGCGGCGCGTCGGCGGTAGTGGTTACGGCAGGGGTGATCGCCGCAGCCAGACGCGGAGCCAGTTCCGCAGGCGGCACGATCGCGGGCACCCTCGTCAGGCTCAGGAACGAGACATACACCAGGATCGCCACCGGCACCAGCAGATTGGTGAGCAGGCCGATCAGCAGGTACGAAAAGGTGAGCCGCCAACGGATGCGCCGGCGGCCTAAATCCCAGGCATCAACCAGCAAGCGCGCCGGCAACACAATCCCGACGATCAGCATCGCGGCACTGGCCAGATATATCGGGAAACTCAACTCGATCTCAGACAGATTCATGCCCAGGAAATCGCGATCTTTGGGCAGATATGTCAGGGCAGCCCAGCTCACCACCGAATTGAACAAGACAAGCAACGCCAACCAGAGCAGCAACCGACCACTGCGCCGCACGAATCCGCCGCTGCCGGGGGCGAGCCGCCAGGCCGCATAGCTATAGCCGATCAGGCTAAAATAGCTGAGCAGTTCAAGCCATGGCGAGCCGATCAGCCCGCCGAACAGGTAGGGCAAAAGCGCCATACACAAACTCAGCAACGTCATATCGAGTAGCGCCCGCCAGAACCCGACCCGCGCCAACGCTACCCGGCGAACGGATCGCCAGAAGCCGCTGCGGCGACTCAGGGAGCTTGATTGCTTAGTTGTGGTTGTTTGTTCGCCGATCATACGTTGGTGTGATTGTCGCATCTGCGACTACGCTACAAACCGCGCGATCACGATGCATGTTATTCAAAGCGATAACCCACCCCCCAGACCGTGCTGATCCGTTCGCCCTGTTCGCCGAGTTTGCGGCGCAAGCGCACAATATGCGTATCAACAGTACGATCACCACCTTCATAATCGTCGCCCCAAATGTGATCAAGCAGATAGGCGCGGCTGAAACTGCGGCCGGGATTGCGCGCCAGCAGCAACAGTAGATCGTACTCTTTGACCGTCAGATCCACGACCTGCTGATCGATCGTCACCCGGCGCGCCAGCGGATCGATCGCCAGCCGATCATGCACGATTGGCGAGGTATCGACTGTGGTCGGCGGCCGGGTAAGCAATTCAATCCGGCGCAGGATCGCCCGCACACGCGCCAACAACTCACGCAAGCTGAACGGCTTGGTAAGGTAATCGTCGGCGCCGACTTCCAATCCCAACACCCGATCGGCCTCGTCGTCGCGGGCGGTGAGCATCAAAATCGGCACCGCCGAGCGCTCACGCAAGCGGCGCATCACCGCCAACCCGTCCAGTTCGGGCAGCATCCAATCAAGGATCACCAGATCAGGGCGAGCCTGCTCGGCCAGCAGCAACGCCGTCCGCCCGTCATGAACCGTCAGCGCCGTATGGCCTTCGGCTTCAAGTTGGCGCCGGATCAGCGCCGCCAATTCGTGTTCATCTTCAACCACAAGGATCGTTGCCATGGTTGCTTGGTTCCATATTGGTCGTGCTACGGGCCAGCAGATCGCGCAGCATGTCGCGTTCGAACTCGCCGACAATGCCGGGTTGCGCCCGTTCCAAAGCCTCCAGGCCGGCAGTAGCAACTGCGTGGGCCTCGGCGTTGCGGTCCTCGGCCAACAACACCGCTGCCTCAACCCGTTTGCGCGTGTATGCTTCGATCAGCGCGCCGCCACGAGCCGCAGCCAGCATCTTGCGCGCTGTTGCCGCTTGATCGCGATAGAGCGCGTTAAAATAGGCGGCTTCGAGTTTGATCGCCGGCTGAAACGGCGGCGGGTAGCGACGAGATTGGCCAGCACATACTCCAGATGCGCGCCGGCAAGCTCCGGCTCACCCCGATCGAGCGTGATCGAATAAGCCATCCGGCGAGCACTCAGATCGTCCAGGGTGCCGTCGGAGATACTGGTCGCCTGTTCGAGCAGTGCGCGACTCACATCACGCGGGCGCATACTCAGCATACCACTCCCGAGCAGTGCAGCGGCGCACCAGCGTTCAACCGTCGGGCCGCCGCGCAGCAGTTGCAGAATGCGCATCCCATCGGAGTAAAAGCCGCCGCTGCGGAACCGGATCACCGTGATCAGGGCAATGCCGCCGTTCATAACCATCCAGAGCATCAAACTCACCCCGAGCACACCATCGGCAAAGGCCGGTATCGGCAACGCCAACAAACAACCGAGCAAACTCGCAAACAGAAGATTGCGTTCGCTCGCTTACCATAAACTTCATCGCTCCGTGGAAACGATTCCGGAAATCGTGGAAACGATTCCGGAAATGGTTACATCACAAGCCGTTCACGGCTGAACAGACGCACCGCAACCAAGATCAACACCACACCAACAACCACCGTCACCGCTGTTGAAACCGCCACAAACAACAGATCCAACGCCTCGCCGCGCATCAACTGATTGATCAGCAACTGCTGGCCGAAGGTCGGTACGAGCATCATCCAGAGTGCGGGCCGGATCGGCAGGAAGGCCAGGAAGAGTCCCGGCAAGGCCGGAATCAGCGGCAGAAAGGAAAGATAGCTCTGGGCTTCCTTCACGGTACGCGAGCCGGAAGCGATGATCATCTGCAATGCGCCGGCCAGCAACAACATCGGCAACGTGATCAGAAAGATCCCGACAAAGGCCAGCGGATCAAGGCTCAGCCGCACCCCAAGCTCCTGATCGAGCGGTGCCAGGTTGATCACGGCGGCAAAGCCGAGCAACGCCGCCAGAACACTCAGCGCCGCCGGCACCAGAGCCGCGCTGAGTTTGCCCAGCAGCAGTTCAGCCCGGCTGAGCGGCCCGATCAATAATGGCTCCAATGAACCACGCTCGCGTTCGCCGGCAGTCATGTCGATGGTCATGCTCATGCCGCCGACAAACACCGCAAAAATCAGGAAATAAGGCAAAATATTCAGCAGCGCCGCCGCACGGCTCTGCGGCGTAGCGATGTCGATAAGTTCCACCGCCAGCGGCGTAATCACACTCGGACTGACGCCACGGGCTTGCAAGCGTAACGTCGCTAATTGATTGTTATATGCTTCCAGCAGTTGCAGCACCCGGCTGATCGTCGGCGATGCGCTCTGGCGCGAAGTATCGGCGATCAACTGGATCGGTGCGGGCAAGCCGGAATCGACCCGTTCCTGGTAGTTCGGCTCGATCACGACGACGGCCTCAACTGCTGCTTCACGCACCGCCGCCGCAGGATCAGTGGGCGGATCGATCAGAACCACGTTGCGCTGCTCCAGAAACGCCACCAGACCGGGTGCGTTTTCGGCGCCTTGAACCGGTAATTCCAGCGGGCGTTCGGCCTGTTCCGCGCTGCTGCCCCCAATAACGAACAGCAGCAGCAACAACATAAGCGGCCCAAGCAAGGCACTGAACAGACTGGTCGTCAACGAGCGGCGATCACGAAAATGATCGGTCAACTCCTTGCGCAACACAATCATAATCTTCGAAAACATGCACGGTACTCCGGATAGTCAATGCAAAAGGCAACATGCGAAATTTTGCCTTCTGGATTCACGCTACGCCATCAATCCCTCAGCCGAGCCGATCGCCGTTACAAAGGCATCTTCCAGGCTATCGTGGCCGGTCATGCGCCGCAGTTCATCGGGCGAGCCGGCAGCTGTTACGGTGCCCTGTGCGATCACCACCACCTGATCACAGAGTGCCGCTACCTCCTGCATAATATGGCTGGAGAAGAGCACACAGCGACCTTCATCACGCAGGCGGCGGATCACCGTGCGCATCGCCCGTGTCGCCAGCACATCAAGCCCGTTGGTCGGCTCGTCGAGCACGACATTCGGCGGATCATGCACAATCGCACGACCGATCGCCACTTTCACTCGCTGGCCTTGCGAAAACCCATCGGTGCGCCGGTCGGCGATGTCGTGCATATCGAGCAGATTGATAATCCGGTCGATGCGCTGTTCAAGATCGGCGCCGCTCAACCCATGCATGCGGCCGAAGTAACGTATATTCTCGCGACTCGTGAGCCGGCCGTACAATCCACGACTATCGGGCAACACCCCCAACCGGCTTCGCGCAGCAGTAGGTTGGGCCTGCGGATCAATGCCGTCGATCGTAACCCGGCCTCGATCGGGTTGCAAAAGCGCATACATAATCCGCAGCGTGGTGGTTTTGCCGGCGCCGTTCGGCCCGAGCAGGCCGGTGATCCGCCCGTTTGCGGCGCTGAAACTCACATCGCGCAGTGCCTCGATCTTGCCAAAGCGCCGAGCAAGGTTATCGACTTCGATCATCGTATCACTCCTATGGACCAGTAAATCGCAGAAAGAACGGCGGTGCGTCGAGCCGCTCGACACATGTGGTATCAAGGGCGCCGGGATCGGCGCTTGCCACAAACTCGGCCGTCAATGTGGGCAAACAGCCGCGGAAAAAGACATTGTGGCCCTGGCCGGGAGCGACAATATGCAGGCTGTTTGGAAACGTTTCCGATACAATCTCGCCATTCGCCGGCGGTGTAACCGGATCGTATTCACCGGAAAGCAACAGCGTCGGCACACTTGAAGCTATCGGTTGGCGAACGGCATCCTCGGCCGGCGTATGTGGCCAGACGGCACAGGGGGCCGTAAATGCTTCAACCATCTGCTCGCCCAGGTAGCTCTCAGCCAGATCACCCGCCGCTGGATAAAAAGGCACATCCTCGCCGCACATCACACTGAAGCGCAGGCCAAGTGCGATCGTCTCGGCAGTTGCTCCTGCACCAGCAGCGTTTGTGCCGCCAACGGGCGCAGATCGCCAGCGGCGGCGGTGCTGATCAGCAGCGGCAGGAGTGCGCTTGTCTCCGGCGCATAACTCAAGGTTTGCACCGTGATCGCAGCCAACTCACGGCTCAGTTCAACCGTTGTCGGCAAACCGGTGAACGGATCGGACAACTCGACTTCCAACGGCGTTGCCAACTCGTTCAACAGATTTGTAAAGCGGGCCGACAGATCGGGAAAGGCGGCCGCACATGCCGGATCGGCGGCGCAGCGCTCGAACAGCAGATCAAGCGCCCGTTGCGCGTCGCGGCCCATTGTGACCCCGAGCGCATCCTGTTGCGGCACAATCCCATCGAGCACGAGTGTACGCACCCGATCCGGAAACAGGTCGGCATACGTCATCGCCAGGCGCGTACCATACGACACGCCAAGCAGATTCAGTGCGAATAACCGAGCGCAACGCGCACCGCCTCAAGATCGCGGGCGGCGGCCATGGTTGTGAACAGGCGCGGATCAACCGACTGGCGCTCGACGCAATCCTGAACCCAGGCGGTATAGGCAGCCGGCGAGTCTTCTGTGGGCAAGCTATCGATCGGACAGTTCAGCGGCGTAGAATCGCCGGTGCCGCGCTGATCGACAAGCAGAATATCGCGATTCTGGTTGATTGAACCGAGCCGCGACACCAGAGGCACAAAACTGGTGATCGCGCCCTGGCCCGGCCCGCCGGCCAGTAAGACCAGCGGATCAGTGGTTGCCGAACGACCGATCGCCGGGATTACCGCCAGGTTCAGATCGATCGTGGCACCGTTGGGCTGCGCATAATCAGCCGGCACCGCCAGCGTCCCACACTCTGCCGCAATCTGCTCGACCGCCGCCGGCGCCCGCAGCCGGCATGCCTCCAACACCCGAGTTGGATCAGCAACATCATTTGCCTGGCCCACAGTCGCACAACTACTCAGCAACAGAGTTACCAGGATAAGCATAATCCCATAGCGCATTGAAAACCTCTCATAGGAGGCGTGCGGCATACAATCTGCGGCGCAAGCCTGTATGAAACTCTACGTCCCAAGCGTAATCGAGAGCATAATCAGGCTGAAGTTGTAGGTTCCGTGGACGATAGCGGCAGTGCTGGTATTGGTTCGATTACGCACAATGCCACAGACCATCCCGACCAGGAAGACGATCAGCAGCGCATCCCAGTTGTACTGCAAGGCATGCAAGCTGGTGAAGAACAGATTCGAGACGATCAAACCAAGCCGCGGTTGCAACACACCGCGGACGGCAAGCTCCTCGCCAAGGCCGGCAGTCACACCGATCACAATCGCTCCGATCGGATTCAGCGCGAAAGCCAGCAGTTCAGAAAACGCCTCTTCATCGGTTGTCGCCCAACCCAGACTATTCCAGAGCCAATCGATCCCGGCGCCGATCAACTGCACTGCACCGGCAAGCAACAGCGCGATCCCAACACCGGCAAGCACCTGTCGCAGCGTCGGGCGAACAAAGCCAAGCCGTTGCAACGCAGCGGCCAGATTGCGCCGCACGCCATAACCGACAGCCAGAACCGCAGCCGGGATCGTCCAGATCAGGCTATAAACCTGATCGCGCAACTGCCCGGCGCTATCGCGATTAGTGACGAGGGCATCAGATGAATCGCCGCCGGCCTGAGCAATTGCGGCAAGCAGCGGCGGTGCGCCGATCACCAGCAGCGGCACCACACAGATCAGCCCCACCGTAACCACACAGGCCAGGGCTACCGTATGCACGAACGATTCGGGATCGATTGGTACCATGCGCGCCAGAACACGGCGAATCGGCGCGATCATGCACAGTACGCCGAGCCCGATTGCGACGAGAACACCAGCCAGAATCAAACCGATCTGCAAGATCTCGCCCCCCGTCGGCGCAGGTGCTGTCGGCGTATCGGCCGAGATCTCGAACAGGGCGGCGCCGGCCGAACCGACTGCGATCAATGTCGCACCGCCGACCAACAACATCAGCCAGAGAATCGTGGCAATCCAGGCCCAGTTAAAGCTACGGCCACCGAGATACGCCAGCACCGCCAGCACCGCAAACGGCAACGCATTCAAGCCGGCCAGAGCGATCTGCCCTATTTCGCCGCCAAGAGCAATTCCAAGGGCCACCAACAACAAATATGCCCCACCGCCGGCGATAATCGGCCAGCGCGGAGGCTGATTGGCCGCAGTCAGCACCTGATCTTCATTCACCATATCCTGCACCTCTCAAGTATCGCTCATTCCGGGCGGATCACGCGCTGTTCACAGCACCGTGCATATGTGTTGTAGCAAGCCGATGTGACCCCGAATTCACGATTGTGTGACGAAACTATGTCGCTCCAGGGGCTTGCCTTACATCACAATGTGGCTAACCTATGCAACCTGCGGCCGGCAATTCGGCCATGAATGGAATGCTCCAGACGCCGAATCTAACTCTTTGCACAGGGCATGCACAACCGCGAATCACAAAAATTCACCTAGATCTGCGATCAATATCGATTGACATCGGTCTCCAGAAAGGGTATACTAACTTTGCAAAACATTGACAAACCCAACTATTCCGACTGACATACAACCAGTTGCTTCTGCGGTAGTCCACCCCGCAGCAACGAAACCGTTTCTTGAGAGAGTTAAGAGGAGAAGCCCTATGATCACGGTAACACGGCGCAGCTTCATCGAAGGCGTCACGCCTGCCCAGATCTTCGCGGCGCTGTCGGATCCAAACATGATCGGTCGGCTGCTCCCGCGCGTCCAAAAAGTTGAAATGCTCGCCCGCGACGACCAGGCTCGCAAGGCCCGGCTCGTGACACATATGTCAATGGGCGGGATCTTCGGGACGATCCGTTGCGAGGGTGATCTTACCTGGACGGACGATGAAGAGATTGTGTTCAATGTGCGTAACCCTCTACCGGTGCAGACACGTTGGAAGTTGAGCGCCGGTGTCAACGGTACGCAAATTGAAGCCACAATGGGTCTGGATCTGGCGCCAATGCTTGGCCCGATGGCTGCCTTCGTACCGACGCAGCAGGTAGCCGATATGCTCGCGGTTGAATTGGAAGGCGCCTTGAAGTCGATCGGCAAAAGTATCAGCGGTGATACGTTAAAAGCTCGCGCTGTTGCCGCCTGATCAAAATCCACAACCTCTGGTATAATCGCGGAGCAGAGATACATGCTCCGCGATTTTTATATTCCAGACGGCCATGATCGATGTTGCACAAATTAGCCTGGGCCTGGGCCTCAGTACGTGTATTGGCGGCCTGGCCTATTGGCGTCGTTCACTCACCCGCAGCGGTTGGCTCGGCGCGGTGATTGTCGGAACCGGAACCTTTGGCTTTGGCGGTTGGGCGTGGGGATTGACGCTCATTGCCTTCTTCATCTCCAGCAGCATTCTCTCGCACTACAAAGAGCGGATCAAGGAACAACGGGCAGCCGAAAAGTTCTCCAAAGGCGGGCGCCGCGATCTGGTGCAGGCGTTGGCGAACGGTGGATTGGCGGCGCTCTGCGCCCTGCTTTATGCGTTCCTGGGGCAGCCGGAATGGCTGCTTTTCGCCTTCATCGGCCTGATGGCAACCGTTACGGCCGATACATGGGCGACCGAACTTGGTGTCCTCAGTCCTCATCAGCCGCGCCTGATCACAACTGGGCGCGTGGTTGAACCCGGCACCTCAGGCGGAATTACCATTTTGGGACAAGTGCATCGGCCCTCGGCGCACTGCTGATCGGGGTCTCCTTTATCCTCTTCAGCTTGCTTGAGCACCTTTTTAAGAGTCCAGGTGTGCAGGTTTCCTGGCTGATCATCCCGATCGCATTATTCAGCGGCGTGCTGGGCGCACTTTCCGACAGTTTGATGGGCGCGACGATCCAGGCGATCTATCGTTATCCCGACGGGCGCGAGACTGAGCGAAAAGTCGCCCGCGATGGAAGGCCCAATACATTCATGCGCGGGATCCCCTGGTTCGGCAATGATCTAGTGAATATGATCAGCTCGATCTTCGGTGCATTGGTAGGGGTTGCGTTGGGCATGCTACTGCTCTGAGGCATAACCGTCGCTTCGCCCGCCCCTATAAACAAAGCTAACACCCGCGCCGATCAGTACGATCGATGCGGGTGTTATGCTTTACGGTCGAACAAGCGCTTTCGCTATGCTCTCGCCAAACCCAGTATCCTGCTCAGCGCTTGCGGGTGATCAGAATGACACCGGCGATGATCAGGAGCAGCGGAAAGACCAGCGACATATTGATGCCGATATTTTCGAGCACAATCAAACCGCCGATGCCGATCAAGATCATGCCTAGCACGCCCCAATTGCGCCTGCGACCGGCGGGCTGATTGTAGGTAGCCGGGAGATCCGCCGGCGCGTCACCGAGGTTGACCGTCGATCCGGTGCGCGGTGTGTTCGGATCGATCGGCTGCCCGGTCATTGGATCAAAGCGATATTCCGGCTGCGGCGGAGCCTGCACCCCGCTGCCGCCACTGCGAGCCTGCGATTGATCCTGACCTTGACGCTGACCAACCAGCACTTCACGGCCAAGGCGAGCCGCTTCCTGGCCGAACTCCTGGCCAAAGCGACTGGCTTCTTCGCCGAAGCGCTGCAATCCCTGCTGGAAACTCTGCCCTGAGACGCTACTTGCCTTCGGCATCAACGCCCAGAGCACAATATAGACCGGAATACCAAAACCACTGGTAAGCGTAACCAACACAAAAATTAGCCGTACAATCACCGGATCAATATTGAAATAGTCGGCGAGACCGCCACAAACACCGGCAACCATTGTATCGGTTGTGCTTCGTGTGAGACGCGGTTGCATGGCACAACTCCTTTATCACAAAAAAGACGAACACAGTATCATCGGCTATACGACGCTGACGGTCAAAATATTGTTGCGGCGCGGTACAGCAAACCCGACTCGATCAACCTCGTTTTCAAACCTCATCAGCCGGATCTGACGAACAGCGACGAAAAAAAGTTGCAGCCAGATTGTGACCGTAGGTGTCACACATGAATCGTACACTTATGCTAGAGCAACGATTGCTTGAGTGTGCAACGAACCTGTTGCGAAAAAGGAGTGCCGGCATGAGCGATCCATATCGGCAGACGACACACGCACGCCGATCCGACGGTCTGAGTCGTTTACGTTACTCATTATGGCTGGCGCCTGAAGGCGCGATCCTACTGGCTTGCCTTATCCTCGCTGAAATTTCCAAATTCCCAACCCTTTTTAGTATAACCGGTTTAGTGGCTGCGTTCTGGTTCATCATCCGCATGCTGCTCATCTTCAACGCCAAACGTGCGCT
>JAAUQO010000027.1 GCA_012032775.1 Oscillochloris sp. | reverse complement strand
GTCTTCGGACGCCGCACCTGAACAGCAGGATATGTTGCTGGTTGTGTCGCTCAACTCCTGCGGCACGGAAAACATGTCAGGTGTTCCTTGTATGGTGCAACTTCATGGCTCGGATCGAGCCGTCAGGTATGAACGTAGCGGGTTGCCGCAAGCGTTGCCTGAGAAGCTGTTGTTGAAGCGCTACGGCTTCTCGGAAGCTGTCTGCTTTAGCTGACAGAGTGATCACCGGTTTGCTCCAGTGAATGCGTGAGGCAACATGCGAGATTGCTGCAATCTGTTTCTGCCTGGTTCAGCGCTAGCGCCGCTCAAACGAGGTTTATTCAAACTTCGCACATCGATTTATGGCACTGATGTGCTTCAGGATAGCTCATTTGTTTTGGGCTGTCAACGTCATAGGAATGCGGAATATGTGCTGCCCTTTCGATACACTGGCCGCTGCGGTTGGTTTGAGCGAACGGCAGTTTGAACGATTGTGCCGGGTGCAGGTTGGGGCGCAGTTGCGCGGGTGGCTAGCGGAGCGGATCGAGGTGCGGGTTCGGGGTTGAGCATGCACCATGCACATGCTGCATGCTCAATGCTGCATTCACGAGCGGCGATTCGGCATGTCGAAGATGTCGCTGATGCGGCAGTAGGCGCTGCCGGCCAACCGTCCGATCGGGCGCAGACGATCGATCTGGACATATCCGCGCTCGTTCAGCAAGTCGTCGCGCAGGTAAATGTGGCGCACAATCCCAATCACGATTGTGCTGCTGCCCGGCCCTTCACCCACCGGCACACTTGTGTGCAGGGTACACTCAAAACTCACCGGCGACTCGGCGACGCGCGGCGGGCGTACGGCCCGGCTTGGCGCGGGCGTAAGACCGGCCAGCGCAAACTCGTCTACGTCGGCCGGCACATCGGCTGAAGTCTCGTTCATGGCCGCTGCCGTCTCTTCGCTGACGATATTGATCACAAACTCGCCCAGGGTCAGGATATTGTGCAGCGTATCCTTGCGCCCGGACTTTGCCGCCGAATAGTTGATCGCGATCGTCAGGGTGGGCGGATTCGAGCCGGCGGCGTTGAAGAAGCTGTACGGCGCGAGGTTATAGTTGCCCGCCTCGTCGCTCGTACTCACCCAGGCGATCGGGCGTGGTACCACACAGCCGATCAGGAGCTTGTAGACCTCACGTTGATCGAGGGTTTGCGGGTTGATCTCCAAGACGGTTCCTTTTGGGGCGAAGGATGTCGCGTGGGCGACATGCGTCGCCCTTACGCCGTGATCCTATCCGATCCAGCTTAGCGGATATTTAGGATCTTCGATCTGGGTAGCGGCACGGGCGACATAGAGCGGGTGGAAGGTATCGACCATGACGGCGAGTTCTTCGGTGCGCTCTTTGCCGATACTGGCTTCGGCGGTGCCGGGATGCGGGCCATGGGGCAGTCCGCTCGGGTGCAGGCTGATGCTGGCCTCCTCAATTCCGCGGCGCGACATAAAATTGCCTTCGACGTAGTAGAGCACTTCGTCGCTATCGACGTTGGAGTGATTGTAGGGCGCCGGAATCGCCTGCGGATGATAGTCGAACAGGCGCGGCACGAACGAGCAGATCACAAAATTCGGCCCCTGGAAGGTCTGATGCACCGGTGGCGGCTGGTGGATGCGCCCGGTGATCGGCTCAAAATCCTCGATGTTGAAGGCATACGGATACAAGAATCCATCCCAGCCGACCGTGTCGAGCGGGTGGTGATCGAGCACATGCACCGTGTGGCGGTCGTTGGCTCGTACCAGCACCGCAAATTCGCCGCGCTCATCGTGAGCCGGTAGTTCGAGCGGGGTACGCATATCGCGCTCGCAGAACGGACTGTGCTCCATCAGTTGGCCGTACTCGTTGCGATAGCGCCTGGGCGGCTCGATACTGCCCCCGCGCGCCTCGATCGTGAGTAAGCGCAGCGGGCCGGAGGCTTCCAGCCGCCAGGTTGTGCCGATCGGGATCACAAGGTAATCGCCACGGCGAAACGGCAGCGTGCCGAAGGTCGTCTCCAGGCGGCCCTCGCCCTCATGTACAAACAACACCTCGTCGCCCTGTCCATTGCGATACCAGTAGGGCCGGCCGTCGGCCAGTTGCATGGGCTGGTTCGGCAGCGCGATACTCATCGTCAGGTCGCGGTTATGCAGCATCGGCTGGCGCCCCAGCACGGCATCACCGCTGCGACCGAGTTGCGCAGTACGGAAATGACGATGGCGCAGCGCCCCCGGCTCCTCCAACGCAATCTGCACCGGGCCGTAATCCTCAAAAGCGCCGATTGCCGTAGGAGCGTAGCGATGGTAGACAATCGACTGGATCCCGCTGAAACCGCGGGTACCCATCACCTGCTCTTTGTAAAGCGATCCATCGGGCTGACGGAACTGCGTATGGCGCTTGCGCGGCAGTTCCCCAAGGCGATGATAGAAGGGCATCGTCGTCCTCCTTGTAATTACGTAAGTTACGCGGTCGTCTGAAGAGGCGAGCGCATAACGGACTCGATCTGCCTCCGGCAGGGTGGAACAATCTGTTTTAAGCTGTCTTTTCCGCGCTGCCGCAGGAAAGAAACTAAATAACTCGATTGCGTAGTATGCCCAGGCCCGTGATCTCCAACTCGACGATATCGCCGCGCTCCAGCCACGGCCCGTAACCTGCGGTGAGTTCGAGCAGACAGCCGCCGCCGACGGTGCCGCTGCCCAGCACATCGCCGGGGTAAAGCATGGTATCGCGGCTGGCATGGGCGATCAGGTCGCCGATCGTGAAATACATACGCGCCGAGTTGCCGCGTGAGCGTTCGAAGCCATTCACGCGGGCCTGCATCGTCAGGTTGAGCCGGCCCTCGTCGGCGTAGATTTCGAGTTCGTCGGGCGTCACGAGCCAGGGGCCAAGTGATGTGGCGAAGTCTTTGGCTTTGGCCGGGCCAAGGCCGACCGGGCGCTCATCGGCCTGGATGTCGCGGGCGCTCCAGTCATTCATGATCGTAAAGCCGGCGATATGCTCGATCGCGTCTTCGGGATCGATATCGCGACCGGCCTTGCCGATCACAATCGCCAATTCCAATTCATAATCCAGCGCATCGGTACGCGGCATCGCGATCTCGTCGCCGGGGCCGTAGACTGCCTGGTGGTTCGAGAAGTAAAAGGCCGGGAAGCGATACCATTCGGCGGGTACTTCCAGGCCGCGTTGCCGGCGGGCATTGGCGACATGCTCCTCGAAGGCGTAGAAATCGCGGATGCTGGACGGGCGCGGCAGCGGCGCAAGGATACGCACCTGATCGAGCGGCAACACCATCGCCTCGCCGCCGATCGAGATCCCGCCGCTCAGATCGACAAACATGCCGTCGGCGATCAATTGATCCTCAAGCAATGGATCGGTCGCCGCCTGGTAATCGATCCCGGCCACCTGTGCGACCGCAGCCACCAGATCGGCCGCCATCTCCAGATTGACTTCGGCCTGATCGGGATCGCCGCGCAGCAGGCTGAGCATGTCCCAGCGCAAGTCGCCGGCCTCCTCAAGCGCAAGCGGGGCGGCGGAAGCAAGATCGATCACGGTCGGGCCGAGTAATGCACCGGCGCGGGCAACTCCGTCGGGCGGTATGAATGTGACGAGACGCATGGTGTCTCCAAGTATGGGCGAAGCATGCGCTACGGATGCGTGCTGATGCCCGGATGAAGTGGCGGGCGCATGCTTCGCCCTTACATCATGACAAAACGATCTACAAATTCCCGCGCCGGTCCTGTTCACGCTCGATCGCCTCGAAGAGCGCCTTGAAGTTGCCCTTGCCGAAGCCGCGGCTGCCCTTGCGCTGGATGATCTCGATAAAGAGGGTCGGCCGATCCTGCAGCGGCTGGCTGAAGATCTGCAACAGGTAGCCCTCTTCATCGCGATCCACCAGAATCCCGCGCTCTTGCAGGGCGGCCCGGCTCTCGTCGATCTTGCCGACCCGCTCCTCAAGATCGTCGTAGTAGGAACTTGGCACGCTGATGAACGGGATGCCGGCGGCGCGCAGCGCATCGACAGTGGCGCAAATGTCGCCGGTCGCAAGGGCGATATGCTGTACGCCCGGACCACCATAATACTGCAAAAACTCGTCGATCTGACTCTTTTTGCGGCCCTCGGCCGGCTCGTTGATCGGGAACTTGACCTTGCCGGTGCCGTTTTGCATCACCTTCGACATCAGCGCCGAATATTCGGTCGAGATGTCCTGGTCGTCGAAGTGGATAAGTTGCTTGAAGCCGAGCACATCGCGATAGTAGTTGACCCACTGTTCCATGGCGCCCAACTCCACATTCCCGACGATATGGTCGATCGCGGCGATACCGGTTTCGGGCGCCGCCGGGCGCTCGCTGATCGCCTGGAAGCCGGGCATAAACGGGCCTTCATAGCCGTCGCGCTCGATAAAGGAATGGACGGTCGCGCCATAGGTTGCGATCGTCGCCTTCACCACCCGCCCGTGTCGATCTTCGCTGACGGTCGGCTTCATTATGCCGGTGGCGCCGTTGGCAAGGGCGGCTTCGTAGGCGGCTGCGGCATCGCGTACGCGCAGGGCGATATCCTTTACGCCGTCGCCGTGGCGCGCAACATGGGCCGCGATCGGATGATCGGGCAGCAGCGGGGCGGTGAGCATAAAGCGCACATTGCGGCGCTGCAACACATAACTGGTTCGATCGCGCAGGCCGCTCTCAAGCCCGGCATAGGCTACCGGCGTCAGGCCGAGCGTGGTGCGGTAGAAATTCGCCGCCTGGCGAGCGTTACTCACATAAAACTCGACATAATCAATGCCGAACAGATCGAGTGGGTCTTGAGTACGCATCATGAATCTCCTTTGATTATGAGACGCTACGCGACGCAGATGTTGCGTCTTTACACATCCTCGCCCTGTTGCCAGAGGCTTTCAAAGGCGAGGCTAAGCATGTTGGTGAAGCTGGGATGGGTAACGCACAGTGCCGTCAGGCTGGGCCGGCTGGTAACCGGATCTTGCAGCGAGAGCAGGGCTACGCGGTTGTCGTACAGGTTGAGCTTGATCGGGAGCTGGTTGACGACGCGAGCTTGCTGGCCCCAGGCGATAAAGTGCTTCACCCAGCCCAACAATTCTTCGTCGTCGAACAAACTGCGCTCGTAAATCGTGCGATAACGCAAGCCACGGGCCAGCGGTGCCTGTACTTCCTGAAAATTCGTTTCCGCATCGCCGACCAACGGGCGCTTGAAGCAGACACAGATCTCGTGTTCGACGGCGGCGGCTAAGCCGAGCGCCCGTTCCGAGACCCGCCGGCGGTCGAGGATGACATCGATATATTCGAGCGGGTCGTCGAGGTCGTTTCCGGCGGCGAAGAGCGGGCCGAGGGCGGTGCTCAGGGTGTCGGCCTGGGCCTGCATGCGCTGTTCTTCCACCATGAACTGGCGGCGACGCTGCTCGATTAACGCTGCAAACGCACTGGCCGGGTCGATCGGAAAGAAGAGCCGTTGGCCCTCGCTGTGACGCTCAAAACAGAGGCCGCGGGCGTTGAGCGAGGCCAGCACGTCGTAGATACGTTGGCGCGGCACTCCACTATGAACCGCTGCCTGAGCCGGCGTAAAACCCTGCCGGCCCAACAACGCCAGGTACACCGCAGCCTCGTAACGGTTCAACCCCAGCCCGATCAACTGTTCGATCTGTTGCTCACGCTCCGGCATTACTTGCACGTTCCTTGTGCATATTGTCACCACTAATGAGTGGTGTCATGATAAACCGGCGTTTTCCGGCTGTCAAGAGGGGCGGATTCCCCGGTCTTTGTGCGGTTTGACACAAGTGCCAACTGGGTCTATACTCAGTTTTGAGTAATCAGAAGTGTACTAATTTGCTGTTCTGTATTTGCCGCAAGTGTGCGACCCGGCTAGAACCTTAGCCTTGTGCGTCGCGCCCTGAAAAGTCAGCCTATGGATCGCCAATTACTGCTGCTCGGCTTGCTACGTGCCCAAGAGATGCATGGCTACCAACTGAATGAGTTTATCGATCGCCAGATGGCGTTTTGTGTTGATTTGAAGCGTTCAACGGCGTACTACCTGCTCGACAAGCTTTGTCGCGAAGGATATGTGAGCGAGGAGGCGGGGCGGGCCGGCAATCGGCCCGAGCGCCGGATCTATCGGATCACCGAGTCGGGTGAACTGCGCTTTCAGGCGTTACTGCGCGAAAATCTGGCGACCTACATGCCCCCAACCTTTCCACAAGATATCGGCGTGATTTTTCAAACCCAGCTTCCACCCGAAGAACGGCGCAACTTGCTGGATGCCCGGCGGGCTGCGTTGGAAGCGCATAAGGCGCAGTTGATGGGCCTGGCCGCGCAATTGCCGCACGATCATCAGCCGATTGTGGAGCATCATCTGCTGCATGTCGAAGCCGAATTGACCTGGGTTGATCGGCTGTTGCGGGCTGAGGTCTGACGGGTTTCTGTGTCCTGTATCCTCACTAGAAAGCGATAGATTCCATGGCTGAGTTGGCGATCGAGGCGCAAGGTCTCGTGAAGCGATATGGCGATCTGACGGCTGTGGCCGGCATTGATTTGCATGTGCCGGCAGGTGCGATCTACGCCTTGCTTGGCCCAAACGGCGCCGGCAAAACCACAATCATGAGCATGCTCACCACACTTACGCCGCCGACTGCCGGGACAGCCCGGGTTGCGGGGTATGACTTGCTGCGTGAAGCCGATCAGGTTCGCGCGCGGATCGGGGTGACGTTTCAGGAGATCGTGCTCGATCAGGATTTGACCGGTCGTCAGATCCTCGATATTCATGGCCGGCTCTACCGCCAGCCAACCGATCTGCGCCGCCGCCGGATCGGCGAGTTGGTCGATCTGGTGCAGTTGAACGAGGCGATCGATCGTCGTACACGTACCTATTCCGGTGGGATGAAACGCCGGCTGGAACTGGCGCGCGGCCTGATGACCGACCCGACGATTCTGTTTCTTGATGAACCGACCCAGGGCCTCGATCCGCAGAATCGGGTCGGGATCTGGGATTACATCAGAATGTTGAACAATCGCGGCGGGCTGACGGTGCTGCTGACAACCCATTACATGGACGAGGCCGAGGCTCTGGCGAAGCGGGTCGGGATCGTCGATCATGGGTCATTGGTTGCCGAGGGCGCACCTGAGACTCTGGTCGCACAACTTGGCGCCGATGTGATTCGGGTGCGCGGCCAGGGCGATCCGGCCCATTTTGCAGCCCAGATCGGCAGACTTCCCTTTGTGACTCAGGTTGATACCGATGCCGATAACGCTATGGTGCAAATCTACGTTGATAGCGGCAGTCGCCGCCTGGCGGAAGTTGTCTCGGCGGCCAGTGGTAATGGTTACCGGGTAGACGACATTACCGTCGCCCGGCCGAGTCTGGGCGATGTCTTTTTGCACCATACCGGCCGGGCCTTACGTGATTAAGGGTATGACACGGTCGCCGTATCGGCGGTTCGCGTCACGGGCTGATTTGCCTCCGGCAGGGCGAAACAAGCTGTCACGAGACAAAAGGATGTTCACTAGAGCGCTGCCGCAGGCGAACCGAACAAAGGAAATGCGATGTACGCAACTTATGTGATCTGGCAAAAGCACATGACCAAGTTTCTCCGCAGTGTGGAAGAGCTACTTGGCCTGGCGTTGCAATCGGTGTTGTGGGTGGTGCTGTTCGGGGTTGGGATGCGTGGCCTGGTGCCGGAAGTGGGCGGCGCCGATTACATGTCGTACATTCTGCCGGGGATTATTGCGCTGAGCGCCCTGGGCGGGGCGGTCGGCGGCGGCATGATCTTGCTTGACGAGCGGCTACGCGGGATTTTGAAAGAATATCTGGCGGCGCCGATCCCGCGGCTGAGCATCCTGCTCGGGAATGCTTCCAGCACCGCCACCAAGGCGATGGTGCAGGCGACGATTATGCTGATTGTGGGGGTGTTGATGGGCGCACGCCTGGCGATCAATCCGCTCGGTTGGCTGCTGGCGCTGCTGCTGTTGGCCGCATTTGCGATTGGCTTCAGCGGATTGGCATTGGCCGTGGCGGCCGTCTCACGCTCGATCGCCGGCTACCACGGTATGATCTTTCTCTTTAACCTGCCGCTGCTCTTCGCCTCGAATGCGCTCTATCCGTTGGAGGTGTTGCCGGGTTGGATGCGTGTGATTGTGCTGATCAACCCGGCAACCTACCTGATCGATGCGCTACGCGCATTAGCCTTCGGCGCTCCGGCTACTTTGCCGCTCTGGCTGAGTGTGGTGGTGACGCTTGTGTTCGCAACGCTCTGCACCTGGTTGGCCCTGGCGACCTTTAACCGATCGCTGCGCGCGCGTAGAGGCGAAGTATGTTGCAACATGTTCGCCCTTACCCCATCTGCGTTGAGTGCTCCGGTTCGACGACGATCACGATCCGGGTATCTTCCGGCCGCCGCCAGGGATAGGTGTCCTGGCCGAGATACTTCTTGGCCATGCCGTTGATAAATTCCCAATCCGGATCTGCTTCGATCGCCACGACTTTGCCGCGAATCTCCAGGTAGCGATACGGATTAGCCGGATCGACAATCGAAAGCGCGATCCGCGGATCGCGCTGGACATTGCGATACTTCTGGCGGGTGGTTGTCTGGCTGAAACGCAGGTGGGTGCCGTCCCACCCAAACCAGACCGGATTCACCTGTGGTTCGCCGTTCGGGCCAACTGTTGCAACATGGGCCAGGGCGGTGCTTTCCAGCAGATCTCGATGTGTTTCACTAATCATACATCTCTCCTCGCTAATCCAAAGCCGGACATGCGCTGCACGTCCGGCTTCAGTGTAACATGGACTGCGCGGGCGAAACAGTTTGGCAGCCGAACGGCTTCGCCCTTCCCATCTATCCGCATCCCACCAGTGCGGTCGGGTCGATATTGTGTTCGCCCCGCCAGACCTGATAGTCCAGGTGTGGACCGCTGGACACGCCGCTGCTGCCGAGCAAGCCGATCACCTCGCCGGCGCGCACAAACTGCCCGCCGGTTACAAACACGATCGCCAGGTGGGCGTAGCCGGTGCGCCAGATTCCACCCGGCTCGCGCACCCAGATATGATTGCCGCCGGGGTAGCTGTCGAGCGTAACCTCCACCTGGCCGTCGTGCGTCGCCAGGATCGGTGCATACCAACTACTGCCCGGCTCGGCATAACCGTCGTTGTTCGCATCAACCGCCAGATCCACCGCGCCCCAGATATGGGCCGGTGCATGGCTGCCTACGCCGTAACCCTGGGTCAATACCACATTGCCGTTCGGTGCTTGCACCGGGCAACCAAATGGGCCGTTCTCGGTCAGCCTGAATGGTGCGACAACTACCGGCGCGGCTACGGGTGTTGGGCGGGGCGGTGGGTTGTGGATAAGGGCGGGAGCGAGCGGTTCGGCGCGTGTTTCCAGGTTAGCCAGTTGTTCCAGGTTGCGGCGCTGCGTTTCAGCGGCCATGGCCCCGGCCGGCGCGAGCATCTGAACGGCTTCGGCGGCGCCGGTATGCGCAGGTTGCTCGGTCGGGCGCTCGGCGGGACGATTCACCTGTTGTGCCGCAGGTGCGCCGATAGCGCCAAACGAATTGGATGCAAGCCGCAATGGAGTGGTTTGCAACAGGTTGGCGGTAAGTGCGGCGGTGAGGACGGCGGCAATCAGCCATTGTGGGTCGAGACCATGGCGGCGAGCGGCGGCCAAAAGTTGGGTGCGATCACTGAAATCGTGTGGATGCAGCCCCAGCACCAGGGCCAACTGCTCGCGCTCGTGAAGTGTCAGTCGCCGCAGACCATATTCGGCCTCGGCGATTGTGCGGGCGGGAATTGCTGTCAGCGTGGCGAGATCAAGAAACGTAAGGGCGCGATTGCGGCGCAGACTACGAAGGCTCTCCACGATGGTCTCCTGGATGTGATGCGCGGATTGTTGTAGCAATCAACGAGGCCACAACTGCGATGCATAACAGCCAGGATGACAGGGAGATTAGGAGGACTAACGGTTTTGGGCCGGGCCTGCCGGTTTCGCGGCTAAGCCCGGCCCAAGCATAGCCTTTAGTCGCGTTTCTGTGCCAACTCAGCCTCAAGCTCGGCCAGTTTGTTGCGGCGCTCGCGTTTCTCCAGGCGATTCAGGGTGATATACGCGGAAAGAACCGCCACAAACGCGCCCGGCCAGACGAGCCAGGCGAAATCGAGCTTCACACCAAGCAAAAACCCGATGCTGAACAGCGCAATGAAGACGGCACCGGCGGCCATATAAACTTCGAAACTCGTGCTGTTGAGGTACATCTCGTCGCGTGGACTGAATCGCTGTTGCTGCGCCATCACCATACTCCCTTCCCTTGGTTCCGCATTTCTGGGCGCATGCTACCACGGCGTCCCTTTTTGCACCAGAAGAAAAATCTTTGCATTCGTGTGCGATTTGTGGTGCGTGTCGGCGCGCAGCTCACACACATCACAATCCGGCTAGATCAGGAAAATCTCGCGCTGGTAGTTGCTGAGAAAGACGCAGCCGTCTTCGGTAACCAGTACATCCTCTTCCAGGGCCAGCATACCGGCGGATGTCATCACGTCCAACTCCAGGGTATAGACGTGTCCGGCTTCGACGATGCCCAGCGGCGAGTTACCGTAGCGCGGCCAGCGCGGGCCAAGCAGCGGTCCGCCGTCGTGGCAGGCCCGGCCGAGCCCATGTCCAAGGGCGTGTTTGTATTCATCGTAGCCGGCGCTGGTAAGCACGTTGCGCGCGGCGGCATCAACCTGCCAGCCGGCAACACCGGGGCGCAGTGCGGCGGCGCCGGCATCGATCGCGGCGACGATCGCAGCCCAGGCGCGCTGAATCTCATCGGGCAGTTTATCTTCGCCCGCGCGACGGACATACCACATGCGTTGTAAATCCGAACAATACCCTTCGTGCTTGACCCCAAGATCGATATGCACCAGGTGGCCGGGCTCTACCTTGATATGGGCCAGGGGCGGCGCGTGGCCCGCCGCTGATTCCGGCCCACTGTTCAGGGTCGGACAGTACTCGTAGTCCCAGGCGCTCGGCAAACCGCGCCTGGCGAATTCGTTATGAACCCAGGCAGCCAGCTCGGCCTCGCTGCGCCCCGGCGTAATCTGGGCGCTCAGATCACCCACGATCGTTTCGGTGACGGCGATCGCGGCTTTGATCCGCTCGATCTCGCCGGGGGTTTTGCGGGCGCGCAACTTGGCCAGCAATCCTTCGCCTGAAACCAGCCGTTGCTGATAAGCTGTGCCGGCCAGGGTTTCTTGCAGCAGCAAATACATCCCGTGGGTCAAGCCGTCGGCGGTATGGTCGTGTAAGCTGTAATTGAGGCTGATCGAGCGCGGATTGATCCGATCCAGCGCGGCCAGCAGGTCGGCGCGCAGATCCTCATCATAGCCGATCACTTCCGTGAAGACGCCACTGGCGCGCGCATTCTCAAGATCGTACCGTCCAACAATTGCGCTTCGCTCGCCGTTACGTCCGATCAAAAGTACGGCATTCCAGGTCAGACTGCTGCCGAGCAGCATCTCAACCCCCGGATCAGGCCGTTCACCGGTTTCACGGGCGAAGGTCAGCCAACAATCCAGATCAAGTTCCTGGAGCAACGCCACGGCCTGGGCGGCTTTTTCCTGGTAAATATTCATTGGATCTCCTAAGGCGCCTCATATCGAGGCATACGCATCGGTTTCGCCTGGGGCGGCGCGGTACACAACGACAGGGAAAAAAGCGATTGGTTCGCCGAAAATTATAGCGCAGGAAATTGGTATGCTGGTCTATCATTACAGCGAAGATTCGAGCATTCGCGAGTTTGTGCCGCGCATGAGTCGCCTGGGCGAGCCGTTGGTCTGGGCGATCGATCGCTGGCACGCGCCGCTGTACTGGCTGCCGCGCGATTGTCCGCGGGTAGCGTTCTGGCCGTTGCCGACCACAACTGCCGCTGATCTGGCGCAATGGTGGGCGCCGGTAAGCGGCCGGATGGTGATCGTGATCGAGGCGGCCTGGCTGGAACGGGTGCGGGCGTGCGAGCTGTATGCCTACAGTTTCGATGATCCGAGCTTCGCGCCGATTCATGATCACGGGGTCTATGTCAGTCGCAACACGGTGCGCCCCTGCCGGCTTGAACCGGTCGGCGATCTGTTGGCGCAGTTGGTAGCGGTGGGGATTGAGTTGCGGATCACGCCCTCATTGCTGGCGTTAGGACAGATAATCCGCACCACAAGTTTGCACTTCTCGCTCATCCGGATGCGGAATGCTGCGTGAGCCTGCTGCCATGCAGAAGCATCTGGCCCAATTGCTGGGGTTTGACCGCACTCGATTGTGTCTGGTTCAAAGTAGCGAGATGATCGGCAAAGAAGCGGTCGTTGGGTAAATGGCTCAGGCCAATCCCGGCGGCGACTGCTGCGCCTTTACGTATATGTACAATTGCCCGGCCTGTGATCGCCATGATCCTTGTCGCGTTTCTGTTCACTGTTTGCACGAGTTTCACTACTAAAAGCGCTTTTTACTTGTGTAAGTTCTGGACATATGAGAAACGGTGTAGTATAATCCCGGTAGTCAGCCATCGGTAAACCACGAACAACTTCATGAGCGCAGCGCCGCATCTGTATCACGTATCGTCAGCATCTAACCTGATGCAGCGTGCGCTGTTGATCGACCACCTTGTCGGCGGTGGTTTGGCCTGCGCTATTTAGGGCGTGGCCGCTTGGAGGCGCATGCAACCGGATTGCAGTTTCTTGCTTATTCTAGCGGGTTGTCTTGCGATGTTTGGCCGTGGATTGTCGATTCGGTCCAATTCGTTCAGGCTAGGCTCTCGGGCCTAAAGGCAGGCTAGGTATGAGTGTGTCGAATGGCAAGCGCAAGTCTGACTTACCGGTGATTCCGGTCTACAACGACGGTTCGGCAGTTCCCTCTGCTTCTGCGTTCAGCACTTTGCGCGATCCCGCCTCGATCCGCCCCTTACGCATCCTTTTTGTGACGCCGAAGGGTAAGAAGGAAGAAGATACCAGCCAGAAGGCGCTCTTCTCAATGGCGATCGGAGTACTGGTCAGTATTACGCCCGCCCAACATGAGATTGAGCTTGCCGATGAAGTGTTCGGCGATCCCATTCCCTTCGACAAGCCCTTCGATCTGGTTGGAATCACCGCCCGTACCATGAATGTGAATCGGGCCTACGAGATCGCCGATGAGTTTCGGCGCCATGGTGTGCCGGTGGTGCTCGGCGGGGTGCATGTCTCGTTCAACCCCGACGAGGCCGCGCCCCACGCCGACTGTGTCGTGATGGGCGAGGCCGAAAATTTGTGGACGCAACTGCTGCAAGATCAGGCCGATGGGGTGCTGAAGCCGCGCTATAACGCCTCGGAATATGCGCCGGTCAGCGAGGTTCCAGTGATCGATTACGCGCGGATCTTCAAGGCCAGCAAGCGCGACAAGATCGATGCGCGGAAGTCGATCCCGATCTACATGACCCGCGGTTGCCCGTTTACATGTTCGTTCTGTGTCACGCCGAATTTCACCGGCCGGCTGTATCGTATTCAATCGGCCGAAACGATTAAGGCCCAGATTGAGTCCGCTAAACAGGTCTGGTTCGAGGAGTCGCGCTACGGTAAAGAACCCTGGTTCATGTTCACCGATGAGAATCTGGGCGTGAATAAGCAGCGTATGCACGAGATTTTGCACATCCTGATCGAGTGCAATATCAAGTTCAGCAGCTTCATCAGCCTCAAGTTTCTCGACGACGATACCACCGTCGATCTGCTGGTGAAGGCCGGCTGTGTGATGGCCCTGGTTGGCTTTGAGTCGGTGAATCAGACCACCCTCAAGCAGTATAACAAGGGCCGGATCAATCTGGCCGAGGATTATGCGCGGATCATCAAGAAGTGCCGCAAGGCCGGCCTGAATGTGCAGGGCAATTTCCTGGTGAACCCGGCGATCGACACCTACGAAGACATGGTTGCCACCGAGAAGTTCGTACGCGAAAATGCGTTGATGATGCCGATCTACTCGATCATCACGCCTTATCCCGGCACGGCCCTTTATCACGAGTATAAGTCGCAGGGGTTGATCGTCGATGAGGATTGGGATAAGTATACCGCCCATAATCTGGTGGTGCGCTGTGATAAGTACGATCCCATGGAGTATCAACTTGCGTATATGAACCACTTCTTGCGCATGTATACCTGGGATACCATTGCGCGGCGCGTGCTCGGCAATCGGAACAAAATGATCAACCTGGTGACAAGTGTGTTTTTCCGGCGCAATTTGATCGATCAGATCGCCAGTATCAAGAGCGGCAAACGTGCGCCGTTGCCTCAGTATCACCAACAAAGTGTGTAGCGGAGGGATTGCAAGATGACAGCGGTGATTACACCCGAAGCGATTGATGTGGCCCCGCGCCCGATCGTTCCTGAAGGCGCGCGGCGCAAAAAGTGGCTGGTGATCCAGCCGAAGAGCGACACGCCTTTGATGGTTGACTCGGGCAAGGTGAGTATGCCGCTCAATCTGCTGATGGTCTCGACCATGGCCGAGCAGCATTTCGATGTTGAGTTCCTGGACGAACGGATCGGCGACAAGGTGCCCGAGGATTTGTCGCGCTTCGATGTGATCGCGATGACATCGCGCACGCTGAATGCTAAGCGGGCCTATCGCATCGGTGATCGGGCGCTTGCCCAGGACAAGAAGGTGATTCTCGGCGGCGTGCATCCGACGATGCTGCCCGATGAGGCGCTGCAACACTCGAACTCGGTGGTGTTCGGTGAGATCGAGTCGATCTGGGATGATCTGGCCCGCGACATCTATGCCGATACCATGAAGCCGCTCTATAAGCCCGAGGGCTTCAAGGCCATGGGCGAGATGGGCCAGCCGAATTTCGCCTATGCGCGTAGCTCACCTAATTCGAAGCGTTACTCATTCCGCCTGCCGCTGCTCGCAACCAAGGGTTGCCCGGTGGGCTGCAATTTCTGTTGCACGCCGCGTATCTACGGCAAGAGTTTCCGCATGCGCGATTCCGACCGCGTGATCGATGAGTTGCGCTTTCACCAGAATGCCGCCGGCAAGCCCGATATTCATATCTCGTTCATGGACGACAATATCAGCTTCCGGCCGAAGTTCGCCACCGAGTTGTTCGAGGCGATGGTCGGGTTGGGCGTGAAGTGGAACGCCAATATCTCGATGAACTTCCTTGAAGATCCGAATTTTGCGATCCTGGCGAAAACCGCCGGCTGCGAGATGCTGAATATCGGCTTTGAGTCGGTTTCGCCCGACACAATCAAGTATGTGCATAAAGGCTCGAACCGGGTTGGTCGCTACGAAGATGTGGTCGATAATGTGCATAAGCAGGGTATCGCCATTCAGGGCTACTTCATCTTCGGCTTCGATACCGACACGCCGGCGAGTTTCCAACACACCTACGATTTTATTATGCAGAACCGGATCGAGTTCCCGGTTTTCACGATTGCGACGCCATTCCCCGGTACTCCCTGGTACGAGGAGATGAAGGCGCGGATTGTGCAGCACGACTGGAACAAGTACGATACGTTCCACTATATGTACGAGCCGGCCAAGATCCAGCGCGACGAATTCCTCGGCAACTTTATCAAAGTCCAGCGCGAGATCTATTCCTGGCCGAATATCTGGAAGCGCATGGCCGGTCGCAAGTTCGACTGGATCTGGATGGTGAACATCGCCATGCACTACTTCACACGGCGCCTGACGCCGGCGACCTTTCTGTAGAAAATCCAGTGGGCCGGCAGCATTGCTGTCGGCCCACTGGATTCTGGTGACGTAGTTGCCGCCACCCGGTCAGATCATCCCGGCAAACTCGGCTCTCTGATCGGCATGGTACGGACGCCGCCTTCGATCGCGATGCGCAGGTTGGTCAGTTGCAGCTTCATGTCCAGTTGCGCAAACAAACGCCCGAAACTAACCACAAAAACCCGCAGTGCATCGTTGGGTACAACGTACTCAACGCGATTCTGCACGATCGTGCGTTCGCCGTCGCGGAACCAGCGCCAGAGTTCGGTGCCGCGCCACAACCCATCCATTACAAACAGCAGATGTTCGTTATCGCGCTCGTTCACCAGGTAGGTCGAGCCGGCCAGGGCCAGTGTTTTCAGGCGTAGCCGGAACATGCTGCCCTGCGCCATGAGATCGCCCTCAAGCGGCTCAATCAGCACAATCGGCGAGCGCCACTGATCGAAAAGCTTCGGATCAGTCAGCCAGCGCTCCACCACGTCGGGCGTTGTCTTGATCGAGATGAATTCTTCCTGAACTATCATACACAGCTCCTTATCCCTCAATGGTGGCGCGGTAATACTGCTCGACGCCCTTTTTCATCGCCAGGGCCGGATAGCCGAACAACGGCACACCAAGTGGATTGCCGATCGCATAATTCGGGCCGAGTGAGACAAGTTCGCCAAGATGAAGCGGCTCGTAGGACTGCGGCGCCCGCCCGCCAATCTCGGCCAACAATGTCTCTGCGATATGTGAACCCTGGCGCATCGCATAGCTGGCAGTCGCCGGAACGGTGTTGTCGGGGCCATCGGGGATGGCGGCGCAATCGCCGATCGCGAAGATCAGGCCTTGATTGCGCACCCGTAAATACCGATCGACATAGACGCGGCCGTTGAATCGACCTCCAACCCGGACTCAGCCAGCAGCGCGGGCGCCTGGATCCCGGCAACCCAGATAACCGTGGCGGCGCGCAGCAGGCGCTTGCCTTCCACCTGTAGCAATTGCGGTTCCACCGCCTCGATCTTTGTGTTCAGATACACACTGACGCCCATCCGGTCGAGGCTCCGCTGCGCATCTTTCCCGGCCCAGGCGCCGAATTGCCGTAAGAGTGCCGGGCCGCGGTCGAGCAGCGCGATTCGCACTTCGTTTTTCGGTGCGCCGGTTTCGGCACAGAGTTGATCGCTCCAATCGGCCACTTCGCCCGCGATCTGACAGCCGGTAAAGCCACCGCCGACGATCGCCGTGGTAAGCAGAACACGAGGATTGGCAGCGCCGGCGGCGGCGCTAAACTGAGCCTTGATATGCTCGCGTAGGGCGAGCGCCTGTTCGTAGGTGCGGAGCGGCAACGTATGTTCTTTGGCGCCGGGAATATTGTAGTAGGCCGTCTCGGCGCCGAGTGCAATCACCAACCGGTCGTAGGAAATCCGGCGACCGTCTGCCAATTCAAGGGCGCGATCGAGTGCGGCGATCCGGCAGACGCGGCTTTGCACAAACTGAATGTCGCTGCTGCGCAGCAGGCGATCAAGCTCGTAGATCGCCTCGCGGCTATGGATAGCGGCAGTGGCGGTCAGATGGAGTACCTGAACCACCTGATGATAGGCATTCTGGTCAACCAGGGTAACAGTGGCATCATAGCCGTGTTCGCGAATCAGTCGGTCGAGATCGAGGGCGGCCCGCAGGCCGGCATAACCGGCACCCAGAATAACGATCTGCATAGTAGTGCTCATACATGGAATTTAGTGCTACGGTAACTCCTTTGTAGCGTACCACAACATGCACAAAAGGCGGGGGATGTCGATCCCCCCGCCTTGCCAGGAGTCGTAGCCCCTGCATCCAATGCCTGGCTCGTTTTGCCGGCTTCACCGCCAGAACGAGCCAGACGAACCGGTTGTTAGACCTTTGGCGCTTCCGGGGGTTTCTCGACCCACTCATCGACGCGACCGGCGTTACGCTCGACATCATCGGCGGCCCGTTCGGCGGCGCGGCCGAGGCTGACGCCGAATTCATCGGCGGCCCGGCCAAGGCGCTCGGTGAAGGAGCGTGCGCGTTCGCCAATGCGATCGATATTCGGCATCTGGAAGGTCGGCTCGGTGCCGTTGAAGATATCGTCAACCACACGCTCAGAGACCGCCGTCAGTTCTTTGGGCAGCACCACCACTGCGCGGGCAACCTCGACCATGGCGCGGCGGACACGGCGGCGGGCGTTGCGCGGCAACAGCACCAACGGCACCGACGAAACCGTCAACCCCAGGCGCGTCGCAGTACCGACCGCTGCGGCTCCCATTTCAAACAGACCTTCGCGTTCAGGACGCTTTGTCGTTTCGCTCATTGTCTGGTACTCCTTTACATCAGAACTTGGTCAACTCGTCCTTAGGCGCAACGGTCGGCTCCTCGCCCTCGGCGGCCCACGCTTCGATCTCTTTGCCGGCAATATTGGCGAAATCGCGCGGCAACTCGGCGAATGCGTAAAACAACTCTTTGGTTGCGTTGCGCATATGCATACGCGACTCACTCGGCAGCAGGGCGAGGGGCAGCGTGGCAACCGAAAAACCCAGTCGCACCACGCCGCCACCGAACTCCATCGCCGACTCCATAAAGCTGTCGCTACGCCGTGTACTTACATTACGTACTCGAACCTCGCTCTGTACTTCAGACATGGAAACCTCCTAAGTGCAATTCAGAATTCAGCATTCAGAATTCGGAATTTCTGCGATGCATTCCAAAGCGCTATGCCGGTTCGTCGATCCCAGCGGTTATCCGAAATAGCCACCCACCAGAAAAGCCGAGATAAACTCGATCAGCACGATAAATGGGTTCGTGGCCAGAATATAGCGCTTAAAATTCTCGTGGTTCGGCTCCTGATACAGCCGGATCTGGCTGTAGATCGGCACAACCAGGGTAAGCAACATAAACAGGCCGACCCAGAGATAGCCCCAGACAAAGGCGAGCACCATCAAAACGAGCTGGCACAGGTTGATCGTGACGTACGCAACCAGCAGCGAACGATGGATGCCGAGCGCAACCGTTAGCGATTGCAGGCCGTGGCGCCGGTCGCCTTCGATACTCTTGATGTCGTTCAAGAAGAGCAAACCGGTGGCAATGCCGGCGTTGATTACGGCGACAATCACGCTTTCAGTTGTTAACGGGGCCAGGATCAGATGCCCGGCGAGCCAACTCATCGTTACATAGCCGATCCCGACTGCGGGCGGGCCGAGCCAGAAATGCCGTTTGAGTTTGATCGGCGGCACACTGTATGCCGCTGAAAGCACCACTCCCAGCACCGCCAGCACCACAATCAACGGCTTACCGAACACCAACGACACCAGGATGGTTGCGACGGCAAGCACAATCCAGTTCGCGCGGGCCTCGCTCAACGATACCAACCGGCCGGGATCGGCCGCTCCGGATCGTTGATCGCATCAAGCTCGCGATCGTAATAATCGTTGATGCTCTGACTAAATCCGGTTGCCAGCGGCCCAGTCATCAGGGATGCCAGGAACACCAGCCCCCAGTGCTGCGGATTGCCCCCGTCGAAGCTGCCTGATGCGATCACCCCACAGAAGACAAGCAGGCTTGCCGACATCCAGGTGATCGGATCGGCCAGTGCGATGTGGGCGCGAATTTTCTTCGCCAGCGGCACCCGCGGCTCAGATGTGGAGATCATAACGGGCATATCCTGATAGTATTTGTATTATAGTACAAATCGTCAATATTTCAAGCAAATCTCAGTCCTCGAACCAGGCCGGGATAATCTGTGTTGCGCCGTACCAACTCCCCGGTGTGACATACGGCGAGTGGCGTGCGCCAACTAACACCAGATTATCGGCGCCTGACAGGTAGCAGCATTTCTCGGGGATAATGCCGTCGCCGATCACATTGCCGTCGGTGAACGAAACACTGTAGGACTGATAGGCGAGTATTTCCTCGGGTGTTCCGATCAGTCGGCCGCGGACACTTCGCCCGGCAACCGAGCGATATTTGACGTGGGAGTAAAAAGCCCCCGGATACTGGCCGTCCATGATCGCCGCGAATGTCGCAACCCATACTTCGTTTGTTGCGTGGGCGGTGCCGAGGGTGATCAAGCGGTGTACATGGCTTTGGCCATTGTACACCCGGCCGGCAAACGGCAGGTGGCCGAGATAGGCGCGGGCGATGCGTCCGCCGGCGCTATGACCGATAATATCGACGGCGTCGGCGCCGGTTTCGGCCAGGGCCATATGCACGGTGTCGGCTAATGCATCAAGCACGGGGCGGAAATTCGGGTCGCGCACTGCAAACCAGCGGCGACGGTTAAAATCGGTGACATAAACAATGCGCTGGTACGGCGGGTTGGCGAGCACTTTCGCCATTCCGACATAGTCTCGGGGGTTGGAGAGCCACCCACCGATGATGACCACCGGGTTGCTCATGGCTTCCTCCAGGATGCGACAGGGTTGTGCATTTTGGCAATGCGGCGGCCAAAACACACAACCCTAGCATAGGCATTAATACTTCAACTCTGCGGCTTCTCGTCGTCCTTCGTATCGCTGTCGGCAACCGGCGGAACCACCGGCGGAACCACCGGCGCAACCGGCGGCGGCGTCACCACCGGAATTGGTTGGGGCGTTTCGGCCACAGTGACTTTCGTCTCGCTCACAGTTGTTTCGGTTCCGCCGTTCACCGTCGTAACCTTGATCCGTTTCAGGGTGCCGTTAGTGGTGCTGGGGGCCGGTGTTGTGGCATCGGCGACTGCATCCACCACGTCACGCCCGATTCGGAAAACTTCGTCGGCCTGAAAGCGAATCCAGCGCGTATAAAAATCCCAGACATCGCCGGTGGTGGCGCGGGCCTGCTTGGTGAACTCCTCAAGCCCCTGGGGCGGCAAGGCGCCGCGGGCGTAGGAGCGCAGCAAATAGCCGATCGGCAGAACATCGGTGTCGATATTCAGTGGCATACCCGAGCCGACACGCTCGCCGGTTTGTTGGGCATTGTCCGACTGATACTTGCCGAATTCCAGGCGTGGGCCGGTGTTGAAATTCAGCGGGCGCTGGCTGCTGTCGAAGCCGGTGCTGCTGCTGCTGGACGCAGACTGCACCGGGGGGGGCGGCAATGCAGCCGGCGGCGGCGGCAGGCTTGGCCGCGGCGCAGTATACCCGCTGCGGTACGAGTCATCGTATTCACTCGGGCCGTAACGCTTTGGCTCACTAAAATCGAGACCAAGCAAGCGCTGGATCGGATCGGGAATCCAGTTCACCCCTTTTTCCGCCATCTGGCGGCGATCCATGTCGTAGCGCGAATAGTTCGGGCGCGTATCTTCGGCGCTCAGGCCAAGTAAGTTACGTACCCAACGCGGGATCCAGCGAACGGTCGAGTTTTGATCATCGTAGTTACTCATCGGACACTCCTTACGATGGATCAGCGGCGGGCCGCGAACCGATCAGCCGAAAGCGAATAGGCGTCGTTGCGGTCGCTGATAGGGCGCAAAGCAAAATTCAATAATCCGTTCCAGGTCGTCGCCGGGGTAGCGACGGTCAAGGGCAACAACCGAATCGAGCACATAAAAAAGCCGATCGGGCGCTGTTTCCTGGGTACACCGCGTGACTGCCTTGAGCAAGCAGCGGCGATACTCCAGGCTGTAGCGGGAACTGGTAAGGGCGAGCTTACTCATCAGCGCATCGCGCAATTCAAGATCGGGGCTGTAGCGTTGAAGCCATTTCCCCAACCCAAGGCGCTCGCTCTTATCGAGATAATAGTTTACCAGGTCGGCCAGGCCGGTCTCACTCTGCACGCTGTTCAACTCGGCCCAGCGCTTCGGGAATGATTGGCGTCCAAATGCCGATAATTCACAAATCTGGTTGATAAGATTGCTGGCGGTATAGTACGGTTCGCGCTCGAAGGTACGGCGCAACCCCGACTCGCGCTCGGCCATGAGTGATATCGCCTCGCGCAGAACACCGTCGCTCTGATCATACCCGCCCGAGCGCATATGCATCTCGTGGGCCAGTTCATGCAACGCAATCCCGATACTGCCCTGTTCATCCCAGCGCCCCAACGCAACATACGATCCGCTGCGCGGTGAGAAGCTGCCGCTATCGCCGACGGGATTACGACCGTTGTCGATTGCTTCAAATGTCATCCGCTCGCTCAGGATCTCCGGCGTCAGCATCGCGCCCCACATCCGCTCGGCCAACCGGCGCAAGTGGCGCGCCATCGAGGCAAGGTGGTAGCGATACTCGCCGACCGTGAGCACCTGATCGCCGGCTTGTTCCATGATGACGGCGGCTTGACGGCCGTTGGCGCGCAGCAGCAATTGCATAAGATACCTCGGAATGCAGTTGGCCATGGTACGGTTATGCCGCACCATGAACCGCTACGGTTTGAGTGTTTATGTTCCTTTGAGGAACAGGCGTAAAATTTGAACCACTTGTTCCGGTAACTCAAACAAAATCAGATGCCCGCATTTCGGCACTTCCAGATAGGTTCCCTGGCGGGCATGGTTCATCAGGGGCGCGGCCGCGGCCGGGCGCATGATCGGGTCGCCGGCACCGGCCACCAGCAATGTCGGTTGCTTGACGCCGGCCATTTGCTTCGGCACCGCCTGCAAAATTTCGCGCCGTGACAATTCGCGGGCCGATACCCGTACGGCCTGAGGATCGCAGCAGCGCAGGCTCAATGTTGCCAGCTTCACATCATTCACCGGCGCAGTGTTTTTCGACAGCACCGTCAGCGCGTAGATATAGGGAATCCACCACAGGCCGCGCCGCTCGATCGGGCGCAAAATCCGGTTAAAGACGGTATCAAGCACACCTGGCACAAGTTTCGCGGCAAATGTGTTAAATGGCAATTCGCTGAAGTTGAAGAAGGTCAACGAGCGGATCTGATCGGGATGTTTGTCGGCATAATCCAGCGCCACAAAGGCACCGAGCGAAAAGGCGGCGACGTGTTGCGCCTTCAGGTTCAAGGCATCGGCCAGAGTTCGGAGGTCGGCGCTGAACCCGGCCACGGTGTAGCCTTCGTTCGGGTCGGGATCGGAGAATCCATGGCCCTTCAGATCGTAGCTGATCACCCGGTAGCCCGATCCGGCGAGCGGATCGATAATGTGGTGCCACCAGAAGGCCGAACAATCCCAGCCGTGAATCAACACCAGCGGCGCGCCGTCGGCCGGGCCGGCCTCTTGATAATGATGGACGACGCCGTTCACCGTGATGAATTTCGCCCGGCTCAGCAGGTGGCGCTGATGTTCGAGCCGCTTGCGCTCATTCGTGCTCAGCGAACCGGCCAGCGCCGCATCGACTTCCGCACAGTACGTGCGATATTTCGCCGTACCCTGGGTTTCCGGCTGCGCCATTGCACTCTCCGGTAGTTGGTCGATCTGACTGGCCATACCACACCTCCGGAATGCATTCTGCATTCACTCAACCCACAGTCGTAGCACTTCATTCTCAACCCGCGCCCGTAGTTTGCCGCCTTCGAGCAGGCCGGGCAGCAGCAGGTGGCGGCGGAATTGGCCGATCCGCACCACTACTTCCTCGTTGGCGACGGCAATATCCAGGCTTTTCGGGTCGAGGAATGGGATAACCAGCCGCAACTCACGCGGGTTGTCGTTGGTTCGCGGCGGGCTGCTGATCACCGGGCCGTCGTGATAAAGGGCGGCGCCACGCAATGCCCACTCATCACGGTCGGCGATACCGGTCGGCAATGTTCCGATCCGTAAACTCGGGCGGGACGGGCCGGCTTCGTGGCCATAAAGCTTGCGGATCTCGTCGGGAACCTCGGCCGGTGCGCCGGGCACCACCAGTTCATCAACTGCGAGCCCATACAGCCCCAGGCCGGTCAGGTCGGTTTGCAGGGTCGGCAGGCGCAACTCGATCGGCGTAGTCACAATCCGCACCAGCGCGCCGGCAGCGGGATCGAGCCTGGCCCGTTGCTCTTCCAGCACCACGCGCACATCCTGCAGCGGCGCGGTCATATTCGGCGCGATCAGCGCGGCCGGGATCAGCGCCGTCTCCTGCGAACTGCGCGATTTACCGGGGCCGCGATCCAGCCCGAACAGTATTCTGAGCAGCCAGCGCATCACATCCGGCAAAGTCAGCGCACGCACCAGACTATCGGGCGCCGGGCCTGCCAACACTACCAGATCGAACTGGCCGGTGCTGCGGGCGCGATCGGCCACCAGCAGTGCTGAAACGGCATCCATGCCGGGGAAGGACGGCAACTCGTCGCCACTAAGATCGCGCAGGCGGGCCACAATTCCACTGCGTAACGTCGGGCGCACGACATCCCAGCGCGCGCCAACCTCTTCGAGTGCGCCGATCTCCATCGCCGCCAGATTGGATTCAAGCTCCAGCGGTCGCGGGCTGAGATTCTGACCGAGCAGAGCGCCGATCAGATGGCCGGGCCCACTGGAAGCCAGCAACACCCGTTCACCGCGCCGGGCAGCGTGGCAAGCGGCGGCACAGGCAGCGGCAGCCTGGGCGATTGGATTGTTCGAACTGTAGATCAGGATACGCATGATAATCTCGCGGACGGCGCCTGGCCGACCGTATCAGGCAGCCTCGACATGCATTGTATCGGAAGACGGCTTCGCCAGATCGGCCTGATCAAGCGGCTGTTCACGAAATGCCAGCCGTAACACCCCATCCTCGTAGCGATGTCCATCCAGCGAGCAATCGTACAGAATGCGCGGCAACGCGATCGTGCGTTGCACTCGACCAATCGCAAGTACAATATCCGGGCCATTGCGATCGATCGTCACCGCCTCATCTTCGACAAAGGGCAGGCGCAGACACAGATCGTACAATCCCGGCTCGTTGTCCTGGTTCCACTGCTCCAACCAGATCGGGCGATCGTCGTACAACAGGGCGCCGGCATCACATGTGCCGAAGGTCGCCTTCCCGATCGCACTGAGCATGGTTGTGCCGATCGGTTCACCTTCCTGCAACACCGTGTGGAAGATCGGCGTCGGTGCGAAACTCTCGTTGATCTCTTTCAGATAGCCCTGTTGCAGTTGCACCCAGTAATCGAAGTATGGCCCAAGATCGGCCCGTTGCGGCAAGATCTTGTTCACCATCACGGCATCGAGCATCAGGCCGTAGAGATTGAGGAACGTATAGGCCCGGCGCGTTTCCAGCAGGGGCAATTTCTCGGGATTCAGCACCAGCCGGATCGAAATATCGCTGCTCAGCAGGAAATTCGCCAGGCGTTCCATCCGCGACAGCAATTCTCCAACCTCATCGAAGAAGCGGTCGTCGGGCAGATCACGCCGGAAAGGCCGGGCCACATTGGCCAGGCCCCGGTAGACCCGAAAGAACTTTTTGCCGGCGTCGCCGCCGATGATCAACTCCGGATAGGCCAGCAGCCGCAGCGTATTGCCGGTCGGGGCGGTGTCAAGCACGATCGCATCCCAGCGTCCGCTCTGCGCCTCGTCCATCACTCGTTGCAAGGCCAGAATTTCATCAAGGCCGGGCTGATTGGCGAGTTCGGCCGCAGTCGAGCGATCGACGCCGCGGTTGGAATAGGTGTTGGCGATAAACTGCTGAAAACCACTCAGATTGCGCCGCCACTCGAAGATCGTATCGATCTCTAATCCGTACAGGCGCGGCATAATCGGCGTCACCCGCTCGCGGCTGATCGGCATCCCGATCGCATCGGCCAGCGAATGGGCCGGATCGCTGGAGATCACCAACGTCCGCCGGCCGGACTCGGCCAGCAGTGTGGCGGTCGCCGCCGAAATTGTGGTTTTGCCGGTGCCGCCTTTACCGGAGTAGATAATCACACGTGTCATAGGTGCTCTGTGTACTGGGCGCTTCTCCGCTCGTTACCGGCTGTACGGGCGAAGCATTCGCCGCACAGTAATTACGGTTGTAGATGACGGATATGGGGCGAATGCTTCGCCTCGCCATGCCGCGTCATCACCACCCTTTTACACATCCTCCGGATGGTGTCCATTGCCGTTCATGCTCACCGGCGCCGGGGTCGCCTCGCTGCGTCCGATTGCGATCCGGCGCACCGGGATGCGCGGCGGCTCGGCCACAGGCTTTTCGGTTTCGACTGCCGGTACTGCCGGCCCATCCGCCTCGGATGCGTCTTCGGCCGGCGGCTCGACCCGGCGGATGCTGACGCTGCGGCGCACCGGGCGCTTCTCGCCCTCGGCATCGCTGTGTTCGCCGTTCAGTTCACCGTTTGCGGCTGCTTCTTGCAGCACAGTGCTCGGCGAGCGACGGGTGCTCGATGGCCGAACCTGGATGCGGCGTGTCGGCGTGGCCTGCTCCTCCTGGAGCGGTTCGGCGAAACGTACTGCCGCTCGCACCACCGGCCCAACCGGCGCCAACGGCCCACCATCGGCCTCTTGCTGCGCTGCGACCTGATACAACCCGCGCATCGCATTCCGGCGCACGAGCGGATCTTGCATGCCGTTCACCAACTCGCCGGCGCCGTTCACCACTTCGCCCGCCCGGCGCAACCCGCGGGCCAGGCGTCGCGGCGCTTCAAGGAAGAGCCGCAATGAACGACTGACCTCGTACATGTTGGGCTGCTCGGGCATCACCGGCATACCGGCGGGCGGCAGTGGCTGCGGTGCGGCGGGAGCCGAATTTGTGTTGCTCGGCATCCCCTGGCGCTGCTGCTCATAGGCCGTGATCAGATTCGAGGCCGATTGTCCTTGCGGCGCGGATGTATTGCTGCTGCGCTGCCACCAGCGCCGGCGCGGCTCCTCGACCGGTGCGACCGGCTCCTCGATCTCGGCCGGCGGCATCGGCTCGATCTGAAAGAAGGAGCGCGGCGCAGGATGATCGACGGCGGGAAACAGTTCGGCGAACGCCGCGACCAATTCCTCGCTGTTCGTGCCGGCGGTCACCTGCTCGCCGAGCCAACTGATCATCTCGGCCATTACCTTCACATCATCGACCGGCATATAGTCGAACGTATTGACAATCACCCGTTCCGTACTGGGTTGTTCCTGGGTGACGCCTTGCACCACGATCCGGCGGCGCGGAGCTTCGACCGCCGGCAGGCGCAGCGCGATCATCACCCGGCCGTGCCAGGGATCCCAGTTCTCGGTGCGCGCGACATCAACATCCTGCCAGGGCAAACCATCGACCGTATCGCTGAAGAAACCGCGCGCCCAGGTGATCAGGCGCTGGTCGGTTAAGGCGACAAAATCGGTGAGCGCGAGTCCGCCCACCCGGCGACGATTCTCATCAAGCAGCACGCCGTCGAACAAAGCAAGCAACTGCTCGCCTTCTTCAAGCAGGCCGCGCTGATGTATTTCAGCGACGCTGGCGGCGTTCACATTGACGCCGAGATACGGGCGTATACTCATCGGATCACCTCGCTCCTTCGCTACCGAATAACTAGTACCGGTCGGCCTACGTCCGTCGAGGGTTTGTACCGGCCTTGAGGCCGTCACCGTGCGATGTGCGCCGTAGACGTACGTACGCTTGAGCGTACTAGGCATGGGCCGAATGTTGAATTTCTCTGTGCCCGGCCGCAGCAGGCTGCGGCCCTACTTACGTTCGTCCTCGCCACGATCGCCGGAGCCGCTCATCGAAACTGCCATTGCCGGACGATTGGTAGGTGTGCGGCGGCGAATCGGGATTTCACGGCGGTCGGGCGGCGGTTCGGCGGCAGGTGTAGCAGCGACCGGCGGCTCGACCGGGGGAGCAGGCCGCGCAACTTCAGGTTCCGGATTGCGGCGGCGACGCAGCGGGATCTCGCGGTATTCCGACGGAGCCGCGTCCGGCTGCGCTTCGGGCGTTCGCAGCGCCTGACCGCTAGTGGCGGCCGGCGGCGGTGTCGCCTGTGGAGCGGCGCCCGGCTGACCCTGGCGGTTCAAGAACGCCATCGCCATCTGCTGCGCATTTGGATTTGCCGAGACCGTATGCACCAACTCGTTGATCGCCCGCACGGCTTCGGTCAGATCGCGCAAACTGTTATTGTTCAGATCAAACGGCAAGTCGGCCTCACGCAGCGCCCGGCGGAACGTATCCCAGGCTGAACGGGCCAACCGCCCGGCGGTATAGATCTGACCGGGGGGCAGATTCGCCGGATCGGACTGAAAGATAATGTTGGGATCAGCGGCGGGCACATACTCCTGCGCCGACGTACCATCCAGCGATACGGCATACTTCCAGGGCGTGGCGCATCGGCGTGGCCGAAAATTTGCGCACTCAGCGCGGCGATCACGGCCGGGCCGATCTCGTCGGCGCTATCACCTACTTCACGGGCGGTTTCAGCCGCCGTTTCGAGCAATGCAAGCGCTGCCATCAAACTGGCGCTGGGCATCAGCGTAAGCGTAAATTGCTCTTCGCCTTCCGGCCCGGCAAACACCAATCGCAACGTCGCGTGGAGCGGATCGATCGCCTCGCCCTCGGCGAGTTCCAACTCGCTCAGCGGAAAAGCCCAACCCTGATGCCGACTATAATCGCGCGCCCAGAGCAGCACACGGAGATTGGTGATCAGACAATAATCATGCAGCGTTGGCCCGCTCAGACGACGTCCGGCAGCATCAAGGAGCACGCCATCGATCGCCACAAGCACATGCTCATCGGCGTCGAGCAACCCCAGCGATTCCAGCTCAACGAGATGCCCCGGAACCAGGGTATGACTATGGTAGAGCAGACTGATCATTGCACGCCTGACAAGTGGCGACAGGCAACAAGGCGCCACAATGGCCGCACCTGTTGCCCGCCGTCCATGATCGAACTACCGATTGAAGCGCGAACGAATACGCTTCTGGCGAACACCACCCTGCTCGGTGCTGAAACCACTCTCGCCGCTACCACTGCGGGCGAAGCCCGGGTAAGCATTGCGATTGATGTTCAGCACTGCGTCCTGCGTAGCAGCCAGCGCATTAGCGACCCATTGCCAGTGGCCCTGGAACATGATGTCGCCGATCTGCGCCACCTGTGCAGAGGACTCCGAGAACCATCCGCGCGTTGTGGCCATGCGGACACCTCCTTATCAGAACGAACCGTGTATAGGCTCCGGGCACGGCCCGGTGAACCCCGTGTGTTAATGCAGAATGCAGAATTCGGTCAGGTAGGACTAATGACACTGCCTTATTCTGCATTCCCAATTCTGCATTCGCCCTAGCGCGCAGCCACGCCCGCATAAAACGGGACGATCAGCCATTCGCCGTCCATCTCGGCCTGCCCGGCCTCACTTCCCGCCAGGCTGGTGGGCAGTGTGATGATGCGCCGGAAGTCGCCGATTTGTACTACCAACTCATCGCCGTTTTGATACAGATCAAGCTGGCTGACATCGGCGAAGGGCAGGCGGATCTTTACCCGATAACTGCCGTCGGCGAGTTTGGAAATATCCATCGGCGGCTTATCATACACCACCGCCGTCGGATCGATGCTGCCGTAAATATCTTCGCCCATCTGGCGCAGGCGATCGAGGCCGACAACCTCTTCCGCATAGTATGGCACATGCCGGATCGGCAGCGGCGCAAACGAATGGGTGACATCGTGAAGATAGCGCTGCTGCACGTCTTTCCAGTGGTTCAGATAGCCGCTATCCCGATCGACCGGCAAGATCTTGTTGACCACCACCGTATCGACGGTCATCCCATACATCGAAAGATATGTCAGGGCGCGCTGGCTCTCCTTGATCACCATCTTCTCGGGGTTCATCACCAGCCGAATCGACGTTTCACGCGGATTGGTCAGGGTCGAGGTTACGCCTTCCATCTGGCGGAACATATCATCAACTGCCTCGTACACCTCAGCCGGTGCGACCATTTTGTTGAGTTGGGGCGTGATCTTGCTCATCGGGCGCAGGATCGGCTTGATCAAAAAGCGCTCGGCGCTGCGCAGCATATTGATCGCCCACTTGAATGTCTCCGGCGCCGAAAGGAGCCGCAGTGTTTCGCCGGTGGGCGCGCAGTCGATCACGAGCAGATCGTAATCATTTTCGTCTTTGTGCTTCTTGATGCGGATAAGCGGAAATGCCTCCTCCATCCCGGGGAGAATACTCATCTCATCCGCCAGAATCCCCGTCACACCCTGCTCGGACATGAGTTGCGCGAAATGCTCGCGCACAATTCCCCAGTTCGATTCGATGTCGTGATAGATACTGACTTCAAGCGCATCAAGATTCTTCGCAATCGGCACCGGATCGGGGCCGAGCGGTCCTTCTAAATCCAGCGAGTCGGCCAGTGAGTGGGCCGGATCGGTGCTCATCACCAGCGTGCGCAATCCACGCTCCGCAGCCCGCAGAGCCGTGGCCGCAGCGACACTGGTTTTGCCGACCCCGCCTTTACCGGTAAAAATGAGGGTTCGCATCGGTATCTTTCCTGGAGCAGACGCAAGCGGTCGCAAAGGTGTTCGCAGTTGTACGCCGAGGGTGTTGGCGCAATGTCGGTTGCCTCAGTTGCGCCCCCGGTAGTCTTACCGGGATGCTGACTGCTGCACGGGACGGATTTTTTGCTTAAATGCCAAAACCCGGATGGTATTAACTTGCAGGTTCGGCGCATTCACTGTGGGCAAATAGTACCACGAACGGACAGCAGTGTCAATAAAAAGTGCACATATGCACTGTTGCATTACCCGTGCAACTTGCTCATTGTGCAGCGGAGAGATGAACCTTCCGCTTGTGACAATCCCGACCGAATGACGGTTAACATGCTGTTGATAATCGACAACCAAATGCCGATGCCGGCGGCGGCGGGCAGTGCTTCCCGATGCTGAGTCCGGCGTCGCTTGGTATTATTTGTCATGAATTATATCGCACAGGGAGCGATGCACGATCGTGCGTCGCTCCCCGCACACCGGCGACGCCGGGTTACGGCAAGTTCAATCCATCCGTGATGCGTTGCACCCAGGATTCATCGATCGGATCTGCCGTGCCTTTGGACAATTCCCACTCCTCGCGGTGATTCACCCTTGCGCCCGGTTCCAAACGGCTCAGCGGCGCAATCGTCTCCAACTCCAGGGTGTTGCGGTCGGTATACACTTCGACATTGCAGCCGTGATCGACATGATTGCTGCCCGGCTGTGGGGTAAAGCGCTTGACGATCAGTGTTTCATCAACATGATAAGCCGTCCAGCCGCGTTCCACAAAGGTGCCGAGTTTGGTTGGCGGCAGTTCGCCCGCATGGATAATCAGGTATGCATCGCCGAAGCGAAAGCGCGGATCACTCGGTTGGGTGTACGGCCAGAAGACCAGCATGCGATTCGGCAGCAAGGCCGCCCGATCCGGATCGATCGGCCCAAAGGGGATGATCGCGTGGCCGCCGGGGCGAAACTGCGTGATCGCCCAGGGCGCCAGTTCGATCGGCCAGGGGCTGTTGTTGATCAAGTGGTGATCGATCGTGAGCGCGGCGCGGTCGGTCGCCAGTCGAATGACGACCTCTTTGGCGATCCCGCTGGCCGGTTCGGTTGGTCGGCGCAAGATCACGCCGCCGGCGATCTCCTCTAACTCCAGGCCCTCGTTGTCGGGCTGATACGTTCGTGGAAACGCTTCCGGCCCATGCCAGAGCCGATGCCCGCCGTAGATATGAAAGGTGCCGTTGGGCACGTCCCAGGTTTTGTCCGGCATCTCGGCCAGCAGATTACGCCCATTTGCGCCGATCAGCCGCACGATTCGCGGCCCTGCCGTGCTGAGTACATCGAGCTGGACATGCCCATTCGTGATGCTGTGAGTCGCTAATCCATAGAACGGCTCATTCATAGGGGTGTTCCTTCTCTTTACGTTGTTGTGGCGACTTCGCCGCTAAAACGACGCAAAAAGATCGTCTTGCCGCGCTGCCGCAGGCGTCAATTATAATGGTTCTGAGCCAAGCAAGAGTGAGAACCAATGATGAACGAACCAACAATTTATGCGCAGGTCGGCGGCGAGCCGACATTCCGTCGTTTAGTTGATGTATTTTACGCCCTGGTTGAGGCTGATCCGCTGCTGCGCCCACTGTTTCCGGCCGATCTTGAGCCGGGAAAAGAGCATCAGCGGCTGTTTTTAATCCAGTACTTCGGCGGCCCGACAAGCTACAACCAGTTGCGCGGCCATCCACGCCTGCGCATGCGCCACGCGCCGTTTTCGATCGGCCCCGCCGAACGTGATGCGTGGCTCAACCATATGCTCGCCGCGATCGACGAGGTTGGGATCGCCGATCCGGCCCGCACCACGATGCGTGAGTACTTCCAGAATGCCGCCGGCGCGATGATGAATCGGATGCTGCCGTAAGAGTGCATCAAAATCGTTTACCGCGTCGTCTTATCTCCAGCCAACGCGTATTCGTCCGAATCTGTCTGGAGGTGCCTATGCGCCGCGTGTTTGCGATTCTCATGGTGTTGCTGCTGATCAGCGCCCTTGCGACCGGCTTGCTTGTGGCGCTGTTCGCACCCGCCGATACGGCCTCCGATCCCGGTGGTCTGGTGCGCGTCGAGCAGATCGATGCCGCCCAGTATCCGCAACTTGATCTGTATGTCTCGGTTCGCGATGCGGCCGGGAACTTGCGCGGCGATCTGCGCGCCGAGGATTTTGCCGTTCGTGAGGATGCTGTGCCGGTGGAGTTGATCGAGGTGGCCGGCGGCGGGGCCGGCGGGCCGATCAGCGCCGCACTGGTGCTTGATCGCTCCGGCAGTATGGAAGATGTCGGCAAGATCGACGGCGCCCAGGCTGCGGCGTTGGCCTTTATTGAGCAGTTGCGCCCCGCCGACCAGGCTGCGATTGTTACATTCAGTGATACAGTTCACGCTTCACGTGGATTTACCACTGATCAGGCTCGGCTTGTTCAGGATGTTGAGCAACTTATTGCCGGTGGTGATACTGCACTTTACGATGCGGTAATTGCCGGGGTCGATATGTTGGCTGAACAGCCCGGCCGAAGGGTTTTACTGATTCTCACCGATGGGGAAGACACTAACAGCGATGCCGATTTGGACGAGGCGCTTGAGTATGCGAAAGCTGTTGGTCAACCGGTGTATATGGTCGGTCTTGGTGGAAGAGGGATTGAGTTGCCATTTGGGTTAACGCTTTTCTCGCAAATTGATGAGGATGTCTTGCGCGAGATCGCCGCTGAGAGCGGTGGACGTTATTTCTACGCGCCCGATGCCGCCGACCTCGCCGCACTCTATGCCGCTGTTGCAGGGGCGGTGCAGCAGGAATATCGGCTGAGTTATATCAGCCCGCGCCCGTTCTACGACGGCACCCGGCGCAATATCGAGGTGAGCGCGGCCGGGATCACGGCCGGCGGGGCATACATCGAGCGCCACCTGATCAATGTCGCGTCCAATCCCCTGGTTGGCCTGCTGCTGCTGACCCCACTGGTCGGCTTGCTTTTTCTTCCCGATCTCCTGCGGCGCCGTCGCGCGGCCGGTGCTCCGCCGCTGGTTCCGGCGCCTGCCGCTGCACCAGGCTTGAACGAACCGGCGCCACCGCTGGTTGAACCGACCCTGATCGAATCGGCGCCGGTTGCATCGGCCCGCCGCTGTCCATCCTGTGAAAAGCCGCTGCGCCCGAATGCGCGCTTCTGCCCGCGCTGCGGCAATGCGGTGGTGGGGTAAGGAGAAGATACGTATGTCAAAATCTCTGCAAATCTATTATTCGGCGGTTTTCGGCGCCCTTGGCGGGCTGTTCGGCTGGTGGGCGATCGGCAGCTTCGCCACACAGGCCTGGGGTGTCTGGGCGGCGGCGCTGTTTGTCGGCTCCGGGCTTGGGGCGGCGATCGGCGCACTTGTTGCCGCCGCCGATGGTGCGATGATCAAGCGCAAAGCGCTGCGTGCATTGCGCGACGGTATTCTGGGCGGTCTGGCCGGGTTGGCTGCCGGCGCCCTCGGCATGCTGATCGCGCAGGTGGTTTTTCTGCTGCTGGCCGGTGGCTGGATGGGCCGCACCCTGAGCTGGATGCTGCTTGGCCTGCTGATCGGCGCCGCTGATTTGTTGGTGAGCCGGCGGCCTCGTCGGGCGGCCTATGCTGCGCTCGGCGGCCTGGCCGGTGGTTTGTTCGGCGGCCTGCTCTACGAAGGGCTCACACAGATCTTTCTGGCGGTCAGCGGCCCGGCGCAGGTCTGGCTGAGCGGGATTGGCCTGGTGATCGTCGGCGCGTGTATCGGTGCATTCATCCCGCTGGCGCGACAGGTATTCGCCCGCGGCGAACTGCGTGTGATCGGCGGCGAGCAGATCGGCCTGGTGCGTGAAGTTACCGACAGCGCCAGTATCGGTCGTTACGACGGCAATGATCTGTATTTGCCCGACCACGGTGTTGCCTGGCGCCATGCGGTTGTGCGGCGGGCCGGCGATGGGTTTGAGCTGGAGGTGATGCCCGACGCCGACGGTCGCGCCAATGTGGCCGGTGTCGCACTTGGGCCTGGTGAACGCCGCACACTGCGTCACGGCGACCGAATCGATATCGGCGGCGCCGAGTTGGAGTTCATCGGCCGCACCTGAGCAGTTCAGCTTGGTCGGAATGTGGGGTTGCTGAGTGTGGCCTGTTTCGCGGGCCACACTCAGCAACCTTTGCTTTTACAGCATCACCCGATCGACATAACACCAGCCCCAATCCTCACCCGGCTCGACTGAGCGCATAATCGGATGGCTGGTGGCATGAAAATGTTGGGTTGCGTGCTTATTCTTCGAGCTGTCGCAGCAGCCGACATGGCCGCACGCCATGCACACCCGCAGATGCACCCAGCTATCCCCGGATTGCAGACATTCCTCACATCCACTGCTGTTCGGCGTTACACTGCCGACTGCCGCCATATGTCCACACTGCGATTGGTTTTGGGCCGCACCTGGGCGTAATGATACCGGGGTGCTCATAGCGTCGCTCATGGGGTTTCTCCTCGTAAGCCAATCATGCGGTTGCCGCCACCCATGTATTGTATGCCGAATTCCAGAGCCGTTACAGGTTGGTGTGGTACGATGAATAGGTTACCGAAGCATTGAACTCAAGAGCGTATGATCCGCAAACATCTGCAAGAAGCTGTCGGCTGGCTGTATAGCCGCATGCCCCAATTGGCCCAGCGCTGGGACGCGATTTCGATGCGCTCCAGTTCGACACCACGCCGTTTGTACTTCCCCGCAAACCACTGCGCGAATCTCGGATCGCGCTTATCACCACCGGCGGGGTGCATCGGATCGATCAGCCGCCCTTCATCATGGCCGACTCGCACGGCGATCCCAGTTTTCGCGTTATTCCAGCCGACACAGCCCGCGATCAGTTGATGATCACCCACGATTACTACGATCATCGCGATGCCGAGGCCGATCTGAACATTCTTTATCCGCTGGCGCTGCTACGCGAACTCGCCGCCGCCGGTCGTATCGGCGCTGTGGCAAGCGGCTATGGCTTTATGGGCCATATCGAGCCGCCGCATGTCGAAACCCTGCTCCACAAGACTGCACCGCAGGTGGCGGGCATGCTCAGGCAGGAGCAGGTCGATGCGGTGCTGCTCACGCCTGCCTGAGGGCTTTGTAATCAGTCCGTCGGACTGATCGCCCGTGTGATCGAAAACGCCGGTATTCCGACTGTCTGCATTATTGGCCTGCGTGAGATCGCCGAGAAAGTGCGCCCGCCGCGTACCATCCATTTGCGCTGGCCGTTCGGCCATCCGCTCGGCGAGCCGGGGCAGCGCGCCCAGCAACTCAGTGTGATGCACAGCGCATTCAGCGCCCTGTACAGCATCAGCGAGCCGGCCACGATTATCGATCCGCCCTGGCCCTGGCGGCGGATGCAGTACGAGGAGCCGCACGACTGGATGTTCGGCTGACGGCATTGCTGCTTATGCCGCACGGATCGCCTGATTGGTGATACGTGTGCTACAATGCGCTCGCCGGGCGCTGTTTACGTTGGTATGGTTCATTCCGGCTTAAACTATATTGTTGGATCCTGGCTTTCCCATCCTGTTTGGCTGTATCTTCTATCCTAACATTATGGATTTGCTCAACGGAACCTCGATTGTGCTCGGTGTCTGCGGGAGTATCGCCGCCTACAAGGTGGCGCAACTGGCCCGCGATCTGACGCTGGCCGGCGCTCATGTCGATGTGATCCTGACCGAATCCGCCAAGCGCTTCGTCGGTGCGGCGACGTTTCAGGCGCTCACCGGCCGTGCGGTGCTCGACGATATGTGGGCGCTGCCGGAAGACGGCGTGGTCGGGCATGTGTCGCTTGGCCAGCATGCCGATCTGGTGGTGATTGCGCCCGCCACTGCCGATACGATCGCGCGCCTTGCCGCCGGGATGGCCGACGATCTGCTCACCACCACTGTGCTTGCAACAGCGGCCCCGGTGTTGATCGCTCCGGCGATGAACCCGCAGATGCTTGTTGCTGCCGCAACCCAGGAGAATCTCGCCACCTTGCAACGGCGCGGCATGACTGTGCTGGAACCGGCTGTCGGTCGCATGGCCGAGCCGGTGATCGGCAAAGGGCGTATGCCGGAACCGGCCATCCTGGAGGGCGAGATCCGGGCGTTGCTCGGGCGCACCCACGGCCCATTGCGCAATCGGCGTGTTGTTGTTACCGCCGGCGGCACGCAGGAGCCGATCGATCCGGTGCGCTACATCGGTAATCGCTCGTCGGGCCAGATGGGCTATGCGATCGCCGCCCGTGCCCGCGATCTTGGCGCCGCCGTCACTTTAATCAGTGGGCCGACATCCCTTGGCGCTCCGCCCGCTGTGCGCTTCGTGCCGGTAGAAACGGCCTTGGAGATGCGTGATGCCGTTATGGCCCATACGCAGAACGCCGATCTGCTGCTCATGAATGCCGCCGTCGCCGACTTTCGCCCCGCTCAGGCCACCGATGAGAAGATCAAAAAGCAGGGCGATGCCGGTCTCACCTTGCAACTTGTGGCGAATCCCGATATCATCGCCGGTTGGCCGATCGCCGCGATCTGTTCAAGGTCGGTTTCGCCGCCGAAACCCACGATTTGCTGGCGAACGCGCGCGGCAAGCTCGACCGCAAGGGCCTGGAGATGATCGTCGCCAATGACGCCGTCGCCAGTATCGGCCGGCCGACGATTGCGCTGACGGTGATCGATCGCGATGGGACGACGGCGCTGCCCGAACGCCCGAAGATCGATGCCGCCGTGGTGCTGCTTGATGCTATTCTTGAACGATTCAATCGCTGGGTTGCCTTGCGCCCGGCCTGATGTGGATACATGACCACCGAACGAAAGAATCTACCTGAGCCCGATACCGATCAGCCCCCTGAGTCGTCGGCAAACCAGATGTTCGCCGGCCTTGAGCGGATCACCCGTCGCCTGCCTTCTACGCGTACCCAACGTTCGCGCATGCTCCGTAGCCGCCAACTGAGCGTCTCGCGTGAGCAGATCGCCGACTTGATCGCGGCCCTTGGCGACACCGGCCATCCGCGCCATTCATCGGCCGTTGATGAGTTGGTGGCGATCGGCTCGCCGGCCGTTCCCGCACTCGCAACGGTGATCGGCCCCGATCAGCCCTGGTTGCTGGCTTACCGCGCCGCTGATGCCGCCGGTCGCATCCGCGATGGCCGCGCCGCAGGTGCTTTGCTGCGTGCGTTGAAGCATCAGAATAGCAATGTGCGTTGGAGTGCCGTCCGCGCCCTGACTCAAGTGGATGATGTTCGCGCCGCCCTGGAGTTGCGCCGGATCGCCCGTACCGACCAGGGTCGTACCAGTTGGGGCGAGTCGGTTGCCGGTGCCGCCGAGAGCGCGCTGGAGCAGTTGCGCCGCCGCAGTATCTGGGGCCAGAGTATCGAGTTGGTGAAGACGGCGATCACGGCGGTGCTGATGATCCTGGCGCTGACACTTGCCTTCAGTGTGGTTACCACGGTGCGCGCCGAGTTTGATGCGTTCGGCACTGTTATCCCCGGCCAGACTCAGATCCCGCAGTTTAGCCTGCCCACTGTGGCGCCGACCGCATCCCGCACGGTGCCTACCGCCCGGCCGGTTGTCGGTTTGCCGACGGCTCAGGCTACGGCGCCGGTCTTTGCCTCCGATATCATCACCGGAACGGTGTTGCAAGTCGGGAATGTGCGCCCATTCCCCGGCACCAATAACGAGCCGATCGGTCGGCTCAATCCCGGCGATGAGGTGGTGATCCTGGGCCAGAATGAGAATAACCAGTGGTTTCTGGTACGCCTCGCCGAGGAGCAGGCCGCTGATTCGGCGATCGATAATCCCGACGGCAGCGGCAGTGGTTGGATCAATCAGGCGCTGGTAACGGCGCCCAACGGCGAAGTGCCTCAGGCCACGCCCGTACCTACGCCTAGTCCATGACGGTTCGTTCGCAGTCCGATGCCGCAAAGCCGGCGCTGCCGCTTCGCCGTACCTCGCTCACGGCGGCGCTCTGGGCATGTGCCGGCGCACTGCTGATTCTCTTGCTCAGTCAGCTTCCCGCCCGCCACCAGGTGGATCTCGGCGGCTACGACTCGGCCTATGTCCAGGGTTTTTTCGATCCTGAAACAAGCGCCGATGTTGGGCCGCTCCCCGATTATCTCGCCGGTTCCGACGGCAGTGTCCGCTGGACCGGTTCTCAATCAGCGCTGATCTTTCCGCAGGCCGGTCTGCCCGCCGAAGTTGTGCTGCGCCTGCGTGGCCCAGCCGATCCGCCTGATCAAGTGACGCTTTTGTTGAACGGCGAGCAGCCGTTGGCAACCTTCGATCTTGGTGCATCCTGGCAGGAACGAACGATTGCGCTGCCGGCAGGCAGGTTCAAGCCGAACGATTTCTTTCTCACCTTTCAGACTGCGCCGACAGTTCTTGCCGATGGGCGTACCGTCGGTGTGCTGATCGATCAGGCTGCCTATCGCACGGTCGGTTTTCCGCAGTGGCCCTATCCGGCGCAACTGCTTTATGCTGCTCTGATCGGCGGTTTGCTGGCGCTGTTGCTGCGTGATCCGCGCCGGATTGCAGCGGCTCTGGCGGGCTACGGCTTGCTCTGGTTGCTGCTCTACCGTAGCCCGCCCGTCTATCCGTATCCGCTGCGCCTCTTCCCGCCGCTCACCGTTGCAGTGTTGGCGACGATCCTGGCCTTTCGCGCCGCGCCGCCGATCCTGGCCCGCCGGCCCTGGTTGCTGCGCGTTGTCGCACCTGTGGCGGTGATTACGGGCTGGGGCGCGATCATATTGCGCGCCGCCGAAGCTCATGTCACCCTGGCCCGGCCCGGTGTCGAGAATGATTTTCGCGTCTTCGCCACCCGCGAAACCCTGGCGCAGGTTTTCAGTGCCGACGGCTTCTACAACCTCGGCTATCCGCTGTTACTCTGGTTGGTGCGTCCGTTTGTCGCCGACAACGCCTTTCTGGCGGGCCGGTTGCTTGCCGCATCCAGCGGCATCGGTTTGTTGCTCGGCGGCTATGTGCTGGCTCGCGCGTTGCTGCCCGCCGGCCCGGCCCTGCTTGCGCTGATTGTGCTCGCGCTGAGTGGTTTTGTCGCCCAGTACGGCCTCTATGTCGGCAGCGACATGCCCTTCGCCGCCACTGTTACCCTGGCGCTCGCCGCGTTTGCCTGGGCGGTTCGCACATTCCAATCGCCCGATCGCCTGGGTAACCAATTGCCCAGTCCTTTCCCGCAATTCCGTGATCACCCAATCCTTCTGGCCTCCCTGGCCGGTCTGCTCGCCGGGTTATCCTTCCTGATGCGCCATCCGGGATTGTTACTATTGCCCTGGGGCGTGCTGGTGCTGCTGGTGATCGGCGGCAAGAATGCGCGGCGCGCCGCGTTGGCCTTTTGGCCTGGCCTTTTTGCTCGGCAGTGCGCCGCAATTGCTGGTCAATGACGCTGCAAACCGGTGCGCCGCTCTACAATCAGCAGGCCAAAAATATCTGGCTGGCGGTGTACG
>JAAUQO010000292.1 GCA_012032775.1 Oscillochloris sp. | reverse complement strand
GTTGTGGGCGCGTAGCCGCGGCTGTGGCCCGTCTTCAAGCAGGAATCCATACTCCTCGGGCAGATCAGGGCTGACGATCACGCCATCCAACTTGCGGTCGCTGATGCCGAGCGCCCCCAGGCGGGCGGCCAGTTCACAACGCGCCGCAGCACTGCGACCGGCGCCATGGTCGGCGAGTACCTGATCGAAGTTGATAACGTGATAGGCGGTAACCACATTGAAGCCGCCGGTTGCCGCCAGCAACTGGTAGAGCAACGTTGTTCCCGAGCGGTGATCGCCCATGATGAAAACGAGTTCGGTCATCATCCACCTGTTGCACGCCACTTACACCCGACAAAAGGCAAGAAACGAATCGGCCTGATCGGCATCTTCGCTCGCGTAGGCGAAGGCGCTCCTGTTTACGCCGGCCACCCAATTGCGCGCCTGTGGCTCTTCGCCGTTCCAGAACAGGCGGGCATAGATCGGCGCCACGCCGTAAACCAGGCGGCGATAGCCGGGCGAATCGAAGAAGAGCCGGCTGGAAGTGCGATACAACGCACCACGCAGCGGCCGGCGACAGAACTGGCCGAAGATCTGCACCTCGCCGAAATGACGCCCAAGCAATTCGGCGAACTCGGCGTAGGTGTACTCCGTTTCGTGGTACGGGTTGCGCCCGCTGGCCACATAGCCGTGGCGGTTGGGCGTAGAAACGTAGAAACTGCCGCCCGGCCGCAACATGCGCCGGGCTTCGGCCAGAAACGCATCGACATCAGGCACATGCTCGATCACCTCGAATGAGTAGACCAGATCGAACTGCGCGTCGGGCAAACTCAACCGGGCGCAATCCATCAGCGCAAAGCGCAGATTGGGCTGGACATAGCGCGCTGCGGCGCGGGCCACCGTGGCCCGGTCGATATCGACGCCGAGTAGTGATCGGGCGTGATCGGCAAGAAAATAGGCGCCATAGCCATCGCCGCTGCCCATCTCAAGCAGATCGCGCCCGCCGGATTGCGCAACGATAAACTGGTAGCGCGAGGCATGCTTCTCGAAAAGGTAGAGCGGCGCCCGGCCCGGCACAACCCGCTCGCCGTCCTGAATCTCGGGTAATGGTTGTTCGACGCTTGTCGCGATCATGGATCGTGCTCCGTAGTTATAGCCCCGGCACCGCTACAAGATTGGACTGTTCGCCCAATGTACCGCTTGCATCCAGCGGCGCCACATAGTAGTGATAGCGCCCGTTCGGCGTGGTTGTTCGGTCGAGATAGGTGGTTGCGCCACTATCGGCAACGGCGACAAACTCGCCCGGCAGCCAGACCGTCTCGGGGTCGCCGAGCAGCAGCGGCGTATCGGCGCTGGGCAGAGGGAGCGTTTGCGGGGTGAGTTCGGCCCGGAAGATCCGATAGCCGGCCGCAGCGCGCACCGGCTGCCACTGCAACGCAACACCGTCGGCAGTCTGCTGAGCGAAGAGGATCGGGCTGCTTGAACTGCTGTCGGCCAGCAACGGCAGATAGATCCTGGCTCCAGCCTCGCTTATCGGCGCGACGGGCGGCGCAACGGGCGGCGCGGCGGCGGCGGTTACGGCCGACTTGCGCCAGAGTTGGAAGCCGTAGTAGTGATTGGCGCTGCCCATAAACAGCCCGGCCGGTGTAACGGCGAAGTTACGCACGCCGACGTTGTACTTATCGCCGAAGCCGTCGCGGGTCAGCATGGTGAAACGGGTACCGTTGTCGCTGCGATACAGGTCGAATCCGGCGTGGGGACGCAACAAGCGCCCGATGATGATCAGCGAACTCCAGTGGGTCGTCTGATCCATGGTGCCGACGTAGAGCTGATCCTCAAAAGTGACCATGCGCCACATATGAATGTTGAACGGCCAATCAAAACCGGCGTCCATGCCGCTCAGGGGGCGCAACCGGCGGCCATCGCTCCAGCGCGGCGCACCGACGATCAACTCCCAACGGTCGTCGCTGCTCACCCGATACAACTCGGCCGGGCGGTCGGTGCCGACATACAACTGGCCCTTGAACTCGTGCAGGGCGACGACGGCATGGCTGGGGCGGTTCGCCAGATTCCCGCCGGGCGGGATGACGGCGCTGAATGCGTAGGGCGGCTCGCCAATTGCCGGCGAGCGCACCAGTGCGAATGGATCGTCTTTGGAACCGGTGCCGACATACAACTGCTGATTGAAGATCGTCGCCTCGTACACCGTCATCTCGGGCGGGGTTGCGCGGCGGAAGCTAGCGTTGCCGGCAGCGGGATTATCCGAAACATACAAAAAACCCTGACCGAGCAAGCCGACCGAGGCGACGGCATACAACTTTCCATTCAGGGTTAACAGCGTGCGGAAACCATTGGCCTCGGTGTCGCCCAACTCGGTGCCGGGATCTTGCGGCACCGCGCTGAAATTCAGGCCGTCGCTGCTACGCAACAGCCGCGGCGGGGCCATGGTATTGCCCTCGGCGTACATACTGCGCGCCGAGACCCCGGCGGCATACAGCACCTCGCTGCCGTCGGGTTCAGTGTAGACGAGGAACGAGCGAAAGCCGATATCGCGGGCGACATACTTGCCGGGATGGCCGGGGATCGGCACATCCTCGGGCGACTGAAAGACCATCTGCCACTGGTCGGTCAGGGGCGACCAGCGCCAGATCTCGGCCCGCAGCGGCAGGGTTTCGGGCGTATCGGCGCAATCAAGGCCGGGTTCGAGCGGTGGGTAGGTGATGATCGGGTAGAAGCGCGAGATCGTCGCAACCTGCACGCACTGCACCGCGCGGCCGGTGCCGACGTACAAATAGCCGTTCCACCAGGTCATCGCCCAGGCGATACTATTCTGACGATCGCCGAAACCCTGGATCGCAGCGCTTGCAAAGCCGTGCATGCGCGGTTGGCGCCACTGGGCATCGGCAGGCGTGCCTGCGCCGAGTGCAGCGAGCGCAAGCATCAATGTAAGCAGAATTGGAAGCGGGCGAAGCAAGCGCCGCCGTTTCATAGGCCACCTCTTAGTGATAGGTACGCGGGCGTCCGTGGGGGCCGCCCGCGTACCGGTTCGTTGCGCCTGCCGCAGGCGCAATCCGTGTTAGCGCGTTCCCGGCGGTACCGTGTTCAACTGCGGTAGATAGATCCAGTGATTGCGACTCACACCTTCCGGCAGAACCGCGTTGGCCGACAGCAGGCGCGCCAACCCGTCGGGCAGCAACACCTTCTCGACCGGCGGCGGGCCGGCTGAGCCGTTATAGGCCGGCGGCGGCGGTTCGACATCGAGGGTGTACGTTACCTGGAAGCAGCGTCCGCCGTCGCAATCGCCTTCCTCACCGTCGATCGTATCGCCGGGCACACCCGGCAGATCGGCCGAACTCCAGAACGAGAAGGCGGTGCCGGCATTCTCGGCGCAGCCGAAACCGAAGACACAACCGACGTTGATGTCGTCTTCGATCCCGATCACGCCAAGCACAAGCGGGAACGACTCAACCAGATTCACTGTCAGTTCGACATCGGGATTAAAGCCATCATTCGGGCCGAGATCGCGTGAGCGCAGCCGACACTGTGCGCCCTCGAAGGAAATGTCCTCGCCCAGAACGGAGAACGAGCAGGTTGCGCCCGGATCAAGCACCAGATAGAGGAACAGGAAATCACCGTCGCCGTTCAAACCGCCGTCCAGGTCGTCGCCGAAGATGCGTGTGTTGGTGAAATCGACCGTCACCTGGGTGGCCCGTGGCTGCACCGTGACATTCCGGGTGGCGGTGTTGTTCAGTTCGTTGATCTCGGTTACCTGATTGAAGATATCGGCGGTTGCCAGGCTTGTGAAGGTGTCGGCCTGCAAGTAGGTGCCCTCAAGCTCAACCGTGGTGGTTGCGCCGGGATTGATACTCGGCGCCGCGGCGGTGCGGGCGAAACCGGCATCGGCCACCGGCTTCCATTGCACACTGAACGGCCCGGACGGGTAGATGCCGTCGTTGCGCACCGTGATCCGCGCAATGGTCTTGGTGTTGCGGATCGGCGAACCCGGTTCGATCACAAAATTGCTGATCCGCAAGTCGATCCCCGAAGTTGCGGTCAGATAGAGCAACCGCAGGTTGTTGTCTTCGTTCGTCTCGCGCACCGCGTTAAAGGCGTCGGCCTTGGCGATCGTGCGGAAGTTGCCCTCCTCGGGGTAGGCAAAATCGAAACTAACCGTCTTCACCTCGCCCGGCCCCAGGCCCTCGATCTGGGTTGAGACCGTGCTGCGCTGGTTGGTGAGCAAGTTGTCGGCGTCGGGGTTCCACTCCAGCACGAACTTGCCGGCCGGACTCAGGCCGCGGTTCTGGACACTGATCCGTACCGTAAACTGGCGGCCCTGCTGCACAATGAACTGATCGGCCACATCGGCAAGCCTGATGATCGGCCCCTCATCCTCGATCAATTCGATATCGCTGATCACAAGGTCGATCGAGGCCGTCAGCACCTCGACATCCCTGGTGCGCGTGTTGTTGTCCTCGTCCAGTTCACGTTCGCGATTGGTGCTATCGACGGTTGCCGTGCTGACAAAGGTGCCGGGGAAGCGATAAATGAAGCTGAAGGTGACCGTCTTGGTTTCGTTCACCGCCAGGCCGTTCACCTGATCGACCAGGGCTGCGGCCAGGGGCGCCGGCTGCCACTCGACCATGAACTCGCCGGCGGCGGTATTGCCGATATTGCGCACCTCGACCGTGGCGTTGGCGGTTGCGTTTTGCACCGGGTTGGGCGGATCAAGGGTGATCGCCGTTACCACAAGATCGGGCCGCGGCGGATCAACCGTGACCGAGCGGCTATAATCGTTGTTGCCCTCGTCGCGCTCGCGCACCGAGTTGCCGCTATCCACCCTGGCCGAAGTCTGGAAGGTGCCGGGGAACTGATAGGTGAAATCGAAACTGACGGTGGTGCTTTCGTCGAAACCCAACCCGCCAACATACTTCGTCAGCGGAGTTGCGAGCGGCGTCGGACTCCAGCGCACCAGAAAGCCGCCGGCAGCGGTATTGCCTTGATTCTTGACCCGCACCGTCGCCACTGCCACACGATCCTGAACCGGCTTGGCCGGCACAAAGGTGATGCTTTCGACAATCAGATCGATAAATGCAGTATCGACCACAACCGGCAAGATTTGCAGATTGTTGACCTCATTCGACTCGGGCACACTGTTGGCGGTATCGACCACCGCCACCGACAGGTAGGTACCGGGCTGCGGGTAGGCGTACTCGAAGGTGAACAGACTCTTCTCACCGGGACTCAGGCGGTCGATGTAGGTACTCGGGCCGGTCAGCGAATTCTGATCCTGGCGCCACTGCACCACGAAGCCGAAGGCCGTATCCTGGCCCTGGTTCGTCACCTCGATGGTGTAGGTGGCGTTCGCCCCTGCAACCGGAATCTCCGGGCTGATCGAAAACTGGGTAATGTACAGATCGGCCTGGGCTTGAGCGCGAGCGGGTTGGGCCGGAACCAGCGTGCCGACGATGAACAGAGTAATCACAAGCAGCGCTACGCTCTGTGTCATTCGGGCCACGGGACACCTCCTCCAACGGACCATTGTTGCCTGCTATTGGTCAAGAAACCGGGGTTTAGCTGCTGCCCGGCCTGTGCGCCGATACAAAGCCGCTCAAGCAATTCGGCGGCTCGTAGCGGGCCGTGATTGCGTGCGAGCACGGCACGCAATCGTTCGGCATTCCGACGATATTCGGGGTCGATAATCAGCCGGGCTACTGCGCGCCGCAACCGGATTGGAGTCAGACGGTGCGGCGCGATCGCCAATCCAACGCCCGCCGCCACAATACGCCGGGCGTTCTCGGGCTTATCCCACTCGGTGGGAATGATCAGTTGCGGCACGCCCGCCGCCAGTGCCGCCATCACGGTGCCGGCCCCGCCGGTGGTAACCAGCACGTCGGTATGCGGGAGTAGATCGCTGTGGGCCACCCAGCGTTCCAGGCGGAGATTCGGCCCCTGAACCCCCAGATCGATCGTGGCCGGATCGCGTGTGCCGCCGGTTGAAAGCACCAGGGTTACGTTGCGATCAACCAGGCCCTGGGCGGCGGCACGGAGCAGAAAGGCATTCTGGGTGTGCATGGTGCCCTCGGAAACATGCACCAGCGTCGATCCTTCGGCAGTTCCGCGATCCAGGCCGGCGCCGGCTCATCCGAAGGACGTTGCCAGAGGCAGGGGCCGACGTAGGCGACCGTGGGCGGCAGGTCGCGGCGGCAGTAGTCGAATTCGGCCACGCTCGGCATCAGATAGAGCGGCATCGTGCCGGTGTAGCGGGTCACCGACATGCCCAGCGGCGGTAGATTGTAGCCGGCGCGCAGTTGCTCGGCCTCGCGGCGCATATCGCCGCCGGCGTCCTCACCTATGCGGCCGTGCTTGCCATCTCCATGGGGCCACCGGCGCTGGAGCTTGCGGCGAAGAAGTGGCCACGGTTTTTCGCAAAGGGCACGCTCTGAAGTTTTTTGATTGATCACGTCATCTGCGTTCAAACGGGTCCGTTTCAACGCGGCCTGATCTTGCTTGGTTGCGCTTACGCCAGGGCTGAGCGGCCCGCCCCTTGCAACACCGACCGCGGCAGGCACGCCGCCAGGCCGTGTCGTTTCAAAGTGGAGCAGGGGCAAACCAATGCGGACAGCGGAGGGCACAT
>JAAUQO010000291.1 GCA_012032775.1 Oscillochloris sp. | reverse complement strand
CTCGGTTCTCGGTTCTCGGTTCTCGGTTCTCGGTTCTCGGTTCTCGGTTCTGGTAGGATTGCTATAGCAGTTGTGATATTGTGACTATACCGCAATACGCTTATGCTTACACGTCGTCAATTTCTGCAGCTTGGCCTTGTCGTTACTGCTTCGGCCGCCGCCTGGCAACAGTATGTCGTGCGTGCCGATGGGCCGTATACCGTCTATCTGCCTCACCTGGAGACTCCGCCCGAGCCGACACCCGAGCCGACGCCCGAGCCGACACCCGAGCCGACGCCCGAGCCGACACCCGAGCCGACCGATGGCTGGTTGCTTGGCCCGGCCACCGGCACAGCCGAGCAGGCAATCGCATGGTTGAGCGACCGCAGCAACAGTTATACCACACACGATATCGGGTTGATTGTGAGCGCCTACCGTGATTGGGGCGATGTGTGCGGCGTTGATTGGTTTCTGGCGCTGGCCCAATCCGCCCACGAAACGGGCAGTTTAACCTCGTGGTGGTGTCAACGGCCGCGCCGGAACCCCGCCGGCCTGGGTGTGACCGGTAAGATTCTGCCGGGAACGCCGGATTCATCGCCGGGGCCTGCCTGGGCCTGGGACGGCTTGCAGTGGCGCGAGGGCCTGAGTTTTAACGAATGGGCCACCGAGTCGGTGCCGGCGCATCTGGGGCGTTTGCTGGCATATGCCCTGCCGGCCGGCTCAGGTACGTCGTACCAGCAATCCTTGATCGATTACACCCTTGGATTGCGCGCACTGCCGGAGCATTATCGCGGTGTGGCCAGATCGATTATCGATTTGAACGGGCGTTGGGCCTACCCCGGCACAAGCTACGGCCAGAGCATTATTGATCTCAGGGAACGTATGGCGGGGCGGCGATAACGACGCACGATATGGAATGACACGAAGCGCGAGGATGTTCCTCGCGCTTCGCTGTTATTTGTTGCCTGTTGCCGATGTTCCGACTTACTCGTCGAAGTAACCATGGAGCCGGCGGCCCAACAATGGATCGCGCAGCTTGCGCAGAGCCTCGCTCTCAAGCTGACGAACCCGTTCGCGTGTCAGGTTCAGACGCCGGCCAATCTGCTCCAGGGTATGGGCAGGCTCGCCGGCGATCCCGTAGCGGAGCTGAATAATGCTGCGCTCGCGGGGTGTCAGGTGCGACAATGCCTCGCTCAGATCGTCGCGCAGAAGCCCTTGCGAGACTTCTTCGAGCGGCGTCGGCTGAAGTGGGTCGGCGATAACTTCGGCGAGTGCGCCGCTGCCATCGTCGGTATGCGGTTCATCGAGCGATGCCGGCGTTAAGGCCGCCTGTTCGGCGCGCGTCACCTGCTCGATCGTCAACCCCAACTCCTGCGCCACCTCCTCAGCCGTCGGCTCACGGTCGAGCGTCTGGGTAAGTTGCTGGCGCACGCGATTCAGCCGGGAAAGGCGCTCGCCAAGATGTACCGGCAGGCGCACCGTACGCCCGTGGTCGGCGATCGCCCGACCGACACTCTGGCGAATCCAGTAGGTCGCATAGGTTGAAAACTTCAACCCACGGGACGAATCGAATTTATCGACCGCCCGCATCAGACCAAGGCTACCTTCCTGAATCAGGTCGAGCAGACTCAGGCCGTGGCCCTGATAGCGACGGGCGATACTGACGACAAGACGCAAATTTGAATTGATCAACTGCGCACGGGCACGTTCCCCGGCACGCATGTGATCTTCGTGACGTTGGCGTTCACTCAACGGCATGTTCGAATTTGCGGCGATATATTGATGCGCAGCCTGACCTTCGCGCATCAATCGGGCCAATTCCTGCTCCTCAGCAAACGTGAGCAGCGGTTCATCACCGATCTCATTCAGGTACAAAATTATCGAGTCGGCCGTCGAGACGCTATTGTTATAGGCCGGATTGGTCATGTAACGATCCCCTTTCCTCTCGACAGTCGGGCGGTACGTTTCCTTCCGCTGCGATAAATCTGCTGTCGAGTCTGCAAGAAGGGTGCCTAGGGAAGGAGAGATGCACGCTGGGGAGCCTCCTGAGGCGCCGGATACAAGTATTAAGCAAAGGTCTAAACAAGCCCTTAGGGAGAGATGAGAGGTGGATGAGAGATGCATACCGAACCGTGCATCCGCCTTTCGGCTGATTTCTATGCTTGCATACGTGCTACAATATGACCACCCAGTCATATGACCAGGTGGTCATATGATAAAACCTATTCGTTGCGGTGGTGTGATGCCGAAACCAACCTTTGAAAACCTGGCGCCGGCCAAGCGCCGGGCGATTATCGAGATCGCGGTTGAAGAGTTTGCCGAGCACCCGTACGCGCTGGCCTCGATCTCACGGATCGTCGAGCGGGCCGGAATTGCCAAGGGCAGCCTGTACCAATATTTCGCGCATAAGCAGGATCTGTTCCTGTACCTGGTTGAATATGCAGCCGCAGCCCAATTGGCGATTTTGCAGGAGTTGTCGCTGCCGGAGCCGGAGAGCGGGTTTTTCGCACTGTTACGGCGGCAGATGGGAATCAGCAATCAGGTTGCGGCGGCGGCGCCGCACCTGGCGCGCCTGATCGCACGGGCCTACAGCGATGATCTGCCCTTTCATGATCAGGTTTTGCAACGGCTACAACAGGCGGGCGAGGATCATCTGGAGGGCTTGATCCGCCGGGGGATCGCCGCCGGTGAACTTGATCCGGATCTTGATCCGGAGTTGGCGGCCCTGATGATCAAAAGCCTGACCGGCGAGATCGGGCAGTTGATCACACGCCGGCTGGGAATCAGCGCGGCTGAGGCGGCGGCCGATCCAAGCCGCTTAAGCGGGCCGGAGGCTGAGCGGATTTACGATCAGGTGATCGCGGTGCTGCAACGGGGAATGCAAAATCCGTGAATGCAGAACTGGGAATGCGGAATGCAGGCACTGAGGCTTATGCAGCATACAGAAAGCGCTAATGCGATGAATATCCTTATTCTGACCGTCGGGAGCCGGGGCGATGTCCAGCCGTATGTGGCGTTGGGACAAGGTTTGCGGGCGGCTGGTCACCGGGTGATACTTTCGACACTGGCCGGGTTCGCCGAGATGGTACAGGCGGCCGAACTGGAATTTGCGCCGTTGCGGGGCGAGTTCCTGGAGCTGATGCAAACATCCGAGGGCCGGGCGGCGATGGCAGGCAAGGCGAACATCTTCAAGCTCGTGCAGATGGTTCAACCGATGTATCGCACAATGCTTGAGGACGAGTATGCCGCCTCCGAAGATGCAGATCTGATCATCTACCATCCGAAGGCGCTGGGCGGGCATAGTATCGCCGAGCAACGCGGCATTCCGGCGATCCTGGCCTTGCCGTTGCCGTTGTATTCGCCGACACGGGCCTTTCCATCGCCGGCGCTACCGATGGCCAATCTCGGCGGCATGCTGAATAAAGCCAGCCACCGGATGGTAGTTGCACTGGCCACGAGTTCGGTGCGCGGCACCCTGAATCGCTGGCGGCGCGAGCAACTGGAACTGGGGCCGCTGGGCGATGAACTGGTGTTGCATGGGAGGCCGCTGCTGCGCTTGTACGCCTACAGCCCGATGGTGCTGCCGACACCGGACGACTGGGATTCGTTCAGTGTTGCAACCGGCTACTGGTTTTTGGAACAACCGGGCGATTGGCAGCCGGCGGCGGAGTTGGTCGGGTTTTTGCGGGCCGGGCCACCGCCGGTGTATATCGGGTTCGGCAGCATGGCGGCGCAGGATGCCCAGGCGAAGACGAGGATCGTCCTTGACGCGCTACGGATCGCCGGACAACGGGGAATTCTGGCAAGCGGTTGGGGCGGCCTGAGCACGGCCTCATTGCCGGAGGGTGTTTACATGCTCGACGCTGCGCCACACGATTGGCTCTTCCCGCAGATGGCGGCGGTGGTGCACCATGGCGGCGCCGGGACAACGGCGGCGGGCTTGTTGGCCGGCAGGCCGACGATCATCTGCCCCTTTTTCGCCGACCAGCCGTTCTGGGGGCGGCGCGTGGCTGAGTTGGGCGCCGGGCCGCAGCCGATCCCGCAGAAAAAGTTGAACGCCACGAATCTGGCGGCGGCGATCACCCAGGCGGTGAGCGATCCGGCCATGGGCGCGGCGGCTGAAGCGATTGGCGCACAACTGCGACAAGAGGACGGCATCGGGCGAGCGGTGGAACTGATTAACGCGCATATGGCTGCGCTGGGCAAGCCGGTGGCGGTGGAGGCATAAGGGACGCGGCGCAATGTGCGGCGCCCCGCTCCTGTTGGCGTTGTGAACAGGAGCGGGGCTGCCAATGTAATCAAGCCAGGGCGAGATCGCGGCGCTTCTTCTCACGCCGGCGGTCGTCGGAACTGAGGAGCCTTTTACGAATGCGCCAACCCTTTGGCGTAACCTCGACGAGTTCATCATCGCTGATATATTCGACAGCGTCATCGAGTGATAGTTGGCGCGGCGCCTCGATCCGCACCGTCTCAGCGCCTTTGTTATTGCGCATATTGGTGAGGTGCTTCTCTTTGCAGACATTCACCTCAAGATCCTGGTCGCGGATGTGTTGGCCGACAACCATGCCTTCGTATACATCCTGGCCGGGCGTAATAAAGAAAACACCGCGATCCTGAACACCGTGGATGGCGAAGGTGGTGGCGGTGCCGGTATCCGAGGCGATCAGCGAGCCGGACGAGCGGGTTTCCATGTCGCCGGCAAGTGGCTCGTAGCCATAGAAAAGGCTATTGAGGATGCCGGTGCCGCGGGTAGCGCTAAGGAACTGCTGGCGGAAACCGAGCAACCCGCGCGTCGGCACAAGATAGACATAGTGTACCGAGCCGTCGTCGGTCATACGCATATCGCGCATGAGCCCGGCGCGCTTGCCCAACAACTCTACCACGACGCCCTGATAATCGCTACCGACCTCAATCTCTACCAGTTCGACCGGTTCGAGCTTCTGGCCGTTCTCATCATCCTGGAAGATCACTTCAGGCTTGGAAACCTGAAACTCATAGCCTTCGCGGCGCATATTCTCGATCAGAATGCCGAGATGCAGTTCACCGCGCCCGGCCACCAGGAACACATCAGCGCTATCAGTATCGCCGACACGCAAGGCCACATCGCGCTCCATCTCCTGGTAGAGCCGTTCGCGCAGCTTACGCGAGGTGACAAAGGTTCCTTCGCGGCCGGCGAAGGGACTCGTGTTGACGCCGAAGGTCATTCGAACAGTCGGCTCCTCGACGGTAATCGTCGGCAGAGCCTCGGGTTCATTGGCGTCGGCGATCGTATCGCCGATGCTGGCCTCATTCACCCCGGCGATAGCGATAATATCGCCGGCGCGCGCGGTTTCGACTTCCTGACGCTGCAAGCCGTTATAGACAAAAATCTGGCTGACTTTTGCGGACGACTGCGTGCCCTCACGGTCGATCCGCACAAGGGGCTGACCTTTGTTGATGATACCGCGATAAAGCCGGCCGGTGACGATCTTGCCTTTGTAGTCGTCGTAGGAACTGGTGGTAACCAGGAATTGGGCCGGCTTTTCAAAATCGACATCGGGCGGCGGGATCCGGTCAAGGATCGCCTCGAAAAGCGGCTCCAGCGAGTCGTGCATCTTCAGGGGCGAGCGACCACTGTGGCCGAGCAGGGCATTGGTGTAGACGGTCGCAAATTCGGCCTGATCATCATTGGCGCCGAGATCGACAAACAGATCGAAGGTCTCATTCACAACGTGATTAGGCCGCGATTGAGGACGGTCGATCTTATTGACGACCACCATGCGCGATGACCGGCCTGGAGTGCTTTGCGCAGCACAAACTTCGTCTGGGGCATGGGGCCATCGACGGCATCGACAAGTAGTAGCACACCATCGACCATATTCATCACGCGCTCGACCTCGCCGCCGAAATCAGCGTGGCCGGGGGTGTCGATGATGTTGATCTTGGTGTTACGATAGGTAACGGCGGTCGTTTTGGAGAGGATGGTAATGCCGCGCTCACGTTCGAGGGCGTTGCTATCCATCACACGATCTTCGACCGACTGGTTCTCGCGGAAGATACGGCTCTGCTTGAGCATGGCGTCAACCAGGGTGGTTTTGCCGTGGTCAACGTGGCCAATTGTACCGACGTTAACATGGGGCTTTGTTCTATTGAATTCTGCCATAATTTAAATTATATATTTGATAAGCACAAAGCCACCAACAAGCAAAACAGTAACAATGTTTTTTATACCTTTATTTTTTTAAACCCTTTAAACTTATTGTTTATGCACAAACTTGTCATTCTTATTATCGCTGTTTTTATCGGCTTTTCTTCCTGCAAAAGCAATAAACAGGAAGCCGGGGAACAAACCTCTGCCGACAGTCTTTCCATTACCAAAGAAAATTGGGGTAAAGCCGGCGACCAGGATGTTGACCTCTACACCTTAAAAAACAAAAATGGCGTAACCATAAAAATTATGAATTATGGTGGCATCATTACCGAAATTTCAACCAAAGACAAAAACGACAGCCTTGCCAACATTGTGCTTGGCTTTGACAGTATTGGCCCTTACACCCGCACCCACCCATTCTTTGGTGTATTAGTAGGCCGGTATGCCAACCGTATTGGGGCGGCAAAATTTAAACTACGACGGAAAAGAATATAAATTGTTTGCGAACGATGGCAAAAATACCCTCCATGGCGGCAAAGTCGGGTTTGATAAAAAGTATGGGCA
>JAAUQO010000290.1 GCA_012032775.1 Oscillochloris sp. | reverse complement strand
TGTCGGCCTGGTGGGGGCGGCCCTCGTTGCACCTGCGGTATACTGAGGTACGTTCCCAGAAGCGAAGTTTGGCTGCGGTGTTTACGGCGAAGCCGCAAATATCACTTTCAAACATAAGTTGCGAGGTGTGTATGTCCGAACTCGACAAGCTGAAAACCGCGTTCGATGCCCAGATTACCTTTTTGCCGACAGCCGATCTGGCGGCCAGCGCCCACTTCTACGAAACCGTTCTATTGCTGCCGATGGTGCTCGACCAGGGCGGCATCCGGATCTATCAGGTGGTCGGCGGCGGCTATCTCGGCCTGTGTCAAAATGATGGCGCGCCGATCAATGATGATCGGCTGATCTTGACCTTTGTGAGCAATGATGTGGATGGCTGGCACGCGCGCCTGGTGGCGCAGGACATAGCTGTTGACGGCGCGCCGCGTGAGAACGAGCGCTACAAGATCTATCACTTCTTCGTTCGCGATCCCGACGGCTACCGGATCGAAGTGCAACGCTTCCTGCACCCCTTTCCACCCAGCGAGATGAGCTAAACCTGCATGCGCGTCGTGATTCTGTCGAAGGCGCTGGTAGTCGGCGCGTACCAACGCAAGCTTGAGGAGATCGCCAATCTCGGTGTTGAGCTGACGGTGTTGGTGCCGCCGGGATGGCGTGAACCGCGGGTTGGCATGATCGCACTGGAGCGACGTTACACCGCCGGCTACCGGCTCGAAGTGTTGCCGATCGCCTTCAATGGCCAACATCATCTGCATTTTTACCCAACCCTGGCCCATGTGTTACGGCGGGTGCGGCCCAACGTCTTTCATATCGACGAAGAAAGCTTTAACCTGGCGACGTTTCACGCAATGCGGCTGGGCGTGAAGCTCGGCGCCCGCTGCTGCTTTTATAACTACGCCAACATCGATCGGCGCTATCCGCCGCCGTTCAGTCACTTCGAGCACTACAACTTTCGCCATGCCGCACATGCACTCGCCTGTAACCGCGAGGCCGCCGCAATTATCGAGCGCCACGGCTACAACGGCCCTATCAGCGTCGTGCCGCAGTTCGGTGTCGATCCGGAGTTGTTTGCGCCGCCACTCGATCCAGCCCGGCGCGAAGGGGTGATTGTCGGCTACCTGGGCCGTTTCGTGCCCGAAAAAGGTATCCTCGACCTGCTGGAAGCAGTTGCGGCGCTGCCGGAATATGTGCGGCTGCGCTTGATCGGGTCGGGCACGCAGCGCCCGGCGATCGAGCAGCGCGCAGTGGCGTTGGGGATTGGCTCACGGTTGGAGATTCTGCCGGCTGTGGGCAGTACCGAGGTGCCGGCGGCGTTGGCGGGGCTCGACATGCTGGTATTGCCGTCGCGCACCACGGCCAACTGGAAAGAACAATTCGGGCGGGTGATTATCGAGGCGATGAGTTGTGGTGTGCCGGTGATCGGCTCAAACTCAGGCGAGATTCCACATGTAATCGGCGATGCCGGGTTGATCTTTCCCGAGGCCGACATAGGGGCGCTACGCCGGCGAATCACCATGCTGGCCGAACAACCGGCGTTACGGGCCGAGTATGCCCGGCGCGGGCGGGCGCACGTTCTGGCCCAGTACACACAGGCCGCCGTCGCCCGCCGCCATGTCGAAATTTACCGCGAAATGGCCGGCATCAACGTGTGATCCGCAGTCCCAACCGGCTAAGAGCATAGCTGATTCCGGCCTGCAAATTCGCATACACCACAATCCGGCTCAGATCGACCCCAAGCTGCACGATCGTTTGCGCAATCTCGGCGCCGATGCCGACCAGCACCACCTCGGCGCCCACCAGTTGCGCCGCGCGGGCGGTTTGCAGCAGATAGTTGGCGACACCGGTATCGACCACCGGCACGCCGGTGATATCGAGGATCACGATGTCGGCCTGTTGCTCGCTGATCGCCTCCAGCAGCCGTTCCATCACCTGTGCTGCCCGGTAACTGTCGAGCGCGCCAACCAATGGCAGCGCCAGAATCCCTTCGTAAAGCGGCAGAATCGGCGTGCTCAGTTCGCGGATCGTGTAGCGTTGGGCCTCGATCTGCTCGGCCTGCAAAGCAAGATCGCGCTCGATCTCCTGGAAGATCATGCTGAAACCATCGAGGAATGCATTGCGATACTGGTGCAACAAGCCCTCGACCGCCTCAATATCAGCCGAGCCCCAATCTTCAGTCGTGTTGCAAAACGCCGTCAGATAGTTCCAGACATAGTTGCGCAGTTCGTAAAACAGCCCATTAATGCTCTGAAATGTGTGTTCTTCGCCCGCTCGTTTGCGGCCGAGATCACCGGCGAAGGTTTTGAGTTGGGTTAAATCTTCGCTGCTCAAGGAATCGGCGATGATGGTGAGCGCACGAACGATCGGTTCGGCCAACTGTGCATCGTTGGCGGTAACTTGTTCGCGCAGGTATGTGCCGAAGCGGCGACTGATCTCAGACATGATAGTTTCTACCACTTAATAGGCGCGGGCGAAAATTGCCTGCCGGCCGGTCTCCTTACCAGTATACACGCAGGTTCCTACCACGCCGGATTGTTCCAGCGGGATGCACCGGATGGTGGCGCGGGTCTCCTCCTGGAGGCGTTTCTCGTCTTCGGTGCTGCCGGCCCAGTAAGCCCGTGCGAAACCGCGCTCGATCTGCTGCTTCAACTCATCGTAGGTAGATACATCGGCGGTATGTTCGGCGCGGAACTTCAGGGCGCGCTCATACAGCCCGCTCTGGATCTCGTCGAACAGGCCCAGCATGCGCTCGGTCAGACCCTCCTGCGACACAAAGCTCTTGCCCTCGCGGCCGGGAATGTCGCGGCGAGCCAGGGCCACGCTGCCTTTATCGACATCTTTCGGGCCGACCTCGATCCGCAGTGGGACGCCCTTCATCTCCCACTCGTTGAACTTATAGCCGGGGCTGAGATTATCGCGGTCGTCGATCTTGAAGCGCAGTTTGCCTTTCCAATCGGCGCTGATGCGCTCGACCACCGGCATCACCTTGCTGCGCTCCTCGTCGTTCTTGTAGATCGGCACCAGGACTGCCTGAATCGGGGCGAGCATCGGCGGCAACACCAACCCCTCGTCATCGGAGTGTGTCATAATCAACGCGCCGATCAGACGAGTCGAAACGCCCCAACTGGTTGTCCAGCAGTGCTGCACCGTGTTGTTCTGGTCGGTGAAGGTAATATCGAAGGCTTTGGCGAAATTCTGGCCGAGATTATGCGACGTGCCGGCCTGCAGTGCGCGGCCGTCCTGCATCATCGCTTCGATACAGTACGAGCGCAGTGCGCCGGGAAACTTTTCCTTTTCGGTTTTCAGACCGCGAATCACCGGCACCGCCATCACCTTCTCGACGAAATCGGCATAGACCTCGTGGAGAATCTTGAGGGTTTCGGCTTCGGCTTCGGCTTCAGTGGCATGAGCCGTATGTCCCTCTTGCCAAATGAATTCCGAAGTGCGCAGGAACGGGCGGGTGCGCATTTCCCAGCGCATCACATTGGCCCACTGATTGTAGAGCAGCGGCAGATCGCGGTAAGAACGGATCCACTTACTATAGAAGTGGCCGATAATCGTCTCACTAGTGGGCCGGATCACATACGGCTCGGCCAGATCCTCGCCGCCGGCGCGGGTCACCTCGGCCACCTCGGGCGCGAAGCCTTCGACGTGCTCGGCCTCTTTCATAATGAACGACTTAGGGATGAGCAGCGGGAAGTAAATATTTTGATGCCCGGTAGCCTTAATCCGGTCATCAAGCTGGCGCTGCATCAACTCCCAGATTGCGTAACCGTTGGCTTTAAAAACAATACACCCACGAACAACTTCGGCCATCTCGGCCATATCGGCCTCACGGACAATATCCAGGTACCACTGGTTATAGTCTTTCGCCCGCGTTGTAATCACTTCCTTCGGCATATCCGCTCCTCACAGGCACTCTTTGTTTTGGAGTGAAGGCAAAACCTCAACCGTCTATTCGTAGGGGAACCACCAGGACTTGCGTTCCATGTTGAAGTCCCAGTGGACGTGCTTGGTTTCCAGGAACTCTTCCAGCCCTTCTTCGCCGAGTTCGCGGGCGCCGCCGGAGAACTTCATACCGCCGAAGGGCCCGGCATCGTTGTCGGTGAGTGGGTCGTTCACCCAACACGTGCCGGCCTTGACCTCTTCATAATACTGTTTCACCTTGCGTGGGTCGCGGGTATAAAGATTTGCGCCGAGGCCATAGTCGCAGTCGTTGGTGAGGGCGATCGCCTCGTCGAAGCTGCGGTAGGCCACGATTGGGATGGTGGGGCCGAACGTCTCTTCGCGCATAATCCGGAATGAATTATCGAGATCGGTCAGCACGGTCGGTTCGTAGAAATAACCGCGCTCGAACTGAGCCGGGCGCTTGCCGCCGGTGAGAATGCGGGCGCCGGCCGCACGCGCCGATTCGACATGCTCTTCGACTTTGGCTCGATACTTGGCGCCAACCAGCGGGCCGATATCGACACCCGGCTCGATGCCGGGGCCGAGCCGCAACGATTGGACAAAATCCACCAGCCGTTCGGTGAACTGCCTGGCGATCGACTCCTGCACATACACCCGCTCGGTGCTGGTGCAAACCTGCCCGGCATTCAGCAGGGCGGCCCAGGCCACGCCCGGTACGGCCACATCCAGGTCGGCATCCTCGGCGACGATAAAGGCGTCTTTGCCGCCAAGTTCCAGATGCGTCTTCTTGACCCGTTCGGCGGCCAGGCGGGCGATTTCACGGCCGGTGGCGAAGCTGCCGGTAAAGGCGATCATATGGGTGTCGGGGCTAATCACCAGTTCGCGGCCGGCATCGGCGAAGCCGGTGACGATGTTAAGCGCGCCGGGCGGCAGATGATCGCAGCAGAGTTCGGCAAAGCGGAGCGTACTGAGCGGCGTCATCTCGCTGGGTTTGAGCACAACCGTATTGCCGGCGGCAAGGGCCGGGGCAACCTTCCAACTCATCAGCAGCAGCGGATAGTTCCAGGGCACGATCGCCGCAACCACGCCATAAGGCTCTTTGAGCACCATCGCCAATTGCGACGGCTCGACGGAAGGGATAACCCGGCCACGGGTGTTGCGTTGGAGTTCGGCATAATAGTCGAAGCAGGCCGCGCACCAACTGATCTCGTCGCGATTCTCCAACAGCGGCTTGCCGCCCTCCATCGTCATCAGCGTGGCGAGTTCCTCGCTGTGGGCGCGCATCTTATGGGCGATCTCGTGGAGGATATGCGCCTTGTCGTGGGCGGTCGTGCGGCGCCACTCCTTGAAGGCGATATTGGCAGCGGCGATTGCGCGGCGAGCATCGTCGGCATCGGCTTGCGGAACATGATCAAGCACCTCTTCGGTGGCCGGATTATGCACAGCGAAGGTAGCACCGGCAGCGGCGGACACAAACTGACCATCGATCAGCATCTGCGGCATAAGATCTCCTTCGACAGAGTGGAAGGGGTGTTTTTTGTGGTGGAGTTGACGCCGAAGCCGCCAACGCCACCACAAAGATTAGGAATATTGTAGCATAAGCCACATATCGCACTACCAATGCAAAGTAAATGCGCTATGCACATGGCTTGACGCAATGCGTCGGCGGGCCTATCATAACGGTGACTTGCACCACAAAAAGATCGAGGACGTATGGGTATCCTGTTGCAATTCCCCAACCAAGCGCCACGTATGCCCGGTGAAGGCCGGCATGCCCATCGGCGGCGCAGTTCCTTTGCGCCGGTCTCATTACACACCTATCGTCGTGCGCTGATCCGGCGCATGGGCTTGCATGAAGCCGGGCGACCGGCACTGGTGTTGGATAATGTGGCGTTGGCCTTGCTCAGGGCGCGCTGCGCATAACATACAATCGCATCTCAGGCGATACCTGGAAGGGCGAAGCATCGTGCTGGACACGATACTTCGCCCTTTCGTCATGTTAGGCGAGTTTGAGGGCCTGGCGCTTCATATAGGCCAGGATGGCGCTGATGCCGTTCAGTCGTTGCGGGCTGAGTACCTGATGCAGCCCCATGTGCAGAAAGAAATCGTTCGGCACCGCCACGATTGCGTTGACACTGAGATCGTTCATGCCGGCGGCGAGCAATGATGCGTAGCCGCGGGTGGTCGGGGCTTCGGCGGGTACGTCGAAATAGAAATGAACCTTACCGCTATTGCCTTCAGCGACGACAAATACCGGCGACATGCATTCATGCACCTGTTCCATACCCTGATGACCGCGCAGATGTTCCGGCAAATCAGGCATGCGATCGGCGAAATCAAGCAACAGTTCCAGCTTTTCATCACGGTCGCTGTCGCGGAAATCATCGATAATCGCCTGCAATTTCGGCGGAATGGCGGTTTCCTGGTTCACAATATCCTCCCTTGCCGGAATGCAGCATGCAGCATGCGTTCGGTCTACGGCGATATACCTGTCGCAATTTGCGTTCCAAAAGGGCGAGTCTGCATTCTGCATTCCCAATTCTGCATTCTTCGTTAGCGTCCGCGCTGGAGTAACCCGATCAGCGAGTTGAGTACGCGAGCGCGATATTCGGTCGCCGTGGCGACGTTGCGCTCGTGGATCTCGAACAGGGTTGCGTCGATCTCCAGTGTGCCGTTGTTGCCCTTGCGCATCGGCACGACTGTTTTACTGTCGCCGTCGAGTTTGACCTGCGTGTAAGCGCCGGGCCGCTCGGTTTCCAGATTCGGCAACGC
>JAAUQO010000289.1 GCA_012032775.1 Oscillochloris sp. | reverse complement strand
CGCCGCCAGGCGCGCCGCCGCCGTATCGGTCGCAGCGGCGCCGTCGATCGGCCCGCGCCGTCATCCGTGAACGACCGATTGTCGCACGATGTTTCGCCAGCATCATATTCTCCTCGCACCCGGCTCAGTGAACCCAGGGTAGGGCCGGATCGCCATACAACACAAAGCCAAGTAATGTTTTTATCTCATCGGCATCGGGGCCGCCGCGCAGCAATGCCGCCCGCAAAAACTCCGTCTGGGCGGCCAGAACTGCTGCTCCAAGCCGGCATCCCGGCTGCGCCAACGCCGTAATCAATGCGGCAACCAGCACATCCGATGCCGTCGGCGGCGGCTCCAGCGAGCCATAGGCCAATCCCGGCGGGGCCACAAGGCCATCAAGGCCGGCCGCAAGCAATCCGATCGCCAGGGCCTCAGTTGCCTCCACCCGGTTCAGGCGTGCGCCGTAACATGCCTGACTGATCACTACTTTACCACGTAAATCACGCCCCGCCAGATCCGACGGCTGCAAGGCCGCGATCAGCGGCGCACCGGCTTGCAACTGCCCCAGCCATGCCGCCGCGCGGCGCACCCCGTGGATATTACACACAATCCGCCGTCCGGCGAACAGATCGTCGAACGCTGCGGAACCCGGCTCCAGCGGCGGCGCAAGCAACGGCCGACTTGTTACACCGGCCTGCGCCAGTAATGCCGATGTTACATCGGCCCACACCGCTGCGGCCAATGCCGTTACCGCCCCCGGCGCCTGCGGTCCGGCCCGATGAACTGCGGCAACATGGTTAAGCAATCGGGCGAGCAAACCGGGCGCATGCGGTTCGGCATCGGGGGTACGACCAACCGGCCATTTCATCAGCGGCGCAGCCGCATCGGCCAGGCCATACGGCGCATCACTAAGCAACACACCGTCACTATCGGGCATAGGATTCGGCAAACTCCCGAACGGCACGAGCGTCGGTCCACCAATAATCCACAGGCTTTCTATTATAGCATTCTGGGTTGCCAATGCCGCCTCAATCGCAGCCAACTGCGCGGCGAGGGCGGCGGATTCGGCGGGAACGGGCGGGATATTGAGCGCCGGCAGACCGGCTTCGGGATCGTAACGCATGCTCGTGATCCCGCTCGCCGTCCGGGCGGCGAGCGCCGTATCCAGAGCGGCGGCGATCGCCGGGTAGCCGGATCCATAGACCGCAGCCATGCGCTGCGCAGCCACAAGCACCAGGTGCATCAGGCCATCCCATCAACCGACAATACCAGCGCCGCAGCGCCCAACACCCCGGCCTGATCGCCGAGCGCCGCCGGCACAATCGGCACCTCGCGGTAGAGATCGTGGCGAGCCATGCGATAGGCCGCAGCCGCGGCCTGCGGCAACAGATCGGGGTTATTGATCATCACACTCCCGCCGAGCAGCACAATCTCGGGGCTGAAGATATGCAGAATCGAGGCTAAGCCGGCGCCAAGCAGGCGGGCCTCGCGATCCATCAGTGCGCAGGCCAGGGGATCGCCGGCCCGCGCCGCCTGCGACACAGCGGCCCCGCCGACGGTTTCGGGCGTCGCCAACCGATGCAACAGCGACCGGGGATGGGCCGGCATCGCCGCCGCCGCCGCTTTTGCGAGCGCCGTACCGGAAGCCAGATCCTCCCAACAGATCCCGGCCTCGGCATCAAGGATCAAGAATCCCAACTCACCGGCAGCGCCGCGCCGGCCGGGCAACAGCTTACCGTCGGCGATCACCCCGCCGCCGATCCCGGTGCTCACCGTCAGATACACCAGATGCCGATAACCGCGCCCGGCGCCGAAACGCCATTCGCCCAATGCAGCAGCGTCGGCATCATTGCCCAATACCACCCGCATACCGGTAGCCGCCGCCACCATCTGCCGCAATGGAACATCATTCCAGCCGGGCATATTGGGGGCGCCGATGATCACCCCGGCCTGCGGATCGAGTGGCCCCGGCGCGCCAAGACCGATTGCAGCTACGCCGGCCCCCACAGGCAGCGCATCCAACACCTGGGCAACCAGTGTGCCGATCCGCGCAACCACCGCCGCCGGACCCTCGGCAACCAGAGAAGCACAGCGGGCCTGGGCCAGGATCGCGCCGCTGCGCGTCAGCAGCGCCGCACGCAGTTGGGTGCCGCCAAGATCGATCCCAATCAAGCATTCCATAGGGCGATTATAGCACGCCAACCGCATAACAGCGGCAAAAGCCGCGAACAAACCCTTGACAGCACAAGTGTTTGCTTGATATAATCAGTGCTACATCAGTTCTAGGCGTATGCCGCTGTCCCTGTGGGCTGCGGCCTTAGGAAAGGATCGGGACATGCGCGGCAATGGACTCTCCGACCGACAGGAGAAGATCCTGAATTACATTCAGGACTTTATCTTCAAACATGGCTATTCTCCGGCGATTCGCGATATCCAAAACGATCTTGCGATCTCCTCGACATCGGTCGTCGCCTATAACTTACGAGCCCTGGAGGAAAAGGGCAAGATCATCCGCGACGACAAGATTTCGCGCGGGATCAGCTTGCCCGGCGTGAGCCCTTCGGTGTTCCAGGTGCCGCTGCTCGGCACCATCACCGCCGGCTCGCCGCTACCGGATCCGGAAGATGTGAACAGCAATGATGCCGAGAAGGTCGAGATTCCGATCGAGACATTCCCGGCCGAGAAGTTGCGCAATGTGTACGCGCTGCGGGTGCGCGGCCAATCCATGATCGACGCCCTGATCGACGACGGCGATATTGTGTTGCTGCGCTATCAAGAGACGGCGGAGAACGGTCAGATGGTGGCGGCGCGCTTGCTGAGCGATAACGCGGTTACGTTGAAGAAATTTTACCTTGAGGGGAGTCAGGTGCGGCTGCAGCCGGCTAACTCCACGATGGATCCGATTTACACCACCTCGGATAATGTGCGCATTCAGGGCCGCGTTGTCGGCGTCCTGCGGGCCATGTTCTAGGCTTGATCAGTACGGGCCGGTCGATGTATCGACCGGCCCGTGGATCGCGCTTAGCCCTTGGCCGGCTCCACCATAAACGGCGGCTGGAGTTGCGCCGGGATCTCCACATACCACCAGCTGCGGCTGTACCAGGCCGCCGCCAACAACAATACCAGCGCCAACCCAAATGCCACATCACTCCAGCGCGGGCGCCAACGCCGTGCCGGTAATGCCAGGTGCGAACTTATCCAGATCAACACCGTGACCAACAATCCATACCCCACCAGTGTGCCGCGGTAGATCGGCAAAACTTCCGCCCCCATCGGCCCGTACCAGATCACACCCGGCGTGAGTTGGTTGAAAAACGGCAATGCACTCAGCGGATCGCCATAGCCGAAAAACGGCATCGCGCCACCATCGGTCGGCGGCGAAATGGTGGTAATTGAGATCAGGGCGCTGAATGGGTTGAGGTAGATCAACCACGGTGGTGGATTCTGGCCCTGCGGCGTGCTGAATTGCCCCCATACCGACGCAATCAAGGTCGGGACGCCGATCACGACGAGCACCAGCACATAGCTCACAATCGTCGCCCGTGAACTCTGGCGTAGCAACGCTGAACAAAACAAGCCGATCGCGCCAAATGTGATCGTGGTCGCGAGTAACAACGCCATCGTCTTCAACAGCGATTGCGGGTCGATCCCGCCGAACACCAGCACGACACTGAAGATCGGCACCGCTGCGAAGATCAAAAGCAACAAGTAGCTTAACGCCGCGATCAGTTTCCCCCACAATAATTGCCCCGGACGTAATGGCGTCGCCAGCAACATGTCGTAGGTCAGGCGCTCGCGCTCACCACTGATCGCACTACTTGTAAGTGCCGGAGCCAGCACCACAATCAGAAACAGTTCAAAAAACGCCAGACCCTTGAAAAGCGCCTGACCAACCTGTGCGCTCAGCAATACGGCGCCAAAGCGCGCCTGCTGCAACATCAACTGATAGATCCCCAGGCCGGCCAGCATCAGCAGCATCAGAAATGCCGTCAGAATGACATATGGCCGTGCGCCGCGCATGCGCGTACGTACCTCGCGAATGATGATCGGGTTTATCTGAAACGACAAACGTCGTGGTAGTTGCACACACCCCTCCATCGACAGAGATACAGGCCCAGGACGTGAGGCGCTCAACGCATCCCGAATCCCCTATCATCTATCCTTAAACCGCCGTCAGGCGCAGGAAAAGCTCTTCCAGGTTCTCCGACTGCATGCGGAACTCACTCACCACCAACCCTGCGGCCAGTAGATGCGCCAACAGTCGCGCCTGGGCCTCTTCGTCGATCGTTTGCAATTCCAGAATCAACGCCCGATCATCAAGCGGATCGGCCTGGATCGCGTTCAAGCGCGGCAACAAACCTTCCTCGCCCGGCCCTACCAACGGCTGCAACAACTCCCCGGCCCGTTCAAGATCGCGCAAGAACTTCACCCGTAGCCGTGATCCACTCTGCAATTGCGCTCGCACCTGCTCAACCGGGCCACTCGCGATCATGCGCCCGCTCTCGATAATCCCGATCTCGGTACACACTTCAGCCAGTTCGCTCAGAATGTGCGAACTCAGCAGCACAGTTTTGCCCATCTCGCGCAATGTACGCAACAACTCACGCAACTCCACCCGCGCCCGTGGATCAAGCCCGCTCGCCGGCTCGTCCAACAGTAACACCGGCGGATTATGCACCAGTGCATGCGCCAGGCATAAACGCTGCTGCATGCCCCGTGAAAGATGCTGCACAAAGGCATTGCGCTTCGGCGTAAGATCGACCAGATCGAGCAATTCATCGACGGTGCGTTTGCGAGTCGCCCCATCCAATCCGTAACAGCGGGCGAAAAAGTCCAGGTATTCCCAGACCCGCAGATCGTCGTAAACACCAAAGAAATCCGGCATATAACCGACCATCTGCTGCGCGCCGCCCGGACGCAAGCGTTTGCCCATCAGATGGATCTCGCCGCCGCTTGGTTCAAGCAATCCGGCCAACAAGCGCAATGTGGTGGTTTTTCCGGCGCCGTTCGGCCCGATAAAGCCGTAAATACTCCCCTGTGCCACCGTCAGGCTCAATTGCTCCAGCGCCACCATACGGCCGTAGCGCCGGGTCAGGTTGATCGTCTCAATCGCCGCCGTCATTGCAGCGTCCCTTTCACTGTGGCATCAAAATACACGCAGCCGAAGCCCATCTGCGCATGCGCACTGGTCAGCCGGATTCGCATACGACCATCGCCGCTCAAATACCGTCCCGGCTCAGCAAGTTCAAGCGGTTGGCCTGCGGCTGGTTGCGCGATCCAGGCATGATCACGCCAATCATACACCTCGACTGCGGTACCCTCCATCCAAGGGCCGTCGCTGCTTGTCAACAATGTGAGGCTGGTTGGCTGCAAGCCGGCCAGATCGCGCGGCAGGCTCATCTCGGCGATAATCGGATCGGGAGCCAGACTGACCCCGGCGCCCTGGTTGCCATAGCACAAATTCACCTGGCTGCCCTCAAAACGGATGGCCATCCAGCCTGCATTCAGCGTCACCAGATCGGTCGCGGCCGTAATCTGCGGCCGTGACACCATCAACACCTGTTGCTGCACTTCGGCCTTCAGATCCGGCGGACGCAACTCCAACGGCGATTGCGTGCTCCAGCCGATCAGCAGAGGTTGGCCGTCGCGCGGCGCCGGGCCATACGAGAAAAGGGCATCGAGCAGGCGCACCCGCAACTGCATCTCGGCGGGTTGCGGCAAACCACGCCGGCCGAAATCATCCATCTCAGCGCCATAGATCAGGTAACTGAGCGGCATCCCGCCCATCGGCCCACCGGCATGGGCCGGCCGGCTTAATGTTACTTCCGTGCGATCGCGGGCGCCAGATCACCCAGGCGGGCCACAAGTTCACCCTGCACCACTGCTACATCACGAACCGGCTGATCGCCGCGATTTTCAACTTCGGCGCGCACCGCATCGCTATCGATTCGGATCTGAGCGGCCAGGCCGGGATTTTGCCCGATCGTATCGGCGGCAACGGCACTCATCGACCACTGCTCAACCACAATATCCTCCACGCGCGGGCCGAAGGGCGCCTCTTGCACAAACAAACCACCGCCCTGCCCCGCCGGCGTCCAGGGGCCTTGCAACGAGATCGGGCGCACCAGCGCCGCAGATCCGGAAAGCGTATACTCGGCGCGGGTGGGCGAAAACAGGCCGGCGAAGGTGCGAATACGCGCCTGATCGGGGCTACCGGACAAGCCTTCGATCAGCGTGATCTGATTGAGTAACACATCGCCGCCGCGCTGGGCATGGCCGATCCCATAGGCCAGGCCGGCGAACAACAGTGTCACCAGGGGCACCGCGATCCAGCCGAACATCTGCTGATCGAGCCGGCGCAACAGCAGATACATACCCGGCCCGACAATCAGGATATAGACACATAACAACAGACCAAGCAGTGTCAGCGAGGGAAATTCCAACGCCGGCAAACCGGTTAATGCCGAAGCCAGATTCGATTCCAGAAAGCCGTCCGGGTTCATGCCATCGGGCGCAAAACCATTCGGCAATGTGGGGCCGGTGTGGAGCAGATCGGCCCAAAAAGCGGCCGGATCAACAAGGGCGCGCAGGGCCGGATGCCCGAACGGCGCGCTGAACTGGCCAACGCTACCGGCGCCAAGGTGCTGTACCAAACAATCGGCCCATCCTCAACCGGCATTCCGAACACCGGTGTGGCCAGAGCCGTCCGTC
>JAAUQO010000288.1 GCA_012032775.1 Oscillochloris sp. | reverse complement strand
CCAGTGACATCGCTTCAACAAACTCATGCGGGTGGGTTTCCACCAGTTGCACCAGGTACGCCAGCAGGGGCCGGGATGCAAATGCGTCGGCTCACCCGTTCTGCGGGCAAGTTCGATTTCCCTTTCAAGCCGTTCGACGCAACTGGGCACGACGGGCGGATTGTGACTGTCCCATTTCTGTGCCAGCTTGATTTTATCTTTCAGTTCGTCGGCCAGCGGTAGGTCCAATAGATGCGACGGTATGGCGATGTCCTTCAATTCATCGATCAGCTTGGGCCTGTCTGCCGGGGAAGCAGTGAAACGTGAAGTGCAGTTTTCCGGCGGTTTGGCGGGGGTTGCATGTTTTGTTTCACTGCTACCAGTGAAACGCGCTTCGCCGACGGTCTGGCCGGGCGTGGTGGTTGGTTGGCCGGGCGTGGTTCAGAAGCCCATCTCGGACGTTTCATGGGTCGGAACCGGCTTCGGCGCCGTCGGCGACCAGGTTGCAACTTCGGTCGTCTGCGGCAGATCGGTCATGCGCTTGATCTGGCCGTCAGGCCCCTTGTACAGCGTATCGAGCGACCAGACCTGGATCTGGTAGTTGCTGCCGCCAAGCGCTTTGCTATAAACAGCGCTCAAGGGAATACCGATCCGCAACTCGACAGCCTTCTTATGAAAGTCGGAGTTCGGGTCGAAGGGCGCCTTGGCGTATTTGTAGGTTTCGGCCCACAGCGCATTAAAGTCGGGGTGTGACGGCTCGGTGCGATTGAGATACTGCACCCCGGCCTGATCCGACATCGGTGTGTAGAGGGTGTCGGCGCCGAACACCTGGAAGGCGTAGTCTTGCGAGGCTTTGAAGATGTAGTTGGCGCTGATCGCCGGGCCGAGCCGGCCATTCTTCGCCACAAGGTGGAAACGCCAGCCTGCCTGGAGCGTTTTGTTGGTTTTGAATGGTGCGCCCAGGATCTGCTCGGACTTCGCGATTGCGACGGCGTAGCTTTTCTCCAACAACGCGCGGGCCAACCCTGTCGCCGGGATCTCGGCTGCGTCGTCGTCGTAGAGATCGTTCAAACTGCGAACGCCGCTATAATCGGTGCCCTGGTAAAAGATCAGGTCGGTTGCGAACGGCTGCACACTGTAGGTGCCGTTCTCGAACACCACGGTGGTGGTCTTGTCGTTCGGGCCGATCGGCGCGCCGAGCTTCAGCTTGGCGGAATAGCGCGGAAAGGCCTGGCCGAGATTGGCCCCGGCGCCCGTACGCGGCAGATACGTCTCGCTCCAGAGCCCCGCCCAAAGCTCCTGTTCGGGGCTGACGCCGGCGCCGAGCAGATCGCCGGTCATATCTTCGGGCAGCGGCGGCGGCGGCGGCAGATACGGATAAACGCGCTTGCGATCTTCGTCGTCGGGCATAACCGTCGCCAGGGCCGAATCTGCGAGGCCGTGGCGATTCATAACCTGATCGAGCAGACCATGCAGGGCGCGAATCTGAGCATCGCTATAATCGAAACCTTCGCGGCGTTCGAGCAAAACACTGATCGCAATTCGGTCGATATTGCGCCGGCGCTTCTGGTAAATTGCGATCTCCAGGCCGTTGCCGGCCCGATCATCGGCGACAAACTGACGGGTCGAGCCGTCGCTGTCGATCCAATAGTTCGGCACCGTGTCGTCGAGATCGTGCCCCTCGGCGATCCGTGCAGCGACACTGAATCCCGCCGCTTCCGTATCAGCGATCACAATCAGTTCGATTTTCTGACCTTCGCGTGTGTCGCCGGCTTTGTCCGGCGTACCGATCTGCTCCACCATCAACGATTCATCGATCATCGCGTGGCTCCTGTTCATACCGGGCAATCATAGGCGCTATGGTAACACCCTTGTATTACCGACATTAGGAGAGTGGAAAAGCCCTGGGGTATGTGGTATGGGGAGGCGGAGAGAAGGAGAAACGGTTCTGCTTCACACAACCGTGTTTGGGTGGCGAGATGGATTTGTCGCATTGGAACGCATAAAGAAGTTTCTGCATTCTGTGTTCTGAATGTGCATTAGTATACACCGTTTTTTCGTGCCATGCTGTGGTATGATGACCCAAAATCGCAGAGAATTTACCCGGTACCAATCTGTTCGCCTATGCTTGATGATTGCACCAAATTGCTGTTTGCGTCGCAGGGTTCCGCCGAACTGCCGCTGTTGTTTGCGCCGGAGGTGCTGCGTTGCACTGCCGCCGGGCCGGGTGGGCGGCCGTTGCGGGTGCTGATCGATACCGGCACCGATCCTTCGGCGATCGATCTGGCGTTGGCCCGCCGGCTCGGCTTGCGGCTGGGGCCGTTCGGGCTTGGCTCCGATGCCGCCAGTGATGCAGTGCCCTATACCGAAACGACGTTGCCCTGGTTGCGCATGGGCGGGCTTGAGATTCGCGATCTGTATGTGCTGGCGGTCGATCTGAGCCGGGCGCCGTTCCCGGTCGATCTGGTGCTTGGCTACAATGTGTTGTGCCGGCTGGTTCTGCAGATCGATTATCGCCGCCGCCGGCTGCGGCTCACTCATCCCGATCTTGAGCCTGACGCGCCGCAACCCGGTGGGGCCACGGTGCCGTTGGCGTTTTATGAGCATTTTCCGGCGATCGCCGGGGCGCAACTGGCGAATGGCCTTTCACTGCCGCCACTCACGATCGATACCGGCTCGAATGGCGGGCTGACGCTCAGTTCCGACCTTGCGCTGCGGGCCGGTTTACAGCCGGGCGCCGAGGGTGTGGCGGCGGGCCGCGGCCGCGGTTTTGTCGGCGAGTGTACGGTGTTACGCTCTGCCGGCCGGCTGCAATTTGGCCCCTTCGAACTAACCAATGTCGAACTCGATGCGCCGGCAGGAAGCGGCGGCGATTTCGGGCGGGCCGGGCGCGCGAATATCGGTAATCGTCTGCTGGCCCGCTTCGGTCGCGTTGCGCTTGATTATGGTCGTGGGCGGTGTACGCTGGAGCCGCCGGTGTCGTGAGTTTTCCGTTGGAACGGCTCGCCGGCTTGCTGTTGCTGCTGTTACTCGGCGGCTCGGCACTTGAACTTGCCCCTGCGCCGCGCAACCTGCCCCCGCCCGCACCCCCGCCTGCGAGCCGGCTGTCCATGCCGATGCCGCAGCCCTGCTGGCCACCTTACCCGCCGCCGATTATGGGTGTACCGAGCAGATCGCCGTGGCCCTGCGGCCCCGCGTCGGCCCGGTCGAAGTCGATCACCTGCTTGCTCTGGTCGCCGCCGGCCCTGATTCGCGGGTGCGCCGCAATGCCCTGCGGGTGCTTGGTCGTGTAGCTGACAGCCCGCGCGGCAGCAGAGCCTACGAGGTGACGCGGCGGGCGCGCGGCGCGGCCTTTCGTGAAACGCTCAGGGTAACGCTTCAGCACGAACGCGACCCATACGCCCTGCAGGATGCGATCTGGCTGCTCGACAGCTTTTTTTTCCCGAGCGATCATAGCGCCGCTGATCTGGAGCGAATTGCCGCCGACGAGTCGGCCGATCCATTGTTGCGCTACCGTGCGGCCCGCGCCCGGGCGCGCCTGATCTTCCCGCCGCTCAGCCCGCTCACATCGAACGAGCAAGCATTTATCCGCAGCGGACTGGCCAGTGATGCGGCGGGGGTGCGGGCCGCCGCCGCCGAGGCGATCGCGCGGTTGCGTGATGTGCGGCTGACAGCGGAACTGCGGGCCGAATTGCGTGCATGGTTGGCGCAGGCTGCGTTGGCCGAGCCGCCGTTGCAGTTGCCGCCCGCAGCTCCCGATCCACGCGGCAGTGCCGGCTTGATCAGCGGCTCGCTCGAACGCCCGCCGGGCTTACTGGCGGCGCGCGCAGCAATTGCGCGGGCCGAAGATCGGCTCGACGGCGGGGATCACGTAGCTCGGCTGCGGCAGGAGTATGAGAACCTGGCCTTGCCGTATCTGATCGAGCAGGGCGTGATCACGCTGCGCGGCGGTCTGCCGGAAGTCGAACTCTGGATACTGTTGGCGCGGGTCGAACAAACGATCGACCTGTTTGCGCAGATCGTCGGGAGTGAGTTGAACCGCCCAATGCCGGGCGAGGAGCGCCCGCTCAGGGTGTTGATCTTCCCAACGCAGGAGTCTTTCCATGACTATCTGCTTGCCTTCACCAACCTCAGCGGCACGATCGACGGCGTGTACATCGAATCCGAAGCCACGATCTACACCTCGGCCCGCCGCCCCGATCAAAGCGAACATCGATTGGAAGTGAGCGTACAGCACGAGGTGGCCCATCATCTGACGGCGACGCGCCTGTTTCCCGGCGCATGGAAGACGCCGGGCTATCATGGCGAGCCGAAGGGTTGGGCCGATGAGGGGTTGGCCGAGTTGCTGGCCGGCGCTGTGCCCGACGGCGCCGGAGGATTGCGCCCGGCCTTGCAACCGATCAAGCTGGAGCGCCTGTGCGCCTTGTCGCTCCCGCCGGATCTGAACACCCTTCTGACACAGCGCGACGGCTATGATCGTTATGGGCGCTTCGACTATGACAGCGCCTGGGCTCTGACCTATTTTATGTATGTGGAGCATCCGCAGGCGCTGCGCGATCTCTACCGGTCTTTTCGTAGCGGCGCGTATCGCAGCGCCGAGTGGCCGAGGATCGCCGGAATCGCCGATCGCACCGCGTTCGAGGCCGCATGGCATGCTGCTCTGGCCGGGTGGTGCGCGGCGCGGTAGGGCAAAAAGGCACCATGCGAAATTGCCGCAACGCGTTCCAATGCGCTAAACGCATCTTGCGATTTTGCGGTACAGTGGATGCATGCGAACCAATGAATCCACTTCCGACGCCGACTTGATGCGGCGTTTGTACGGTCTCACCCGCCCGCACCGGCGCACCATCGCCGCCGGTATGCTCTGCCTGATCCTCAGTATCGCCGCTGAACTCACCCCGCCGCTGATCTGGAAACTGGTGATCGATGTCGGCCTCGCCAAGCGTGACTGGCTGTACTGCGCGCTCTGGATCGCGACGTTGCCGCTGGTGTATGCCGTGGCCCAGGGCTTCAGTGCATTACGCGGCGTGCTGTTGGAGCGGGCGGGACAACGGCTGACGATCGATCTGCGCCTGGAATTGTATCGCCGCCTGCAGAATCAATCGGCGTCGTTTTATGCGCGGCATCGCAGCGGCGATCTGATGGCCCGGCTGACCGCCGATGTGAACAGCGTCGGCGATATTCTGACCCACGGCACCGATACGCTGTTGGCGAGTTTCCTGCGCGTGATCGGCGTTGCCGCAATCTTTATTGTGCTCCAGCCGCTGCTTGGCCTGATTGTGATCCTGCCGATGCTGCTGGTAGGATTATTCCTCTGGCGCTTCAACCACACCGTGCGGCCGGTCTATCGGGCGGCGCGCGTACGGTTGGGCGAATTAGCGGCGCGCATGTCGGACAATCTCGCCGGCGTGCGGGTGATCCAGAGTTTCGCCCAGGAGCGGCGCGAACTCGCGGCGGTGACGGCGCTCGGCGAGAACCTGTATGTCGAGCAGGTTGCAGCGGTGCAGATGCGCAACCGCGCATTCCCGCTTGTGCGCTGGCTTTCGACTTTCGGCAATGTGCTGATGCTGGGCGGCGGGGTGTTCTTTATCGCGCGCGGCCAGTTCACCCTCGGCGGTCTGCTGGCTTATCGCGGCTACGGGCGCTACTTTTTCGGGCCGATCGACGACCTGGTGACGATCAATGATCTGGTGCAGCAGGCGGCGGCGGCCGGACGCCGGATCTTCGAGATTTTTGATCAGCCGCAAAGCATTGCCGATCGGCCTGATGCGCAGCCACCGGCGCTTGCGGCGAAGGGTGAATTGCGTTTCGAGCAGGTGCATTTCGGCTACGATCCGGCGCACCCGGTGCTCCAAAACCTGAACCTACAGATCAGGCCGGGCGAACGAATCGCGATCTTCGGCCCGTCGGGGATCGGTAAATCAACCCTGCTTGCCCTGGTCGCCCGCATTTATGATCCCGACGCCGGGCGGGTGTTGCTCGACGGCCATGATCTGCGCGACCTGAAGCTGGAATCGTTGCGCGCGCAGATTGCGCAGGTGCAGCAGGAGACCTATCTGTTTAATACGAGTGTGCTGGAGAATCTGCGTTACGGGCGCCCCGATGCCGATCGGACCGAAGTTGAGGCGGCGGCGCAGGCGGCCAACGCCCATGCGTTCATCGTCGGGCTACCCAGGGGCTACGACACGATTGTCGGCGAGCGGGGTGTGCGTTTATCGGGCGGGCAGAAGCAGCGGATCGCGATTGCGCGGGCGCTGTTGATGGATGCGCCGATCCTGCTGCTGGACGAACCGACCAGTGCCGTCGAGCCTGAGTCGGAGGAGTTGATTATGGCGGGCCTGGAACGCCTGATGGTCGGCCGCACCGCCCTGATCGTCTCGCATCGCCTGTCGCTGGCCCGCAACGCCAACCGGGTCTTCGTCATCCGCGACGGAGTAATGACGGAGCAGGAGCATGCAGCATTAGGGGGGATGCCTGAGGGGTGAGAGGTGATGCCTGAGGGGTGATGCCTGAGGGGTGAGAGGTGATGCCTGAGGGGTGAGGGGTGATGCGCGGCTGTGCGGCTTGTGCTGTTTCATTCGACAAGGGTGGAATGGTATAGCGATCCTATCCGGGTTGTGAAGTCGGTGCTGCGTGCTGCTCCAGCGGTTCTGGTTCTCGGTTCTCGGTTCCTGGTTCTCGGTTCCTGGTTCTCGGTTCTGAGTTCTCGGTTCTGAGTTCTCGGTTCCTG
>JAAUQO010000287.1 GCA_012032775.1 Oscillochloris sp. | reverse complement strand
GCGAGTTGCGGTGCTTGGCCGCCGCCGCGAACAGGCCGACGCTGTGGCACAGTCGCTTCAGGCGGCAGGCGGCGCGGCGATGGCGCTGGTGGCCGATGTGCTCGACCGTACGCAGCTTGAAGCGGCCCGCGCCATCCTGCTTGAGCAGTGGGGCCGAATCGATATCCTGGTCAACGCCGCCGGTGGTAACATGCCCGCCGCAACCCTGGCGCCCGGCCACTCGTTCTTCGATCTGCCGGTAGAGGCCATGGAGCCGGTGATCGCCCTGAATTTGCACGGCACCCTGCTGCCCAGCCAGGTCTTCGGCACGGCGATGGCACAGGCCGGCTCCGGCTGCATCGTCAATATTTCGTCGATGGCGGCCCAACGGGCGCTTACGCGGGTGGCCGGCTACGGGATTGCCAAGGCCGCCGTCGAGAATGCGACCCGCTGGCTGGCGGTTGAGTTGGCCCGCAGTTTCGGCGGGCGACTGCGCGTGAATGCGATTGCGCCGGGGTTCTTTGTCGGCGAGCAAAACCGCGCCCTGCTGCTCAATCCCGACGGATCAGCAACGGCGCGCGGCCAACTGATTATCGATCACACACCGGCCGGGCGCTTCGGTAATTCCGCAGAACTGCTGAGCACCTTGCTCTGGCTGTGTGGGCCGGGCGCGAGTTTTGTCAATGGCGTGGTGGTGCCGGTGGACGGCGGTTTTCATGCCTTTAGCGGAGGTTTAACATCGGTTTGGCCAGGGTTCTTCCAACAACAACCCTGAGCGACGCCGAGGTCGCGGGGATTCTTGGGCAGGCATTGGCTGCATCGGCGCTGGACGGCAAGCGGGTGCTGGTGATTATTCCCGACGGTACACGCACTGCGCCGATCGCGCTGCTGTTCCAACTCCTGCAAACCCAACTCGGCCCACACGTCGCCCGGCTCGATTACCTGATCGCGTTGGGTACACACAAACCGATGCGCGCCGAGGCGATCGACCGCCTGCTTGGCATGCCCGAAGCCGAGCGTTTGTCCCGCTATCCCCACACAAGCGTGCTGAACCATCGCTGGGATCTGCCGGAGACATTCGCGACGATCGGGACGATCCCGGCCGGCGAAACCGAACAACTCACCGGCGGGTTACTGGCGGCCGAGGTGCCGATTACGCTCAATAAACTGATCTTCGACTACGATCATCTGGTTATCTGCGGGCCGGTCTTTCCGCACGAGGTGGCCGGATTCTCCGGCGGGGCCAAGTATTTCTTCCCCGGTATCGCCGGCGCGGAGATTATCAACTTTACCCATTGGCTGGGCGCACTGGTGACAAGCATGGACACGATCGGTGTGAAGGATACGCCGGTGCGTCGGGTGATCCACCGCGCCGCCGAGCATATCGACCGGCCGGTGTTGTTGCTGGCGCTGGTGCTGAAAGGCCACAATCTGCACGGCTTTTATGCCGGCCCGCACGCCGCAACCTGGAGCGTGGCCGCCGATCTGTCGGCGAGTTTGAATATCGTCACCCGGCCCCAACCGATGCGCCAGGTGCTCGCGATGGCCTTGCCGATCTACGAGGATTTGTGGACGGCGGCCAAGGCGATGTACAAAACCGAGCCGGTGGTGGCCGACGGCGGCGAGGTGATCATCTACGCGCCGCATCTCAGCGAGGTCTCCTATACCCACGGCGCACTGATCGATCAGGTCGGCTACCATGTGCGCGATTATTTCACCAGGCAATGGGAACGTTTCCAGGCGGTGCCGGGCGGCATTCTCGCCCATAGCACCCATGTCAAAGGCCACGGCAGCTACGACGCCGCCACAGGCAGCGAGTGGCCACGCATTCAGGTGACGCTGGCGACAGCTATTCCCGAACAGCGTTGCCGGCGGATCAATCTGGGCTATCGCGACTATCGCACAATCGACCCGGAAGCATGGCGCGATCGCGAGGACGAGGGCCTGCTGCTGGTTGAACGGGCCGGCGAGTTGTTGTATCGGATCGGAAAGTCTCACTCATGAATCATGCCGCTCCTGAAACCGATCGACTCGTTCTGACCCTCGATCTCGGCTCGTCGTCGGTGCGCGCCATGCTCTACGATCAGCGCGGGCATGGCGTGCCGGGAATCAGTGCGCAGGAGCGCTACACACTCACGCCGACAACCGACGGCGCCGCCGAGGATGATCCCGCCGCCGCGTTGGAACGGGTTTTCCGCTGTATCGATGCGCTATTGGCGCAGGCCGGCTCTCTGGCCGAGCGGATCGCGGCGGTGGCGGTTGACACCATGGCCTCGACGTTCCTCGCACTCGATGCCGCCGATCAGCCGTTGACGCCACTGATTACCTACGCCGACACGCGCAATAGCGCCGATGCTGCGGCGCTGCAACACCACCTCGCCGAACGCGAGGTGCATGATCGCACCGGCTGTCTGTTGCGTACCAGCTACTGGCCGGCTCGCCTGACCTGGTTGCAACGCACCCAACCGGCTATCCGGCGCATGGCTGCGCGCTGGCTCACCCTTGGCGAGTATCTGGAGTTGCAACTCTTCGGGATCTGCCGAGTCAGTTACTCGGTTGCCTCCTGGAGCGGTTTACTCGACCGGCGCCGGCTGGTGTGGGATGCGCCGCTGCTCGAACACCTTGGCGTACAGCCTGAGCAACTGGCGCCGCTGGTCGATGTCGATGCGCCGTTGCGCGGCTTACGGGCGCCGTTTGCCGCACGCTGGCCGGCGCTACGCAATGTGCCATGGTTCCCGGCTGTCGGCGACGGCGCTGCGGCCAATCTCGGCAGTGGTTGTATCGGCCCGCAGCGGATCGCCTTGACCCTGGGTACCAGCGGCGCGATGCGGGTGGTGCTGCCGGAAGTCGCCGAAGTGCCGGCCGGCCTCTGGTGTTATCGGGTCGATCGCCGGCTCGCCCTGCTTGGTGGCGCCACCAGCGAAGGCGGCAATGTATATGCATGGCTCTTCCACATATTGCGCCTCGCCGATCCGGCGGCGGTCGAAGCGGCCCTGGCCGCATTCCCGCCCGATAGCCACGGGCTGACGGTGCTGCCGTTTCTGGCCGGCGAACGTAGCCCCGATTGGGCCGGCAACATCCCGCTGACCGTGCATGGCCTGACTTTAGCCGGCACGCCGATCGCGATCATGCGCGCAAGCCTGGAGGCGGTGGCGTATCGCTTCGCGATCATTCAGCAACGGCTCAACCTGCCGAACGACGCGGCGCAACGCTTGATCGCCAGCGGTAGCGGCTTACTCAATTCGCCGGCCTGGATGCAGATCTTCGCCGACGTGCTCGGCCGGCCGCTGATCGCCGCATCCGAAGCCGAGGCTACCAGTCGCGGCACAGCCCTGCTGGCCTTGCGCTCACTTGGTCTGCTGCCGGATCTCGCCGCAGCCGCTGAACCTGAAGGCGCCGTGTACCATCCCAACCACGAACACCACGCGATCTACCAGGCCGCGATCATACGGCAGCAACGGCTCTACGAGCGGTTACGGACATTCTAGGATCAAGGCAACATGCATCATGCGAAACGCAATTGTGCCTGTCATTTCGCGTGGGCCGCAGCGCAGACGAAAATCCCGGATCTTCATCGGACACACCGCGCACAGGCTGCATTTACAAGGCGCTTATGAGCGAGCACGAGCAATTACTGCTGCATTGGGTGGAACGGCTACGCCGCGAGGAGCCGCGCGCCGTCGCGATTTTGTGCCACGGTAGTTATGCCCGCGACGAAGCCATGGCCCACAGCGACCTCGATCTGGATGTGTTGATCGCCGGCGAGCCGGACGTAACTTATCGCAGTGCATTCGCAGAGTTGCCCGACGGGCGCTTGCTCCATGCCACGATCGAGACAATCGCGCTTGACGAGTGGCTGGAACAATTCGCCGAGCCGGAAGAGTCCGCTGCCTGGGCCTTCTACCTGGCGGTACGTCAGGATGCGCGCCTGCTCTGGGCCACGCCCGAGGCCGAGGCGCGCTTGCGGGATCAGCTCAGCCTGATCTTTCCGGCGGCGGCGCAACTGCAAGATCTGATCGAGAGTGCGGCCAAGGTGCGCAATGCCGCACTTCTGGGCGATGAACTTGGCCTGCGCCTTGCAGCACAGGATGTCGCAACGCGCTGTCCGTCGCTCCTGGCGCTCTTCACAACCGCGCCGATCGCAACCAGTCGCCGCAACGCATTGCAGATCGCACTTGCGTTAGCCCCGGCGCCGCCGGGGTATCACGACGACATGCTGCTCTGTCTGGGCCTCAGCGGTCGTGCGACAACGATCGAGGATGTGCAGGCGGCGGCGCTGCGGCTGGTGCATGGCGTACTTGACGTGTTGCGAGCCAACCCCGGCGCCTACGAGGATCATGTCGAGCCGGGCCTGCCCGAGGCACTCGCCGACGGCCGGCTCCAACGCCTGCTCGGCCAACCATAAAACCGGTTGCCTTTTGGCTCAAGGCTCTCGTGGGGCGACCAGCGTTTTAGCCGGATAGTCGTGGACGCTGCGCCGGCCACGAGTGGCGATGGTGACGCCCAGGTAGACGATGATCAGCAGGTTGGCCAGAGTGACTCCGAACGTCTGAATGGGGCGAAAGCGGCTAAAATCACCGGCGATCGCAAAGGCGAAAATATGAACCAGCTCCCAGGGCAGCAACTTGATACTTGTACGCACCACGGCCTGCCCGGCCGAAACTCGTCCGCCGTCGTGGTTGCGCACCTGAATATTAAGCAGGCGCTTGCCGGGGCTCATGCCTGCCGATGATCGATCGCTGAGAATGAAGTACAACCATGCCGGAAGCGAAAAATTCCAGAGAATGACCGATGCCAGTTCCGGCCCGGTGCGTGGCGGCGCGATGCCAAATAGTCGCAGGATGACTTGACCGGTCGGTGCGAGCACGGCAAACAGCACAAGAATATCGAGCAGGTAGGCGCCTACGCGGCGTCCCGGCAAAGCGAGGAGGCGAGCCAGACGGGGTATGTTTCCCTGCAAAAGACTTCCTTTCCTGTGGTCGGATCGACGCCAGAGGAGATTGGCGCGGCGTTGCGGCAAATCGGCGGAATAAAGCTGGTACCCAGCATAACATATGGATGTGTTCAGCAAACCCGAACAACGAACTCACCCGCCGCTTGCCCAACATGTGGCACAGATCGGCGCTGCAACCGTGGCCTACCAGACAACCGGAACGGGGCCGTCGCTGGTGTTGATCCACGGTCTGGCCGGATCGAGCCGCTGGTGGCGGCATAATGTACCGGTGCTTGCGCACCATTTCCGGGTCTACACGGTCGATCTGATCGGCTTCGGCGGCAGCAAGGGCGGCACGCGGTTCGTGCTGAATGAGGCGCCGGCCATTCTGGGCGCCTGGATGCAACAGATTGTCGGTGAACCCGCCGTGCTGGCCGGTCATTCAATGGGCGGACTGGTTGCGGCGGATCTGGCGGCTTCGACGCCGGAATTGATCACACGCCTGGTACTGGTGAACGCCGCAGCAATGCCGCTTGGCCGGCGCTATGTGCGGCATGTCTGGGGCCTGGCGGGGCGCGTTGCGCTACACCAGGGTCAACTTCCTGCCGGTGCTGCTGGTCGATAGTCTGCGGGCCGGGCCGCGCACAATGATCAGCGCGATCCGGCAAATCCTCAACGCCGATATCTCGTTACGCCTGGGCGCAATCCAGGCGCCGACACTGGTGGTCTGGGGGCAGCACGATCGCTTGCTGCCGCTGGAGCTAGGCCGGCGGATTCAAGCCGCCATCCCCGATGCTCAGTTGGCCATTATCGCCGGCGCCGGCCACAACCCGATGTGGGAACGTCCGGCGGCCTTTAATCGCGCTGTGTTGGCCTTTTTGCATACATAAAAGCGCGCTGCACCCGGCACTCATATGCCGTTCCGGGCCAGGAAATCGAGCGTCGCGCGGGCTAAGGGGACGGGGCGCACATGGTTGAGCGCATGGGGCGCAGCGGGAATCATCAGGAGTTCGCCGTGGGGCAAGCGATCGGCCACCTGCGCACACCAGCGTTGCGGCGCAATTGGATCGTGTTCGCCGCGCACCACAAGCGTCGGCGCCGCCACCAGCGGCAACTTATGCTCGAACGGGTCGGCGAGTGCGTAGCGCATGGTTGCGAGCGTACGGCGAAAACCGGCGCGCAGATAATCGCTGCCTTGGGTGAGGATCGAGGAGAGTGATTCGCGCGGCACATCACGGGCCAAGCGCCAGGCATGGGCGAGCACCGAGCGCGCCGCCGGGTCGGGCGTTGGACCAACAAGAATGGCGGCGGCGAGCCGTTGCGGGGAGCGGAATCCCACATCGACAATAATCTGGCAACCGAGCGAATTGCCCAGCATCACCGCTGTTTCAAGGCCGCGAGCATCCATCCAATCCAGCAGCGCCGCCGCAAGTGCCGGGATATCGAGTACCCGGTTGGGCCTATCGCTTGCGCCGAACCCGGGCAGATCCGGCGCATAAACCCAACGCTTCAAGCCAATTTGCCGCCCCGTCGGCGCAAGGTAGCGGCTCGAAACGGCCAGGCCATGCACCAGCACAATCGGCAACCGCGCCGAGCCGGCCGGCGCAACCTCGGCGATCCGCGCGTGTATACGCAGCCCGTTTACCTGGCTATACACCGAATGTAGGGCGACCTCGGGCGTGATTGGCATTGTGCTGGGCTTGGCGCTGCGCAACATCATTCTGGATCTATTCACCGGGTTGACATTGAATATCGAGCGACCCTTTGTGATCGGCGATTGGGTAATGGTTCAGGATGGCGGGGCGCTGTCAAATTTGGCCGGCTGGGTGACGCAGATTAATTG
>JAAUQO010000286.1 GCA_012032775.1 Oscillochloris sp. | reverse complement strand
ACGCGGCGTTGCTCCCTCAGGCTGGCGCCCATTGGGGAAAATTCCTTGCTGCTGCCTCCCGTAGGAGTCTGGGCCGTGTCTCAGTCCCAGTCTGCCTGGTCGTCCTCTCAGACCAGGAACCCGTCATCGGCTTGGGAGGCCGTTACCCCCCCAACCACCTGATGGGCCGCAGGCTCGTCCCAGTGCGCCCGAAGGCTTTCCTCCACAGAGCGTATGCGGGATTGTCCCGGATTTCTCCGGGGTATCCCCCACACCGGGGTTGATTACCCACGTGTTCCTCAGCCGTGCGCCACGCAGCCGTGCAAGCACGCTGCGTCCGACTTGCATGCATTAGGCACGCCGCCAGCGTTCGTCCTGAGCCAGGATCAAACTCTGCGTGTATGACTTCGCGGCCGGCACCACAGTGCCGCCGGAAGCACAACAGGCGCGCACGAAACGACTCAACCATCCTCGATTGGAAAGGTGCAAGCGGCGAACGGTGTGCGAACAAAAAACGAGCCTCCCGGTGAGGAGGAACTCGTCAGCGCAACGGACATGGGATTGGTCGCTGGGCTTGGTTCAGTTGCGGGATCTACCTCCCGCAGCGTGAGACCGGACATCGTTCGCAACAGGCGGGAGTATACGCCATCTCCCGCCGGCTGTCAAATCCGACGCCGCCACCGCCAAAGGGTGAAGAAATTACGCTGCCACGCCACCGGCACAACTACACTTCGGCCTGCAACTCATCGAAGGCGGCGAGCAATTCCTTGATACGGGCGGGGGCAAGCGGCGGTTGCTTCTGCTGAAGATACAATTCCAGGGCGCGGCGAGGTGTGATACCGTCGAGGGTATTGGCGTCGGTGAGGCGACGGCGGGCGCTACGCTCGACCTGAATTGTGATGCCGGCGACAACTTCGGCACCGGCGGCTTCGAGCATGTGCCGGATCTGCTGTTCATGAAGTGCGGCGGCCTGCTCACGCGCGCCTGGAGTTCGACCCGCACCACAGCCTGGGCGAGATTCTGGCGACTGATCAGGGTGCGTATGGTGCCGAGCGGATCGCTGCTGCCGCGAAGATCATGTTCGATGCTGATAAAGGGCCGGGCCTGCAACGGCACAAAGCGCCAACGAGCCGGTGTGCAGGGCGCGATCTCGACGATCACGCAGCCTTTCGGCTCATCCTTCTCGCCGAAATCAACCCGTTCGATGCTGCCGGGATAAACCAGCGGCGGATTCTCGCCGAGCACCTGGTGTTTGTGAATATGGCCAAGCGCCACATAGCCGATGCCGGGCTGAGCCAACACCGAACGCGGCAACACCAGATCCTGGCCCAGCGTGATCGCCCGTTCGGAACCCATTTGTGCGCCGTCAACACTGCCATGAAAGGCGAGCAACGCGGGAATCTCGCGATCAAGTTTGGCGGCCGAATCGACGATGAAGCGCTCCAGGCGGCGGCGCAACTCATAATCGATCTCCGTGATCGATGCGCCACGTAACTCCTCGCGGGTCATCAGGGTCTGGCGGGTGATCCAGGGCACGGCAACGATCTGCAACAGACCGGATTTTGTACGAATCGTATGGACGCGCGGCCGGTCGGCCACCGTTACACCTTCGACATCGAGCGCATCGAAGATCTCGACCGAATGGGCACGGCCAAGGGCCGGCGAGATATCGTGGTTGCCGGTAAGCAAAAACACCGGTACGCCGGCCGAGCGCAACTGAGCCAGGCGGCGGGCGAACTCGCGTTGATGGGTGGGATTGGGGCTACGATTCTTGTAGATATCGCCGGCGATCAAAACCAGGTCGATCTCGGCGGCCAGACCGACGGCGATCGCCTCGTCGAGCCGTTCCAGATAATCTTTGAGGCGGGTATGCAAGCCGCTGGACGGGTCGATCTTGCCGTAATTCTCAACGCCAATATGGAGATCGGCCAGATGCAGAATGCGGATCATGGAATCCTCGGTACAACAGTGACAGGTGCCAGGGCAAGGATACCATATTCAAAAAGGGGCGGTTGTCGATACTATCGACAACCGCCCCTTGTGCTGACAGGCTGAGAACTACAGAATCGCGCCGATAACCGCCTGCACAATGAAACTCCCGATCACCGAAAGCACCAGTGTGATGATCGCTTTGCTCTGATCATGGATGTTCATGCTCGACTGCACGGCAAGGTATGCGAAATACGCCTGCGCGAGCAGGATGATCAAACCAACAACCAGGGCGGCGAGAGCCACCAGAACATTCAACAACGGAATAAAGCCGAACACCCAGACGATCAAGCCCAGCAACGCACCGATCACATACAACGGCGCCGAAAACAGGGCAAAGGTGTAAGCCACCTCGTCCCAGGAGCCGGTGCCGCCGGCGATCTGCTTGCCGAGGTAGTAAACCAGTCCGGTGAAGACAAAGAACCCGATCAGGGTACCGATGATCGCGCTCAGAAAACCGCCAAGCCCGCCGGTCAGCCCGATCACGCCCGAGATCGCGGCGGCAATTGCGATATAGATCGCGGCGCTCGTCATATTGCCATGGCGCTCGTAACGTTCAAAGGTGCTGACGCTCGGGTTGCTGATGATCTCCTGGCTTTGCCGTACCATCTCCGGAATCGAGACCTGCTGAGTCATGGACATTGGGGGCCTCCTTCTTGGTTCCACTCTAGGGCAAAAGTTCACCCGACCGGCGTACATAGACCGGTGATTAGTGCATTGTGCTTATGATACGTATTCCAGCCGGAGAAGTTGCAAGGCCTATTATACCCGTTTCCCGATACCATGTGCATAGCGGTTTACACTTTTTTTGCGCGAATATCCCACAATATCCCACACTTACCCACATGAATCCCTCATCAGCATGGGATAATCGACTCACGGATCGTCAAATGAACCGGCAGGCGATGAGTCATGATGGTGTCAAGGGTTTTTCGAACGTATGTTCTTAGAAGAGCAAAGATCGCTGTGGTATACTGATCAACGGGCGGGCGCCGGCTCGCCGCGACCGAGGAGTAGTGCATGACAGAGCGCGTCATTTATCTGGATCACGCAGCGACAACCCCGCTTGATCAGCAGGTGCTTGCCGCCATGATGCCCTATCTGACGGAACAGTACGGCAATTCTTCAAGTATCCACAGCTTCGGTCGCTATGCCCTTCACGCCCTCGACGACGCGCGCGAACAAGTAGCGCTGGTACTTGGTTGCGCCCCCAAAGAGATTGTCTTCACCGGCGGCGGCAGCGAAAGCGATAATCTGGCGATCAAGGGCGTGGCCCTGGCGTGTCGGCGCCGCAACGGCCGGCGGCATATTATCACCAGTTCCATCGAGCATCACGCTGTGTTGCACGCCTGCGAGTATCTGGCCGATTTCGGTTTTGATCTCACCGTGTTGCCGGTAGATACGCGGGGGCTGGTGGCGCCTGATGATCTGCGGGCTGCCCTGCGCTCCGACACGGCCCTGGTTTCGATCATGTACGCCAACAATGAGATCGGCACGGTTCAGCCGATTGCCGAACTGGCTGCGATCAGCCATGAGGCCGGCGCGATCTTTCATACCGATGCGGTGCAGGCGGCAGGTTTGTTGCCGCTCGATGTTGAAGCATTGGGCGTCGATCTCCTGACCCTCACGGCGCATAAATTTTATGGTCCAAAGGGCGTCGGGATGTTGTACATACGCCGCGGGACCCCACTTATGCCGCAGATTAACGGCGGAAGCCAGGAGCGCCGCCGGCGGGCCGGAACTGAAAATGTGGCCGGGATCGTCGGCCTTGCTGCAGCGCTGACCCTGGCCGAGCGAAACCGGCCTGAACACGCTGCGCGGCTCACCATGCTGCGCGATCACTTGATCGCCGGGGTGTTGGAAACGATTCCGCTCAGTTGGTTAAACGGCGATCCGATCCAACGGCTGCCGAATAACGCCAATCTCGGCTTTGATTGCATCGAGGGCGAGAGTGTCTTGCTGTTGCTGGATCAGGAGCGAATCGCGGCCAGTAGCGGCAGTGCGTGTACCAGCGGCTCGCTTGAGCCATCCCATGTTTTGACGGCGATGGGCATGTCGCCGGAGGCCGCGAATGGTTCGCTGCGCTTTTCGCTTGGCCGCAGTACAGATGAAGCGGCGATCGAGCGTGTACTTGCGGTGTTGCCGCAGATGATCGGCCGTCTGCGCGAGGTTGCGCCGTGTGCTGCGTAGTCGCCCGGCTACGACAACCGGTACGTCGGTGCTATCGAGGATGAGTTGACGCGCCCTGGCATACCCCACTCGACCCGGTTGAGTGCCTGCTCCTGGGCTGCTTGAAGCCGGCGGCGATCGAAATCACCCACCAGCCAATCCCCTATAGCAAGATGCCTGATCCGTGATCCCTGAACGCGCTGCCGCGCGGCTCGCCAATCAGGCATGCGCTCCCAGATCAGGCTCAAGCGTTGTGCTCACCGCTATAGGGTTGTTGCTGAGAGCAGCAGCACCGGCCGCTTTGATCGCGGCTAACCGCGTGCTGCTCAACGTTCTCGGCAAACAAGTATGGCCTGTTTTGCACGCGGGATACAAGTACCCATCGCGTCGTGTATTTTTGGGAATTTTCCGCGCTCTGTTCTCCAGACAACAGCAAGTAGTTCTGGAGAACCTTCATGAAACTGACTCGGATCGGTGTGCAGCCGCGCACGCCGCTGTTCGCCTTTCGATGGTGGATGCCCGGCGCTATGCTCTTCCTACTCGCAGCCATGGCTCTGGTATACGCCGCCGGCCGTGGATCGGATGGATCCTGGTTGATCGTAGGCAGCCGTGCGTGGTGGGTTGTAACGACGTTGCTGCACCTTCCGTTCATGGCTATTCTGTTCTTCCTTCTCATGGGTCTCTTCGAGCGAATTGGCTATTACTGGAAAGGGCGCGCCCAGGAGATGCCGGGGCGCCTACCGGAAACGTATCCTATGGTGTGCGTGCAGTTGCCCATGTTCAACGAGCACGCCGTCGCACGCCGCGTGATCGAGGCTGCGGCCGCTATGACCTGGCCAACCGACCGGTTGAGCATCCAGGTACTGGATGATTCAACCGATGCGGACACGCGCTGGTTGGTGGAACAGATCAGCGCGGACATCCGTTCGCGCGGGATTGATTGCCGCGTGCTGCATCGAACAGATCGCCAGGGTTACAAAGCAGGCGCGCTGGAAGCCGGTCGCCGGCAAACCGAGGCCGAGTTCCTGGTTATCTTCGATTCCGACTTTGTGCCGCCGGCCGACTTTCTGGTGCAAGTCATTCCGCACTTCTACCAACCTGACGGCATGCCCGAGGCCGATCTGGCGCTTGTCCAGGCACAATGGGGGCACCTGAACCACAATCAGTGGGCACTGACCCTGTCGCAATCATTATGGGTAGACGATCATCACACCTTACAAATGTCGTGGCGTTCGGCAGCATACCAGTTTGTCAACTTTACCGGCACGGCCGGCGTATGGCGCGCTTCCGCCATCGAAGCTGCCGGCGGCTGGAAGGCCCGCAGCCTTGTCGAGGACTGCGAACTGAGCTTTCGTAGCCTGTTCGCCGGATACCGCACCAAATTTGTGAAGGAGATCGTGGCACCTGCCGAACTGCCCGCCACCGTCACGGCGTATAAGGCGCAACAGAAGCGTTGGACGCAGGGCTGGGTTCAGTTGCAACGAATGCATCTGGGCACAATGCTGCTGGATTACCCCGCAGCGTTGCGGCGGCGCGTGCATCTGCTGTACATGATGTGCATCTCGTGGCAATGGCCGTTGTGGGGCGTCTGGATGCTCACGCTGCCAATTCTGGTCTACACCGGGCACTGGTATGGCGCGTTAAATCCGGTTGTGGGGGTGATGTTTTACCTGCTCCCAAGCCTGTTCTGGCTTACGCTCTCGGCAACAATCGCCTCGCTCGAAACGCGGCACACCTATAGCAAACCGCTGACGATACGCACCTTCCTTGGGCGCGTGGCCCGAATTATCCCCAATGTCGTAATTAGCACTGGGATGCTCCCGCATCAGTTCAGCGCCTTTTGCGAAGGCTTGTTTGGGCCGATGAGCAGCGAGTTCGAGCGCACCCCCAAAGGCGCATCGATAACGAGGTCGGAGTCGGACGCCGGGGTCAAACCGGCGGCCAGACGAGCCTATAAGGTCAAGATCCACCGGCCCTATGTGCTGACCGAGTTCTTCTTCTGTGCCTATTTCGCGGTTTGGGCGGCACTCTTCGCATCCGCCGGTCTGATCTGGTGCATGATAATTGCCGTCTACATGACCACTTGCATCCTGTATCTGGTCTTTCACTATGGAGACCACGACGGCAAAGTGTTGTTTGTTGTTGACCGCAGCAAGCTCGCAATCCGGCGCAACTCGCCGCGTCAGGCCTGAAGCCGCTGGCGCCCACAATAACCACCTATCTAGGAATGCCCGTGCGCTCGACTGTGCGCGTATTCCACCAGACTGCACTGGCGGATATCGGCACATCCAATCTCGAAGCCCCAGGTGTTCCTGGATGACCGTCGGCAACAAACCAGCCCCGTGCATATGCACGGGGCTGGTTTGCGTTGGACGTTGGAAGGCGTTACGAGCTAACCGCGTGCAATCCGTACTTCTCGGCGACTTCGGGGGTGATCAGGCCAAGCAGGGCATAGCCGAGGCCGGCGATCACGATACCGAGCAGGGCGAAGGCGACACCGAGCACGATCGCACCATACGAGGCGCCGATGGCCATCGCCGAAAGGCTGAGCGAGGTAACCAGACTGGCCGCAGTCAGTTGGGTGTTGCGGGCCTGATTGGGCACCGGCTTGCCGTTGGCGTCTTTCAGCGC
>JAAUQO010000285.1 GCA_012032775.1 Oscillochloris sp. | reverse complement strand
GGCGGGCAGTCGGCAAGATCGGCGCGGCGGTGTCGCTTGTTGCCGTTGGATCGGTTGGGGCTATGCTGGTGCTTGCCGTCGGCGAATCGGGAGTTGCCGTATCGGCAGCCGCTACCGGGCTTGCCGGTTCATTGGTCGGATCGGCAACGGTTGGCTGTTTATCCGGGGCCGTCGTAACCGGCTCAGCGGTTGTCGGTACCGTCGTTGCACCTGGCTGCACAGCGACCGCAAACGGCTGCCCTTCAGTATTGAGTGCCTGCGGCAGCGGCGGCAGTTCCAGCGGCACAAGATCATTGCTGCCGGGCGGTGGGTTGATCCGGCGCAGCATTTCATCGCGCGCGGCTTCATCGATCACCGCCGGATCGAGTTCCGCCTGTCGATCATCGGCGACCGGCCAGGGCCGATAGTCGGCGCTCAAGCCCGAAAGCAGGCTGATCGCCAATGGTCGGCCGTTCGGTGCCGCCAGCAGTAGCCCGCTTTCGGCCGCGCCGCTTACCACCAGGAAGGCCGGAACAACTGCCAGCAACAAAAGCGTGCGCAGTGGTCGTTTGCGCAGGCGGCGAGCGATGATGCGAGTCAAGAATCCTCGCCGGATCATCTTTCGCCGAGGTGTCACATCAGGCTGCGATGGCATCGTCGGCCTCCTCGGCGGAACGCAGAAAAATCGTGAACAGGCTGCCCTGAGCGGCCTGACTCTGCACACTGATCGCGCCGCCCTGGCGCTCGATCAGATCGCGCGCCAATACCAGGCCCAGGCCGATACCGCGCGGAGCTTCGTTCAGGGCATTCTCGCTGCGCGTCAGCCGTTCAAACAGATTCGGCAGTTGCTCGGGCGGAATGCCCGGCCCGAAATCGCGCACCGCAAGTGCCACTCCGCGTCCGTGGCGACGGGCCAGCAAGCGCACCGGCGCGCCGCTGCCGTATTTGATCGCATTGTCGAGGAGTTGGTGCAGCGCGAAGCGCAACATACGCGTGTCGGCGTGAACCAGCGGCAGATTGTCGCCGAGTTCGACCCGCAAATCTACCTCGGCCGCCTTCGCCGCCTCGCGCAGCGGCTCCACCGTAACATCGATGATCGTGCGTAGACCAGTCGGCTGAATATCCATTTCCAGGGTGCCCATCTCGATGCCGGCCACCAGCACGGCTTTTTCGATCAGCGCACTCATCGCCTGGGTCTGCCGCAGCGCTGTGTCGGTCAGTTCGCGTTGAATCGGGGTAAGCGGGCCGCCGATCTCTTTACGCAACAGATCGGCCGAGCTATGAATGGCGGTCAGCGGCGTTCGTAATTCATGCGAGATCAGCGCGATCAAGCCGGTCTTGGCCCGATCCAGGGCGGCCGCAGCGCTGATATCGTGCAGCACGATCACCTCGCCGCGCTGATCCGGGGAACTGCCGGCAACACCGGCGAAGCTCGCGCTCAGTTCACGATCGCCGCAGCGGTAGCGGGCATCAAGTTGATCATCGCCGCTGCCTAATGCGCTGACATCGATAATCGGCTCCAGCGGCAACTGGCTGAAGTGGTAGTGCCGGTGCTCCCAATCGTGGATGGCGAGCAATGCTTCGGCAGCCGGGTTCATTAGCACCACATTCCGGCGCTCGTCGCAGACGATCACGCCGTCGGCGATACTTTGCAGAATCGCCGTGCGCCGACTGCTCTCGGCCTGTACTTCCTGGTACAGCAACACATTGTGTAGCGCCGCCGCCGCCATCCCCGCGATCGCCGTCAATGGTTCGCGGGCGCTTTCGATAAACATGCCGCGTTCTTCGTGCAACAGCAACAGCATCCCGATTAAGCGCCCGCTTGCATACATCGGCGTATAGGCAACTTCGGCGAATCCCGGCGGCAGATTCAAGGATCGCAGCCGGCGTGCATCGGCCGGCGCAACCGCGATCCCCTCGACGCGCCGGGTTAATGCCAGCACTGCGGCTGTGTCGCTCAGCGGCTCCCAACTCAGCCGGCGCAATCGCTCGTCGCTCTGGTCGGCGTAATGGATCCGCCAGCCCTGTCGATCTTCCAGCACTGTCAGGGTAATTGCGCCGGGGCTGAGGCGTTCGACGGAACGAGCGGTCTGGCTGAGAATGGCGTTGATCTGCGATTGCCCGCCAAGTTCCCGGCTTGTCTCATAAAGATGCAGCAATCGGCCCGTCATCTGGTTAAATGCGCCGGCAAGCATCCCGATCTCATCGTGGGAATGAATCGTGCTGCGCCGCCGTAGATCACCCTGCGCAACGGCTCGCGCCGTGTAGACCAGTTCGCCCAGGGGGCGGGTGATCTGGCGGGCCACCAGTGCGCCGACCACAACCACTGCGGCGAGCAGGCCCAGGCTAAGTGCGATCAGCGGGTTGCGTTGGGATTGCCAGGCGCTGATCACAAAGCTGCGCGGCAGGCCGATCGCGAAGTAGCCGTCGATAGTGCGGCGGATCTGCAAAGGGCTGTAGGCTAACTGGTATTCGCGGCCGCTTAATGTGGCAATATCCTGGATATGACCGGGTGCATCGCTGTTGCGCCGCAGCGCCAGTTGCTCCAACAGCGCCACGGGGATCGCCGGCACTTGCGCGTCGCTAACCAGAATCTGCGTCGTCGCAACCGCGATTCCGCGCCCATCATAAAAGGTCGTCACCGCCGCCTGGGATTGGCTCTCCAACCAGTTAAGCAATTCCGGCAGCGGCGTCGCAACCATCGCACCGCCGGCAAGCTGTTCGCCGTCACGGATGGGCGCCGAAGTCCAGAGACGATTGTCGCGAAAGGTTGAGAATTTATCGCCGAAGACATCATTTTGCTCGCGCACAATCTGCTGCATCAGCCACCAGTTCTGCGGCTCTTCCAGCAGCAACGCTGCCGGCGGATCGGCAACACCGGCGTTTGCAGCCCGCTCCCAGGCTAACAGCGGCCGACCGCCCTTGTCGAACACTACCAGAGCTTGCAGGCCGAGATTGGCCCAGATCGGGCGTAGGAGTGATTCAAGCCGCGCCCGATCGTTGCTTGCGACCGCTTCGGCTACGCCCTCGGTGAAGGCGATCGTGCGTAATGCTTCGAGTTGGCGATCTTCCACCGCCACCAATCCGTCGGAGGTGACTTGACCGGCCTCGATCAGCCGGTTATTCAAGCGCGCCTGCAACGAGTCGGCGGTATAACTGGCAGCTACCAGCGTTACGCAGGCAGCCAGCAGCATTGCCAGGATCAAGTAGGGGAAGACGATCCGTGTGCTGATCCGTCCGTTGAGAATACGCGCGAGAATACGCATAAGTAAGATGAATCTGTGATGTTGGCGAATAGCATACGTACCCGTTCTAATCCTAACACCGCACCGCGCCTCCGCGCTACCGCTCGAAAGTCGCCGCCTTGCGCGCTTACGGTCACCCTGCATACTAAGAGTAGTTGTGGATAGGGCCGCGCCACGCTGCTGCGCGCACTCCCCGGTGCGGCGCTTGACAATGCTCTGCCGACGATCTATACTGTTTTCGTGAACCCCACCCCCCCTGGGGGGGATAGGAGAAAAATCATGGTCGATGAGCACAAGCAGCAACTCTTGAACCGGCTAAAGACGATCGAAGGCCATGTGCGCGGTGTGCAACGCATGGTCGAGGCCGATGGCTACTGTATTGATCTGCTCAAGCAGACGCGGGCCATTCAAAAGGCTCTCGCCAGTCTCGACAGCATCATTCTTGCCGAGCATCTCAAGGGCTGTGTCACCACGGCGATTCGCTCCGAAGATCGTTCCGAACGTGAACGCGTAGTGACCGAGTTGCTCCAGGTTTACGACAACATCTATTCATAGTCTGGTTTTCATCGAAAAAAGGAGTGCATCTTATGACCACCGAGCGATTTTTGGTTCCCGGCGTCTCGTGCCAGCACTGTGTCAACGCCGTTACGCAGGAAGTCGGCGCCCTCAACGGTGTCAGCAATGTCCAGGTCGATCTTGATAGCAAGGTTGTGACGGTGGAACACAGTGAGAGTGTTCAGGCGGCGGTGATTATTGCGGCCATCCAGGAAGCCGGCTACGACGAAGTCAGCCCGGCGGTCTAAATGGTACGTGCCGGGTAAGGATCGATCATGCCGGGTAGAGATCGAGCATGCTCGATCTCTACCTGGTTTGAATGAGGTGTCCAATGTCCGATCAGCAGATTACACTGCCCGTCACCGGGATGACGTGTGCTTCCTGTGTGCGACGGGTTGAAAAGGCGGTTCAGAAGTTGCCCGGCGTGGCGTCTGCCGGCGTGAATCTGGCGACCGAGCAGGCCGAGATTCATTACGATCCGGCCTTGCTCAAGCCGGAACAGATTCGTAGTGCCGTCGAGGCGCCGGCTACGGCGTGATCACCGACAGCCTCGAACTGCCGGTCAGTGGGATGACATGTGCGTCCTGCTCGGCCCGCGTCGAGAAGGCGCTGCGCAAAGTCCCCGGCGTGCTTGAGGCGAATGTCAATCTGAGCAGTGAACGGGCCGCGATCAGTTACTTGCCGTCGATGGCGAATTATGCCGAGTTGAAGGCGGCGATTGAAAAGGCCGGCTATGGCGTGATCGAGACCGCCGGCGCAGCCCCCGGCGAGGCCGAGGATGCCGAAGCCGCCGCTCGTGCCGCCGAACTTGCCGTTCGCCGTCGCAAGTTGATCGTTGCGCTGGCCTTCGCTGTTCCGTTGTTCATCATCTCAATGGCGCGCGACTTCGGCCTGATCGCGCCCTGGTTGATCGGCGCCGGGGCTGCGATGATGGCGCAGATGCCCGGCGCGAGTATGGCCGAGATGATGGTTCATATCGCCGCCCGCGATGATCTGTTGAACTGGCTGTTTCTGGCGCTCGCCACGCCGGTGCAATTTTACTCCGGCGGCGATTTCTATGTCCATGCCTGGAAGGCCCTCAAGGCCAGAACGGCCAACATGGATACCTTGATCGCGATGGGTTCCAGTGCCGCCTACATCTACAGCACGGTGTTGTTATTCAGCGGCGCCTCCGGCCACGTCTATTATGAGACGGCCGCCCTGATTATTGCGCTGATTCTGGTTGGTAAGTACATGGAAGCGCGGGCGAAAAGTCGCACCAGCGCCGCGATCAAGGCGCTGATCGGTTTGCAGCCCAAGACCGCCCGTGTGCTGCGGGGCGGTGTCGAGATCGACCTGCCGATCGCCGAGGTTCGCAGCGGCGAGATCGTGATTGTGCGGCCCGGCGAACGTATCCCGGTCGATGGTCAGATTCTCAGCGGTGAGTCGAGTGTCGATGAGAGTATGCTCACCGGTGAGAGTATGCCGGTCGAAAAGCGATCCGGCGACACGGTGATCGGCGCAACTGTTAATCGCGCCGGCAGCTTCCAGATGCGTGCCACCAGGGTCGGCCGTGAGACGGCCCTGGCCCAGATTGTGCGGCTTGTCCAGCAGGCTCAGGGTTCACGCGCACCGGTGCAGGGCCTGGTCGATCGGGTTGCAGCGGTGTTTGTGCCGGTGGTGATTGTGATCGCACTCGTCACATTCCTGGTCTGGTATTTTGTCGCTGGGGTCGGCTTCGCCGAGGCCTTGATCTTCGCGGTGGCCGTGCTGGTGATCGCCTGCCCATGTGCGCTGGGCCTCGCAACCCCAACCGCAATTATGGTTGGCACCGGCACCGGCGCCGAGCACGGCATTCTGATCAAAAATGCCGAAAGCCTGGAGCGGGCCGCCCGTTTGCAGGCTGTGGTGCTCGATAAGACCGGCACGATCACGGCGGGTAAACCGGCGCTGACCGATATTGTCGTGAATGCAGACGTTGGAATGCCGCATGCGGAATTGGTTGCGGCTGGAACGGCGACGGCTCAGGGATCGCACGGCATTCCCCATGCGGAATTCTCGGTTCTGTATTTCGCCGCAAGTGCCGAGAGCCGCAGCGAGCATCCGGTAGGTGAAGCGATTGTGCGCGGCGCACAGGAGCGCGGCATCCAGTTGGCCCGCCCCGAGCGTTTCCAGTCGATCACGGCGCCGGTGTCGAGGCGGTGGTTGAGGGCAGTATGGTGCTGATCGGCACCCTGACGCTGATGCGTGAGCGCGCGATTGCCGTCGAGCAATTCGAGGCCGCTGTGGCACGCTTGCAGGGCGAAGGTAAGACCGCGATGGTGGTCGCGGTTGACGGCACGGCGCAAGCCGTACTGGCCGTGGCCGACACCGTGCGCCCGACATCGGCTGCGGCGATCGCGGCCCTGCGAGACGCAGGCTTGCAGACATTGATGCTTACCGGCGACAACCGGCGCACCGCCGAGGCGATCGCTCGTGAGGTCGGCGTCGATCGGGTGTTGGCCGAGGTACTGCCGCAAGACAAATCCGCCGAGGTTGAACGGCTGCAAGGCGCGGGCCTGACAGTCGCCATGGTAGGTGACGGTATCAACGACGCGCCGGCACTGGCGCGGGCCGATGTCGGCATCGCGATCGGCAGCGGTACCGATGTAGCTATGGAGGCCGCCGACATCACGCTGATGCGTGGCGATCTACGGGGGGTTGCGCAGGCCCTCAAGCTCAGTCGGGCGACCATGAACACCATCCGCTGGAACCTGTTCTGGGCCTTCATCTACAACGTCTTGCTTATCCCGGTGGCGGCGGGCGTGCTCTTTCCGTTCACCGGTTGGCAACTCAGCCCGATCCTGGCGGCCGGCGCAATGGCCTTCAGTTCCGTCTTTGTGGTAAGTAACTCGCTGCGTCTGCGCGCACTCAAGCTCTAAAAGATTGGTGCTTTGTCGGCTATGCCGACAAAGCACCGGTTTTACATGCACCATTGTGTGCGCTGAAGCTCTAAAACACCCTGGGGCTGCCGCAT
>JAAUQO010000284.1 GCA_012032775.1 Oscillochloris sp. | reverse complement strand
CTCACCAAGCGCCTGCGGAACATGCGCCCGGCGAAGTTGTGAGTCCAGGCCAGCCGGGGCGCGGGGCGCAGCCCCAAACAGTGCGTGCGGAGCGACGCCCTTGCAACCTACCCCCGTTTACCCGTCTGAGTACTATACGTACTCTCAAAAATCTTATCCGCGTTACCCGCCTCGAAACCCTCGCGGCGATGTTCGCGCCGCAACTCATGTACCGGCAGGTGCGCAAACGCGTCGAGCGGCCGGCGCTCGGCAAACTCGACATACGAGCCGGAGATCCGCTGGCGCTCGTTGTTTGCGAATTCGGCCTCGATCATCTCGGCGACAGTGCTGCTCTGGAGCAGTTTGCCGTCGGGGCTCTCCTTGATCTTGCCGCCCGAGTCGTTCAGCTTGAAGCCGTGGCCTTCCAGGAAGTTATTGAAATCGGCGATCGTGTTGTACCCTTGGGGCAGATTGTGGATCGTGACCGTATAATGGTTCAGATAGTAACGGTTATAGATCACCCATGCGGCGTACTCACTCTCCTCGGCCAACCGGCGATGGTCGGCCAAAGTCGGCAGTCGCCACAACCCGCGATGCAAGAATGCATCAACCTCATCGGCATTATCCAGATCGAGCCGATCGACCGGATCGCCCACCACCTCGTCGGTGTACGAAGTGATAATGCGCCGGGCCTCTTCCGACAGATCGCCGATCCGCAGTTCGGAGATGAAGATCCGCGGCAGATCCGCACGCGGCGGGCTATACCAGAACGCATTCAGCTTCTTTGATTCGAAGTTGTAGCGTTCGCGACGCTGATAGCCGTAGTGCAAGAAGATCTTCTCAAGCGAGGCGATCCCAAGCTGCGGCACACCCATCGTACGGAATGCGATATGATCATTCTCAATCGCATCGGCCGATTCAATCAGTCCGTCATGCACCATGGCCCGGGCAATTGCCGCCACATCGGGTACGCGCTCCTGGTAACGACGCATCAGGCCGGCGAGTACCTGTTCAAGGGTCGTAATCCTATCGGTTGCGGTTGTCATTCTGACTGCTCCTGGCGCCCGCCATTGGGCGCAGCTATGCAGAAAACCGGCGTGAGACGTTCACACCGGGCGATCACTATAGCATAGCCCGCCCAGGCCGACAAACTGCTGATCTCGATCCGGGTATAGCGGTTGCCGCGTTACGAATTCGCGATCCATGTCGCCGCGAGTATGCCATGGCCGCGAATGACAAGGGAGTTCTGGCGGCGCCATTGGCCCACCGGCCATTTTTGGATAGCCAGGGTGACAAAAGCGCGCGTCGTACGAGCTTTGGCCGTTCGGCATGGCCTACATGCGATCTCGGAGTTGTCATGGTATACTGTGATTGGCGTGCACGGCGTGCACGCTAATCCTTTAGCCCGCTGCGTTAGCACTCAGTAACCGAGAGTGCTAAACTGGATTACAGCGGCGGCCGGTTGCTCTCAGGCGCGGCGCATGTAGCGCATGATGACGGCTTGCAGGCTCGGCTTGCAGCCCTGGTCGGGATTTGAGATGGCGGCGACACTGACCGAACGACGACGACAGATTTTAAAACTGGTCATCCAGGAATTCATCCAATCAGCCGTACCGGTTGCATCGGAAACGCTCGTGCGTAAGTATCACCTGGGGTATTCCTCAGCTACGGTGCGCAACGAGATGGCAGTGTTGGAGGATCTTGGTTATCTGACCCACTTGCATACATCGGCCGGGCGCGTGCCTACCGATGCCGGCTATCGCTATTTCGTCGAGAACCTGATGGAGCGCACATCGCTTTCGTTGGACGAACAGCGGACGATTCGCCATCAGTTTTATCAGGTGCGAACCGAACTCGACCAATGGATTCAGCTTGCCGGTGCGGTTCTCGCTCGTACGGCCCAGAATGCCTCGTTGGTTACTCCGCCGCGGGTCGCGGATCAGTTACGGTTCCGTTCGATGGAATTGATCTCGATCCACGAGACTCTTGCGCTGGCGGTGCTTGTTTTCCACAGTGGGATTGTGAAGCAGCAGACGCTGACTCTGGATACGGCGCGTAGCGCCGAGGATCTGCGCCGCTGTGCCGCCCGGATCTCGGAAACCCTGGCCGATCTGACGCTAAGTGGCGCCGAGGATGTGCTCGCGCGTGATGCACAGCAGCCGGTGTCGCAGTTCAGCGATTTCGAGCGCAGTGCGATCGATACGGTGGTACGGGCAAATGCAGGCATTTATCGATCAGGAGCAGATCTATTCCGATGGCTTGATCGAGATGCTCTCGCAGCCCGAGTTTATCCCGGCGCTCGCCCGTGATGATGTTGAGCGCGCAGTTGAACGCATGCGCCGGGCGTTGGAGATTCTGAAGAGCGGGCGTGGCCTCGGCCCATTGATCCCGCAAGCCCTGGCCTCACAGGGGGTGCAGGTGATCATCGGCGGTGAGAATAGCGCCGACGAAATGCGTGAATACAGTGTGGTGTTGGCGCGTTACGGTGTTGACGGCGCAGCGGCCGGTGTGCTGGGTATTATCGGCCCGACCCGCATGGCCTACCCGCGCTCGATCAGCACGGTGCGCTATATCTCATCGCTGATGAGTGGCTTATTGAGCGAGCTATACAATAGCGAGACGCGCCTGCCTGAAGGCGTTGATCCGGCGGCGGACTGATTCGCCGCTTCTGTATGCGGTTTGCAATAACGTGAGAGCGGCCTGACCGCTCTTTCGTCCTGTTGAGAGGAGCACCATGAGCAACGATGCACAGACAGTCGATACATCAAATCAGGAGCAGTCCGAAGTGACAAATACCGAAGCGACCAATGTTGAGGAAACGACGGCTACTGCCGATGAGATCGCCGCACTGAAGGCGAAGCTGGCCGAAGCCGAGGCGCAAGCCTCCGAGTTCAAGGATCAGTGGTTGCGTGCAGCCGCCGATTATAAGAACTTCAAGCGCCGTACCGAGATCGAGCGCAGCGAGTTGATCCGCAGCGCCAGTGCCGATCTGGTGTTGAAGTTGCTGCCGGTTGTCGATGACTTCGACCGCGCTGTGGCAAATATTCCGCCTGAGATCGCCGAGAGTTCCTGGTGGGGCGGCACGCAATTGATCGCCCATAAACTCCGCCTCATTTTGGAGAGTCAGGGCGTCAAAGTGATTGATGCCGTCGGCACCGATTTCGACCCGAATATTCACGAGGCGGTGCTCTACGAGGATGCCCCCGGTCAGGATGGTAAGGTGGTTGAGGAGTTGCAAAAGGGGTATCGCATCCACGATCGCGTCCTGCGGCCCTCGATGGTAAAAGTTGGACGTGATTAAGGTATCGAAGTGTGACTGAGATGCGGGCTTTGCCTGTATCTCAGTCATCCCGTTTTTAGGAATATAAAGTATATGCCCAAAGTTATCGGCATCGATCTCGGTACAACAAACTCGGTTATCGCCGTCGTCGAGAGTGGCGAGGCGGTGGTGATCCCTAACGCCGAAGGCGCACGGCTGACGCCCTCGGTTGTCGCAGTGAATAAGTCGGGCGAACGTATGGTTGGCCAGGTGGCCCGCCGGCAGGCGGTTACCAACCCGGAAAACACGATCTTCTCGGTGAAGCGTTTTATCGGTCGCAAGTTGAGCGAGCAGGTGGTGCAGCGCGATCTCGGCCTGGTGCCGTACAAACTCAGCGGTGCGCCGAACGGCGATGTGCGCGTGCAGTTGGGCGATAAAGATTATGCCCCGCCGGAGATTTCGGCGATGGTGCTGCAAAAGCTCAAGGCCGATGCCGAAGCTTATCTCGGCGAGCCGGTTACCCAGGCGGTGATCACGGTGCCGGCCTATTTTAACGATAGCCAGCGCCAGGCCACCAAAGATGCCGGCAAGATCGCCGGACTCGAAGTGCTGCGGATCGTGAATGAGCCGACCGCCTCGGCACTTGCTTATGGCCTCGACAAAAAGGATCGCGACGAAGTTGTGGTTGTCTACGATATGGGCGGCGGCACCTTCGATGTCAGTATCCTTGAATTGAGCGAGGGTGTGGTTGAGGTGAAGGCGACCAGCGGCGATACGCATCTCGGCGGCGATGACTTCGACCTGCGTATCATCGAGTGGCTGGCGATCGAGTTTCAGAAGGAGCATGGAATCGACCTGCGGGGCGATCGGATGGCGCTCCAACGGCTTAAAGAGGCGTCTGAAAAGGCCAAAATGGAGCTGTCGAGCGTGATGCAGACAGAGGTAAACCTGCCGTTCATCACCGCCGATTCCTCCGGTCCCAAGCATCTGAATCTGACCCTCTCGCGGGCGAAACTGGAACAACTGACCGGCGAGTTGATCGAGCGCAGTATGGCGCCGGTGCGCCAGTCGCTGCGTGATGCCGGCTTGCAGCCCAGCCAGATCGATGAAGTGATCCTGGTGGGCGGCCAGACCCGGATGCCGGCGATTCAGGAGGCGGTGCGCAAGTTCTTCGGCAAAGAGCCGAATCGCTCGGTCAATCCCGACGAGGTGGTTGCGATCGGCGCCGCCATCCAGGCCGGTGTGCTGGCCGGTGATGTGAAAGATGTGCTGCTACTCGACGTGACGCCGCTGACCCTGGGGATTGAGACCCTCGGTGGCGTGATGACGCCCTTGATCGAGCGCAATACAACCATCCCAACCCGCAAAAGCCAGGTCTTCTCGACCGCCAGCGATAATCAGAACAGCGTCGAGATCCATGTGCTCCAGGGCGAGCGCGCCGAGTCCCGTTTCAACAAGAGCCTGGGGCGCTTCGAGTTGTCGGGGATCCCGCCGGCGCCGCGAGGTGTGCCGCAGATCGAGGTGACGTTCGACATTGATGCGAACGGCATTGTGAATGTGACCGCCACCGACAAGGCGACCAGCAAGGAGCAGCGCATCACCATCACGGCTTCGTCGGGTCTGAGCGATGAAGAGATCGCGCAGATGGTGAAGGATGCCGAACTGCATGCCGAGGAAGATACCGTCCGGCGCGAGTTGATCGAGGCGCGCAATCACGCCGACAGCGCGATCTATGCTGCCGAAAAGGCACTGCGTGAGGCCGGCGACAAGGTTGACGGCTTGATCAAGACCGAGGTTGAGGATAAAATCACCGCCTTGCGTCAGGTGCGCGACGGCGAAGATGGGCAGGAGATCCGCAACCGTAGCGCCGAATTGAGTGTGGCGCTTCAGAAGATCGGTCAGGCGATGTATGCCGACAACGATACCGCCGCAACTCCCGACGATGTTGTCGAAGGCGAATACAAGACTGAGTAAGGCGACAAGATCCAGGCTCCACTGCCGGGCAGTTCGCTGGCTTGACAACAGGCGATGTGGTGATGGCGGCGACAGCATTGCCCGCCGTCACCACAAGTAGATAGCAGACATTTTCGGGCGGATCGTCTGCGATCCGCCTGAAAAGGAAGAAACTATGACGACGGGCGCGAAGCGCGACTACTATGAAGTGCTTGGGGTAAGCCGTACCGCCGGCCAGGACGAGATCAAGAAGGCATTCCGGCGGTTGGCGCGGCAGTACCACCCTGATGTGAATAAAGAAGAGACCGCCGAGGCCCGCTTTAAAGAGATTAACGAGGCCTACGAAGTGCTCTCCGATGAGCAGAAGCGCGCGATGTACGATCGCTTCGGCCATCAGATGCCCGGCGGCGGCATGGGCGGCTTCGATCCGTACGCGGCGGGCGACCCCTTTAGCACGATCTTCGATGCCTTTTTCAGCGGCTCAATGGGCGGCCAGCGCACTCAGCGTGGCCCGCAGCGCGGGGCCGACCTGCGCTACAATCTGTCGCTCACTTTTGAAGAAGCGATCTTCGGCGTGGAAAAAGAGATCGAGTTTCGCCGCCTAGAGCTGTGCGGCAGCTGCCACGGCAACGGGGCCGAGCCCGGTACCGACCCGGTGCGCTGCCCGAAGTGCGGCGGCAGCGGCGAACTACGTCAGCGCGCCCCCCTGTTCAACATGGTCACCGTGACAACCTGCGATAACTGTGGCGGCACTGGCCAGGTTATCCCCATTCCCTGCCGCACCTGCAATGGCGAAGGGCGTGTGCGCCAGACACGTAATATCACCGTCAAAGTACCCGCCGGCGTCGATGGCAATTCACAGATTCGCATCAGCGGCGAGGGCGAGACAGGCCCGCGCGGTGGCCCGCACGGCAATCTTTATGTCGCCCTTGATGTGCAGCCGCACCAGTATTTCGTGCGCGAGGGCAACGATGTCATCTACGAATTACGGCTAAATGTGGCCCAGGCTGCGCTTGGCGATGAAGTTGACGTGCCCACCGTCGACGGCAACGAACGACTACGTATCCCGCCCGGTACGCAGACGGGCCAGACCTTCCGCATCCGCCATAAGGGCGTGCCCTTTCTGCGCCAGAGCGGGCGCGGCGACCAGATTGTGGTCAGCCGTGTGATGGTGCCAAGCAAATTGAACGAGCAGCAACGTCGCCTCTTCCAGGAGCTTGCCCGCGCCCTCGACCCTGAAGATACGAACGAGGAGCGCGACGATGGCTTCTTCGGACGCATTAAAGATGCTTTTGGATTATGATTGGAGAGGGACAGGGTAGGGCCGCAGCATGCTGCGGCCCTACCCCGTTCTGTACGGACGATACAATGCCAGATATGTTATATGGCCGTAATGCGGTGCGGGAAGCGCTGCGTGCGCAGCGCCGCCGCCACAAGCGGCTCATTGTCTCCGATGGCGTACAAGAGGTCGGGATTATCGCCGAAATCGTTAAGCTCGCCGAGCAGGCCACTGTGGCTGTCGAACGTGTGCCACGCCAGAACCTCGACCGCGAGCTGCGCGAGGCCAATCATCAGGGCGTGATGCTGGAAACCGGCGACTACCCCTA
>JAAUQO010000283.1 GCA_012032775.1 Oscillochloris sp. | reverse complement strand
GATTGGCCCGACTTCGGCGGCCAGAATACGGACAAATGTCTCCAGGGTTGCCGCCGACAGCGGGATGGGTTTCGGGATCAAGCGCGGCGCTGACGATCACCGGTGTCGGGTCCCTTGCAATCCGCAATCGCTCGGCCACGGCCGGGGTTTCGCGCTCAAAAACCCGGTCGCGGAAATAGGCATAAATGTTGGGAATGCCGATCCCCGAGCAAACCCGCTCCACACTGACATGGTCGAGCCGTTCAAAAAGATATTGCAACAACGCGATCTCAGTCGGCGTATTCGGCGCGAAGCTGGCGTGGCCGCCTTCGGAAGGATTGGTCTGATACGTGAGTCCGTTCCAGGTCAGATAGGCCTGGCCAAGGCCGGTGCCGGGGGCGATCACCGCAATTGCGCCGCCGGGCACCACCTGACCGACGTTCAACATCGCTACATCTTCCGGTTCGAGAATCGGCACGGCGTGGGCGATCGCTTCCAGATCATTGAGCAGGCCGACAATCGGGATATTGCAGACAGCGCTGACTCGATCGGCTTCGATCACCCAGGGCAAATTGGTGATCTCGGCGCGTCGCCCGACCACCGGCCCGGCTACACCAAAACAAGCCGCAGTGAACGGGCCGGGATAATGAACCTGAAACGCCTGAATAATCGCCTCCAGGCTCGGGTACTCGCGGCTGGGAAAGATCGCCTCAGCCTGGGGCGAGTGCGGGCCGGTTTCGGGCGAAAACAGGGCCAGGATCGTTTTTGTACCACCGATGTCGCCTGCCAGGATCATACACATACACCTTCATTGTACGGCTTCAACCCAACTGTACCGTGGGGAACCATGGGCGCACAGACGCAACCTTCGTGCAGGCTCTGTCGGCAGAGTGGCGCACACATCAGCACGGCGGCAACCGGCCTCGCATCACCTTGATGCCGAAACCGCAAGTGCCTGTTGCAGCACCGCCACACCCTCGTCCGGCGCGCGGTCGGGGCGAAAGATCGCCGATCCGACCACCGCAACCGTTGCGCCGGCATCGCGACAGGATGCGATCGTATGCTCGTGAACGCCGCCGTCAACCATTAACTCGGTTGCCAGGCCCAGCGTATCGATCCGCTCACGGAGCCGGCGGACCTTATCGAGGCAGTGCGGCAGCAAAACCTGGCCGCCGAAACCGGGGTTGACCGTCATCACCAGTGCGAGATCCAACTCAGGCAGAACCTCTTCGATCACATTGATCGGCGTTGCCGGGTTAATTGCGACCCCGGCCCGCACCCCGAGTCCTTTGATCGCCTGAATATTGCGATGCAGATGCGGCCCAACCTCGCTGTGGATCGTGATATTGTCGCACCCGGCGGCGGCGAAGGCCCGCAGGTAGTGTTCGGGTTCAACAATCATCAAATGGGCATCGACCAGCGCATCATAGCGATCGGCGATTGGTTTCAGGGCGCGCACAATCGTTGGGCCGAAGCTGATATTCGGCACAAAGCGCCCGTCCATCACATCGAGATGCAGCCAGCGCACCCCGGCTGCGAAGATCGCCTCGACCTCTTCACCCAGCCGAACAAAATCGGCCGTCAGAATAGAAGGAGCTAGTTTCATATCATCCAGTCAGCTTGTCACCGCATGCAAAACGCGCACACCATCAGGATCGGCGACGAAGACCGCACTGGTGATCCCGATAAACAAACCATGTTCGACAATCCCGGCCCGTTCGGCGAGGGTGGCGGCGAGGGCGGCGGGATCGGCGATCGGGCCGAAATGACAATCGAGCAAGACATTGCGCTGATCGGTATAGACGGGTTGCCCCAACCGATCGCGGCGCAACGTCACCTTTGCGCCAAGTTTCTCGATCCAGCGGATCGTCGATTGGACACCAAAGGGAATGACTTCGATCGGCAGGGCAAAGTTGGTGCCGAGTTGGGGTGAAAGTTTGGCCGCGTCGATGACAATCACTTCGCGACGGGTAGCCTGCGCGACCATCTTCTCGCGCAGCAAGGCACCGCCGCCGCCTTTGATCAGATTCAAGTGCGGATCAACCTCATCGGCGCCATCGATCGTCAGGTCGATCCATTCTACATCATCGAGTGATGTGAGCGGAATCGCGAGTTGCCGGGCCAGATCCACGGTTGCCTCGGCGCTCGGCACTGCGACAATATCGTACAACATGCCGGATTGGATCAGCGCGCCAATTCGGCGGGTTGCGAACTCGGCAGTGCTGCCGTAGCCAAGGCCGATCACCATGCCGGGGCGGATCAATTCAACCGCAGCCTCGGCCGCCAATCGTTTCAGTTCATTACGCTGCACGATCGTGTCCATCATCGCCTCCGCTGGATGCTGTCAGGCTTCGATTGTACACGATTTAGCGGGGATGTGTGTTGTGGTGGTTGCCGGCTTCGCCGGTAACCACCACAGCATACGAGGGGAGGCGGCCGGCAACCAGACCACACGAAAGGAGGGGAAAATCTGAGCCGTCGGCGTCCGTTGGCCTCCTCTCAGGGCAGGATTCCTGGGCGGACGGAACAGATGTCTTGTATGATGATTTCCCGCATCGGCCTGCCGCTGCCATCTCCCCGGTTTCCATATGCGCCGGAATAGGTGCCGACCCGGTTCTTGCGGCGCGCGATCAGGCCGGTCAGGGCGAGCACATTGATGCGCGCTCAGGTCTCAACTTACCGCTTTCCTGACGAGGGCGCCGATCCGCTCCTCCTCGGCGGCCGTCAACACCGTCAGGGCGAAGGAGGTCGGCCACATGGCGCCGTCGTCGAGGTTCGCCGCATCGTTGAATCCGAACGTCGCATAGCGCGCGCTGAACTTGTGCGCGCTCTGGAAGAAGCAGACGACCTTGCCGTCTCTGGCATAGGCGGGCATTCCGTACCAGGTTTTCGGCCATAGATCCGGCGCGTTGGCGGTGATGATCGCATGGATGCGTGTAGCTATGGCGCGGTCCGGCTCCGGCATCTCGGCAATCGCCGCAAGCAAAGCGCTTTCTCCCTCCGCCCGGTTCTTACCTGCGCGCGCTCTGCCTTTAGTTCTTTGGCGCGCGCCTTCATCGCGGCCTGCTCCTCGCTTGAGAAGCTCTGCGCGCCCTTTTTTGCCGACTGGCTCATGGTAAACCTCCTGCTCTTGATCTGGTAACTTCGTCGTAGTTCGGTTTCGCTTCGGACATATTCAGCTATTCCCGCTCAGGATCAGTACTCCTGAGGCATTGGCTCGCCGGTTTCCAGCAACGTCTTCATGTTGCTGAGAATCCAGGCCCAGCCGCCGCTCTGCAAGCCCTTGTAAGTGGCCGTCTCGCCCTGGAACTCCTCATGCACCACCGTAACCTTTGTCACGCCTCCGGGCATCGCCTCCAACTCCCACGTCACTTGCGTGGGCGCATCTTCGTTCATCGGCGGCCAGAGTGAGTGGTAGCTATGCACCAGCCGGTTGGGCGGCTCGGAGGCCACCACCTCGCCCTCCACAATCGGCGTGCCGTCCGACATGTAATAGGTGAAGGGCGAGCCGACGCTCAGATCGGTCTTGAGGGTGCTGCCATAATAGTAGCGGGAGGTGAACTCCGGCGTGGTGATCGCCTCCCACACCTGCTCCTGCGGAGCCTTGATAACAATCTGGTACACAAGGGTGGGCTTTGAGTCAGTTGCCATGCTACTTCCTCCTTCAAGCGCGGTTTTCAGATCGGCCAGGGCACTTGCCCGCAGGGCCGCGTACTTGGTGATCCAGCGGTCCGAGATACCCTGGATCGGAACCGGATTCAGGTAATGGAGTCGCTCGCGGCCAACCTTGCGCGTGGTGATCAGTTTGGCTTCCTCCAGCAGGCGTAAATGCTTCATCACGCCGAAACGCGACATCGGCAACTGCGACTCCAGCTCGGTGAGTGTGCGGCCGCCGCGCTCAAAAAGGAGGTCAAGCAACCGCCGCCGGGTGGAGTCGGCGAGGGCGCGAAACACGACTTCATCTTCCATGGGTAGAGTATATGTTACCAAAAGGTCACATGTCAAGGCGTGATTCGCGCCACCGATGGTATAACTGATATTCAGCGGCATGGGCGTATCCATTCACACGTATTGGGCCTGGTTATTCCCCGGCGCGCTGCTGATATTCGTGACTGCGGTAGTTGCGGCCGAACGGTTGTGTGCATAGTGCTACAATGCAGGCACATGGGCTTGGTTGTGACATTGCGCCAGGCGCGGTCTGGCGATCATGGCGCATGCGGAGGAGCGCGGCGGGCGACCCTTTTGAGGCTCAGGAGGAAGGCATATGACTGACGAGGAGACGGTTCGCCTTGAACTTGCACGCGCCGTGCGTGACGCCTGTCTGGGCGCGGCCCTGGCGGAGTGTGAGATCGCGCGCATGGATGGACTCTGCTGGGCGGGGGCCTGGGAGGCCGCGATCGGCGCAATGCGCGCCCTTGATCTGGAGCGGATTGTGCATGGCGTCGGCGCTTCCGAACGCCTGCCATCGGAAGGGCATCAGTGATTGAACGCGCGCTTCGTCGATCTGGGTGTTGAAAATGAGCACGATACATGTGCTATACTTGGCTCTATCTTGCACATATGTAATCGAATATCGTCGCGGTGACCCAAAAGCCCGGATGCCAGGGCATAAAGGTGGAAGCTGGTGTAAGTCCAGCGCTGTGCCGCAACTGTAACCGTTCGCTCCAACTCTGTGTTGCCGCGACGGAAGCCAGGACGCCTGCCGCGACGTGTGTTCAAACCTTCTCGAGCCAAGGAGGACGAGCATGACCCGCGCCCCATAAACGCTTCTGCGTGATGGATTGCCGGCCATTGTGTCACCCCGCTCTCGCTACGAGGTCGGGGTTTTTGCATTCCATAGCCTAGGAGCACCCCATGTTTTGCGCTTTGAAGCATCTAAGCCTGTTGGCGATCTTGACGTTCGTTCTGTCCGCCTGTGGCAGCGCCCCGGTTGCCCAAGCGCCGAGCGCCGTTCCCGCCGCAACCACGGCGCCGGTACTTGCGCCCGCCGCTGGATCTGAAAGCGGCGCCATAACCGCCAGCGATGATCTTGGGCGCAGTGTCACGCTGGAAGCCATCCCGCAACGGATTGTCTCGCTGGCCCCCTCGGTGACCGAGATTTTGTTTGCGGTTGGTGCCGGTTCGCAGGTGGTCGGCAATACCACATACTGCTCGTACCCGCCTGCGGCGACCGAACTGCCGGAGGTTGGCGGCTTCTCGGTCTCGTCGTTCAGCCTTGAAGCGATCGTTGGCCTTGAACCCGATCTGGTGATCGCCGGCAGCGCCGATCAGCAGTCGCTGGTTGAGCAGCTTGAAGCCCTGGGTATCGCGACGTTTGTGCTGGATCCTGTCGGATTCAATGCGGTGTACGACAGCATCGAGCGCGTGGGGACGCTCACTGGTCACGCGGCTGAGGCGGAACAGGTGCTGGCCTCGATGCGCGCGCGGGTCGATGCAGTGACGGCGAAGGTGGCCGCGATCCCGGCAGCCGACCGCCCGACCGTGTTCTGGGAGATAAGCGACGATCCCCTTACCAGCAGTGGGCCGAACACGTTTATCGGCCAGGTGATCACCATGCTCGGCGCCAGCAACATCTTCGCCGATGCCGCTGATGACTACCCTCAGGTTAGCCTTGAAGTTGTGCTTGCGCGTGATCCACAGGTGATCCTGGGGCCAACCAGCCATGGCGAGCAGTTGGTGCTTGATCTGATCCGCCGGCGCCCCGGCTGGAGCGATATGCAGGCCGTGCGCGACGAGCGAATATATCTGCTCGACGGCGACATTGTTTCGCGCCCCGGGCCGCGCCTGGTCGATGCGCTCGAGTCCCTGGCCGCCGTGCTGTACCCGGAGATATTCGAGTGAGCCAGGTGATTCGTCGAACGGTTGCACCGATCACCCGGCCCCTTGCCGCATCGCGGCTCGGTTTCGGCGCATTCCTGCTTGGGCTGGCGGTACTTTTGCTGGTCTCGATCACCTTCGCCGTGCTGATCGGCCCGGTGCCCCTCGCGCCCGATCTGGTCTGGCGCGTGGCGCTGTACCAGATTGCGCCGGGCAGCGTAACACCCGATTGGGAAGCGTTCCAGCAGAATATCATCTGGGCGATCCGCTTTCCACGGGTGCTGCTGGGCGGCATGGTCGGCGCCGGGTTGGCTGTGGTGGGGGCGACCATGCAAGCCCTGGTGCGCAACCCGCTTGCCGACCCGTACCTGCTCGGTGTTTCGTCGGGCGCGTCGCTGGGTGCAGTGGCGGTGATCCTGCTTGGCTTGAGTTGGTTCGGGATCTCCTCGCTCGCGATCGCCGCCTTTCTCGGCGCACTCCTGGCCTTCGGCGCGGTCTATCTGCTGGCCTTGCAAGGCGGGCGGCTCACCACCGGGCGCCTGATCCTCTCCGGCGTTGCAGTTGCGTATGTCTTTAGCGCCCTGACCAATTTCCTGATCTATAACGCCGACGACGGCGAGCAGGTGCATGGAGTGTTGTTCTGGATGTTGGGCGGCTTAGGCGGGGCGCGCTGGGACTACCTCGGTCTGCCGGCCCTGGTTCTTGGCTTCGGCACGCTCTATCTGACGATCCAGGCCCGCGCGCTCAACGTCCTTAGTGTGGGCGAAGAGACGGCGGCAACCCTGGGTGTAGATACCAGCCGATTCCGCCGGCAGACCTTTGCCCTTACCTCGCTGCTCACCGGTACGCTGGTGGCGGTGAGCGGCGGGATCGGCTTTGTCGGCCTGATGTTGCCGCATATGCTGCGCCTGCTGGTCGGCGCCGATCATCGCCGTTTGCTGCCGGCCGCCGCACTGGCCGGGGCGATCTTTCTGATCTGGGTTGATGTGCTGGCGCGGCTGATC
>JAAUQO010000282.1 GCA_012032775.1 Oscillochloris sp. | reverse complement strand
CGGCTGCACCTGCAAGGCTTCGGCAAGTTGCGACTGTTGATGCCGAAGCTCAAATTCGAGCCGCCGACCAGGATCAGGCGTTGCGCCGGCGCCGTACGCAACCACGCGGTTTTATCGCGTTGCGCAAACAACAGCGAGCTTGCGGCTCGCGGGGTTGGCGGCACCAGCAGCGCAATCGCAACCATCAGCACCAGCGGAATGGCCAGGAACACAAACGTCTTGCGGACGAACCTCGACAGCATAGACAATTCCTAAAACTGGAAGTAGATAAACATCTGGTCGCCGCGGGTAAAATTGATAATCAAGATCGCCAGAGCATAGTAGAAACTCCAACGCCCAACACGGCCCCAGTTCACGCCAAGGCGTTCGATCGCATAGCTATGCTCCCGGCCCCACCATTCGATCAGCAGAAAGATGATCACCAACGGGATCACGGTGAGCGCAGCGCTGTCGCCGGGGAAATTCGGCACACTGAAAAGCGAGGGCGAGAACAGGCCGGCGATATAGGTCAAGGCATGCGACAGACTCTCAGCGCGGAAAAAGATCCAGGCGAACACCGTCAGCGCAAAGGTTAGCCCGATCTGCAGCACCTCTTTGAATGACGGCAGCAAACGACCCTGCGCCACAATCTCCAGGTGATCGCGGTTGCGCCCCAGCAGCACCACCGGCAAGTAGTACAGCGCGTTTAATGCCCCCCAGATCACAAAGGTCCAGTTGGCACCATGCCAGAGGCCACTGGCCAGGAAGATCACAAAAATATTGCGGATCTTCAGCCAGGTGCCGCCGCGACTGCCGCCAAGCGGAATGTACACATAATCGCGGAACCAGGTCGAGAGCGAAATATGCCAGCGCCGCCAGAATTCGGCGATGTCACGCGAGAAATACGGAAAGGCGAAATTTTGCATCAGATTGAAGCCGAGCAGGCGCGCAACCCCGATCGCGATGTCGGAGTAGCCAGAGAAGTCGCCATAGATCTGGAAGGTGAAGAAAAGCGCGCCGAGCACCAGGGTGCTGGCCGAATAGGCCGACGGATCGCTGAAAATCGTATTGGCAAAGACGGCGCAATTATCGGCGATCACAACTTTCTTAAACAGACCCCACAAAATCTGGCGCAGGCCATCGACGGCCTGGCCGTAATCGAAGCTGCGACGCACATAAAATTGCGGCAGCAGGTTGGTGGCGCGCTCGATCGGCCCGGCCACCAGTTGCGGGAAGAAGCTGTGAAAGGCCGAAAATGCGATCAGATCGCGGGTTGCTTTGATACTGCCGCGATAAATATCGATCGAATAACTGAGTGTTTGAAAGGTGTAAAAGCTAATTCCGATCGGCAAAATGAGTTGGAGTGAGGGCGCGATCAGCGGCGAACCAAGGAAGCTAAAGGAAGCATTGAAGCTGTCGGCGAAGAAATTGTAGTACTTGTAGAAGCCCAACAGGCCGAGGTTGATCACAATGCTGGCGAGCAACCAGAACCATTTACGGCGTTGCTGTGCCGATTGTTCGATGCCTAACCCCGTAAGGTAACCAGTCAGGGTACTGATAAAGACAAGCCCGAGAAAACGCCAATCCCACCACCCATAGAACACATAACTGGCGAGCACCAGAAACGCATTCTGCAGCCGTAGATTGCTCGTATTGAGTATCCAGTAGACGCTGAACACAATCGGCAGGAAGATCGCGAAATCAAGCGAGTTGAATAACATGCACAGTTATCCTGTGAGCAGGGCGAATTTTAGCGCGGCACGGCGCCGATCATACACGCTGCGGATGTACATTTTATAAATATTCCGGCGGCGGAATCAGCGCTCGTGACGGGGTTACAAAGAGGGTTTATGCGGTTCTCTAGCCGCGTTTTTCGTCCCTTGGTGAACCGGGAAGAGGGCGCGATTGTAGCTTCTTTTTAGCATCTGGAGTGACAATTTTTTCAAGATTGCCTGAGCACGCCGAGCGGCGAAAAGAATACCATAAAGGGATGGTGAGTTCATGCAGATTTCACCCGCACAAACCAACCATCCCTTATAGTTTTAGCGCTTCAGGTCGCGGCGCTTACTTCGCGATCGGCATCTCGGCGCTGCTCCAACCCTTGAACGACGGCGGGAAGGAGCGCGCGTTGCCGTAGCCAAGCACGTGCAGAGCTGCGGTGGCCAACGAGGCGCGCAGGCCGGAGGCGCAACTGAGCACGACGGGCTGATCGGTCGGGATCTGATCCAGGTTCTCGCCCAGGGTGCGGATCGGGATGTTGATCGAGCCGGGGATGTGGCCCTCGGCGAATTCACTTGGTTCACGCACATCGATCAGGGTTACACTGCCGGTGTCGAGCATCTCTTGCAGCGCCTCGACCTTGCCGACGCTGAAATAGCCCTCGGGCAATGTGCTCAGGAAGGTATCGACCTCGGCGAAGACCACCGGATCGACTTCAGGTGCGCCGATAGCCTCAGCCTCGGTCGCCTCGGTGGTCACCGGCTGCTCGGCGGCGGTCCAGCCCTTGTAGGAGGGGAAGAAGTTACGGACGTTGGTGTAGCCCAGCAGTTGCAGCGAGGTGGCGGCATAGGTGGCGCGCAGTCCGGAGGCGCACATCACGATAACCGGACGGTCGGTCGGGATCAGATCGAGGTTTTGGGTCAGGCTGCGCAACGGAATATTGATCGCGCCGGCGATGTGGCCCTCGGCGTATTCGCCCGGCTCACGCACATCGACGATCAGCGGATCGGCGCCGGCCATAAGCTCGGTCATGTCCTCAACTTTGGTGATCGCATTGAAGCCGTCGGGCAAGGTGGCGAAGAAATCACCAACGACAAGATTGATGTCGGTAGCCGCTACCACTTGTTCAACCGGTTGGACAATCGCGACCGGGCCGACCGGCTCGACGGCGACGGGCGTCTGGGTGGCCTGGCTACAGGCACCAAGGCTCAGCACGAGCACGATCAGGAAGGCGAACAGTGCGGTGAAACGACGAGTACTCATGACGGACTCCTTGTTTGGAATGCAGAACGCAGAATTGCTGTGATGCCTTGTTACATCAGATACACCGTCGGCACCCTTCGACAGGCTCAGGATACCGGCGTGTGGGTGTCGCCCAGGCATGTTCAAGGCAGCGCCCGTATTAATTGTGACCCTTAACCGACTCCGCTGGCGTTTGCCCTATGGCCGGCTCAATCTCCGGTGGGGCGGCCGGCTCCGCGACCTTTTCCGCTTCGGTTGTGCCTGATCGCTGGGCATTCACCTCGGCGAGCCATTTGGCGTGTTCGAGGCGGGCGTACTCCTCACTGACATAACCCGTGGTCATGGCGGGCAAGGCGCCATAAACAAGCGTGAAGTAGACATGGCCGATCATCAACACGGTGATCGCCAGCATTGAGATATCGTGGATGATCGCGGCGACGGCCATACCTTCGGCGCCAAGGTTGGCTTTGCCGAACCAGAGTGCGAAGCCGGAAAGGGTCACCGCCATGAAGGAGATGAAGGTACCGGCGTGATGCAGTTTCTGGCCGGCGTTGATCCGGCCCTGCGGCGGCATGCTTTTGGCGAAGCCGAAGAAGTAGCGCGGCGCGCACATCAGCCAGCGTAGATCGTCGCGATCGTAGCGGAACGGCTCGATCAGCAGCCGTTTCAGGTGGCCCCGGTTCAGCACGGCATACAGGATCGGCGCGGCCATAAAGAGCAGTGCGCCAAGGCGGTGTACGAGCCGCGAGTAACCGCCCGCCGCCAGAGCGCCAAGCGGCGCCCAGAGTAATACCAGGCCGCTGAGCAGCAACAACAGCACCGAGCTTGCGCCGATCCAATGCACCAGCCGTTCCGGCCGGGTGTAGCGCAGGATCTGTTTGCCGGTTTGATGGGTGATCGTCGCCATAAAATCATCTCGCTATCTATACAATCATGTTCCCGCCGGGCATGCATGGCGCTGCGCCCGTGCATCGCCCTTACGATGGATCCACCTGTGCCTCAGGCTGCGTTTCCGGGTTCTGCGGAGCCTGCGTGATCTCCTCCAGTTCGCGGCGGTGGTTGCGCCGGGCGATGATGAAGGCGCCTGCCGTGGCCGCCAGAGCCAACCCGCTTAGTCCGGCGCTCGCCGGTTGCACCACGTTCTGCCAGAGTTTGATCGGTTGTGCGATCGGCGCCGGGTTCTGTGGCAAGCCGACACTTTCCGGCGGGTAGCGCATCACTGTCAGCAGGCCCAGGCCACCATACTGATCCGTGCCATACACATGGCTCACCCGGCTGGCGGAGTCGTCGCACGCAATCAGACAGTTGGCCCGCGCCAGCATCTCGTCGCGCTCGCCGATCATCAGCGCTTGCGAGGGACATGTTTGTACACAGTAAGGTTCCTCGCCGGCCGCGATCAGGTCGGTACAGCCGGTACATTTCGCGGCCCGCCCGTTCACCAGTTTCGGGATGTTGTAGGGGCAGGCTTCGACACAGTAGCCGCAGCCGCTACATGCATCGACATTCAATGCCGTCAGGCCGTCTTGTTTGTAAAGAGCGCCGGTCGGGCAGACGGCCACACATGCGGCGTCGGCGCAGTGGTAGCAGCGCTCGTGCAGAAAGGTGCCTTCCAGCGCCATACCCTCGCCGCGAATCTCCTCGCGGATGCTGATATAGTGCTGCTCGGCATCCAGTTCGTTGCCGGCCTGACACGACACCACACATGCGCTACAACCCAGGCAGCGTTCAAGGTCGAGCAGGATTGCATAGTTGCTCATGTCAGCCCTCCCTTACAATCCGCACGAAGTTGATCCGCATGCCGGCCCCACCGCTGATCGGATCCAGAGCGTAGCGCGTCTGAAGTGCGGTGTCGCTCGCGCCTTTGCCGTCGGCGCGCTGCATCCAGGGCGCTTTGTGGCCGAAGCCATGCACCATATACACGGCGTCGGGCCTGATGCGCGGCGTGACTTTCAGCTTCACCGGCCCTTCACGCACGCCGTCCGGGTTCTCCAACAGAATGCGTTCGCCGTCCCGCAAGCCCAGGTTCGCGGCAACTGTCGGGTTCAGCCAGACCTCGTTCTCACTGAAGAGTGCGTTGAGCGCCGGCGTGTTCTGGGTGCGGGCGAAGGTATGCACCGGATGGCGACCGTAGAGCAGCCGGAAGAAACCGTCCGGCGGCGCTTCTATCGCTTCATACTGCGGCAACGGATCGAACCCGGCGTCGGCAAGGGTCTGCGAGAAGAGTTCGATCTTGCCGCTTGCCGTGGCAAACGGCGACTCGTCGCCGTAATCTTCAAGGTAGGGCTTGCCCTTTTGCACCACCACGCCGCCGTTTTCGCGCAGCTTCGCCAGGCTCTGGCCCACCGATTGCAGCCGGGTATCCAGATACTCTTCGGCGGTCTGCCATGTGAAGTAGGCGTTGAGGCCAAGGCGCAGGCCCAGTTCACGCGCCATCCACCAGCCCGGTTTGGCATCGCCGGGCGGCGCCACCGCCGGCTCGCGCAGGGTGATGTAGGGCGTCTTGTGGCTACAGGCCCACAACTCGTCGTAGCGTTCCAGGTAGGTCGCCTCGGGCAATACGACATCGGCCCAGGCCAGATGATCTTGCGGCAACACATCGATCGCCACCATCAGATCGAGGTTTTCAAGGGCCTGTTTAGTACGCGGCACATTCGGCACGGTATGCAGGATGCTCGAACCATAGACGAACAGCCCTTTGATCGGGTATGGCACGCCGCTGATCATCGGCTCGAACAGCTCTTGCATGGCGGTTGCGCCACGCAGAAACTTCTCACGCACGCCGTCGGCACGGGTTTTTCCAGTGGGTCCGGGAGGCAACACGGCCTCCGCGCCGGGGGCCGATCCTCAGCCACCGGCCCCGCCGACCACCGCGTAGGGTGCGTGCGGGTACTCCTCGATGTAGGGCGCTTTGCTGAAATACACGCCGCCGGGCCGGCCATACGCGCCCAGCAAGGCATTGACGATATAGACCGCCCGCATGCGCTGGGTGTCGTTGCCGTACCAGACGACTATGGCGGCCGGGCATGATCGCGGCCTGCGGCCGAGCGTTGCCGAGGGCGCGGGCGCTGCTGCGGATTGCGTCGGCGGGCAGGTCGGTGATCGCGGCCGCCCACTCAGGCGTGAATTCGCGTACATGGGCCGCCAATGCCGCAAAACCGAGCGTCCACTGCGCCACAAACTCGGCGTCGTAGAGTTTTTCGCCGATCAGGACATTGATCCAGGCCAGCAGCAGCGCGGTATCGGTGCCGGGTTTGATCGGCAGCCATTGGGTCGCCTTCATCGCCGCCGTGGAGAAACGCGGATCGACCACAATCACTTCGGCGCCGCGAGCCACGGTATTGGCGAAATCTTGCATCAGGGTGTTGCGCGAATCTTCGCCGATATGCCCGCCGATCAGGGCCACGGCGCGGATCTGATCCCAATCGACCGGCTCGTGGTTGCCGATTGCGCGGCCGAAGGTAAGCAGCGCAGCCTCTTCACGCGGGCTGGTGCAAAGCGACATACTCGGCTTGGCGGCATTGGGTGAGCCCCATGCCTGCGCGAAATGGTCGGTGAACCAGAAATCGCCGCTGGTATGGCCGATAAACGCCACGGATTCCTGGCCGTATGCATCTTTGATCGTGGTCATCTTCTGGACAATCAGATCAAGCGCTTCTTCCCAACTGGCCTCGCGGAATTCCCAGGTGCCGCGCGGGCCGGTGCGGATGAGCGGTTTGGTCAGGCGGTTCGGATCGTGGTTGAACGAGACACCGGCCTGACCACGGGCGCAGAGCATGCCGCGACTCTTCGGATCGGCGGGGTTGCCGTCGATCTTGACCACCTTGCCGTTCACGCTACGCACAATGATGCCGCAGCGCCAGGGGCACATATCGCAATAATTGTAGGTGGTGAGGATTGGGCCGCGGCCGGCGCCAGGGCACAGCGGCGGGCCGAGGGCGCGGA
>JAAUQO010000026.1 GCA_012032775.1 Oscillochloris sp. | reverse complement strand
AGCCTTTCAGCATGAACAGTCGGCCCAGGCTGCCTCGCTGGAGCAGCGCCAGGCCGAAGCTCAGGCCGCACGGCGGTTTGCCGCGCCGCTCGAGCCGGTTCTGACCCCCGCCGAACAGGCGTCGCAAGTGGTCGCGAATGTCTTGCTTGCGGAAGTGCGCGGCGACGACGGCCGCGACAGCGACGGTGACGGACTTAGTGATCTTCAGGAGCAAAACCTTGGAACCAGCGCCGCCAATCCCACCGAAGGCCCGCAGCGCCTTGCAACGCTGACAAGCCAGGCGCTGGCGGTTGTTGCTACAGGTAGCTCTCCGGCGCTCGCCGCTGAAAATGGTGTCGATAGCGATTTCGACGGCCTGACCGACTATCAGGAACAATTTCTCGGCACCGGCACGCTGAATGCCGATACCGACAACGATGGCTTGAACGACGGCCTTGAGGCGAGTGGCTTTGATTTCGCCGGCCGGCGCTGGTACACCAATCCGCTTGCGATCGATACGAACTACGATGGAGTTATCGATCTGTTGGAGGTGAATCAGAGCGGTAATGCCCTGCAACCCCGTGATAGCGACGGCGACGGCTCGCTCGATGTCTTTGATCGCGACAATGACAACGACGGTGTCCCCGATAGTGTCGATATCTCCTCGCTCCAGCATTCGGGATCGCAGGGGGCCTTCAACGGCGATCGGCCGCTCTGGCTGAAGCTCGATAGCCTGAACCCCGGCAAGCTCACCGCAGTCGATATCCAGGTGCGCCCACAAACGGCCCGCCAGCTCTGGTATGCGCAAAGCCGCTTTGATTGGCCGGCGGATAACGGCGGTCAGATTCAAGATCGCGACAATAGTACCGATGATATCCAGATCCTGCCGATGCTGGAGATCACCATTCCGTCCGATTCGCTCGGCACCTTGCCGGCCTACACCACGCTGCGCGACGGCTCCGGTAATCCGACCGGCCAGCTTACGTCGCCGGAGTTGCAGGCCCAGGGGGTGACGATCCGCCAGGCCGATACCTCGTCGGTGGTGGCCTATGTGCCGTTGTCGATCGTCACCGATCAACAGACCGGCGAGCGGGTTGCGATGTCGGGGCGGATGCTGTATCGCGGCACGCCGGGTTGGGGCGGCGCGCATCGTGTCCGGCTCGTTTGGGCCGTTCAGATGCGCAACGATGATCCAAACGGCCAGAATAACGTCGCCAGTGTTGTGCAGACCTACACCGGCGAGGCGTGGACACTGACCGGCCTGCAAGTCCGCGAAGATCATGGGGTCAATGGCGCATTGGTGTACGCCGATCCGGCTGTGCAATCCGACCCGGTTGCCCGTGATGATGCGCTGTTCGCCCTGATCAACGGCCTTGATCGCACCTTCATGCGTGGTCGCAGCGATCTGACGCCCGCCGAGCTTTCCCGGCGCTTCAATCGTACAACCAACGGCGGCGTGTCTGATGCACAGCGCTGGAACGTACCGAACATCATGCGCGCCGAAAGCTACACCTATGGCGATCAGATCGCGATGTTCCGCGACATCGCCGGGAATCGTAATCAGGCGATCTTGCAGAGCATCCAGGCCCAGCATCAGCCGATTCTGCTCAATCTGCGCAATGAATCGTACCGTGGCCTGAACCTGAATGCGCTCGGCAGCAATGCCGGTTGGTCGGGCAGTTTGCTCACCATGCATCTGTACAATGGCGGCGAAAATGCCGTAACCGTGCAAACCGATGCCAATCTGAGCATCCACGGCTTCCAGTTTGTGAACAGCGCCTGGACTCAGATGAGCAGGGAGCAAGTGGTTCAGGCCTTTGTCCAGCGGTACCAGTCGCGTTTAAGTGGCGATGAAGCATTGCAGGCCGGCCAGATGGCCCTGCTGCGCAATTATGTCGCCGTTTTGCTCCAGGGCGTCAACGCTACCATTGCCGAGAACGATCGCCGTCTGATTGCCGCTGTTGACAATGACGCCGTGGTGGCGCAGATCAACGCCGCGCTGGCCCAGGGACCCGCCGGCGGCATGAAACACGCGCTTGAGGCGTTGGGCGTGGGCATCGGCACCGACAATATCCAGACCCTGACCCAGATGGGCAAGCTGCTGCTTACCCTCGGCAAAGCCGCCGGTACGGCGGCAGGCGGAGCCTATTCGATCGCCTCAAAGATTCTTACCGGCACGAAAGCGCAGATCGGGTTTGCGATTCGTGGCGCGCTGATCGGGGCGCTCGCCGCTGGATTTATCATCGCCGCCGCCAATATGTTTGGCGACATATCGCCCGAACTCCGCCACTGGTTGGACAACGGCGGTATGGAAGTGGTGCAACAGGTTGCCGTCTCGTTTGTCTCGGCGGTCAAGTTCGGCGCTGATCTGATCCGCATGGCGAAATTCGGCGTCGATCAGCTCAAGGGCTGGGGTGCGGCGGCGACAGTGGTACTTGGCCTGGTGACGGCCGGTGCGACGATCGCGCTGGCGATTGTCGAGATTGTCGCCAATAAGCTCACCGGCGTGGCGCTGGCCCAGGTGATCATCACCACGGTTTTGCAGGTGGCATGGATCGTTTTCCTGACCGTACTGGCCTTTGTCCCGAAGGTCGGACCGATTATCGTGGCGATTATCGGCTTAATCGATGCGGTCTTGTCGATCTTCCTGTCGATCATCCTTGGAAAGGCCACCACCTTCTCAAGCTGGTTCTTTCAACAAATTGCGCGGTTTATCGTCGATGAAGCGCGTTACTACACCGTGAATCCTGCGGTGGCGAGTACCAATTTCGGCTTACTCAACCGCGACATGGGGATGGTGGCGGCGAACGGGTTCCGCTTCAATGCGACCGTAAATTCGAACCTGGCCTGGAACCCGCATATGATCGGGAACCGCTGGTTCGGTAACCCCTGGAGCACCGGCACGGCGTATGGGCGCTTATCGGGCGCCGTGGAGTTGGCCGGCGGGGAACAGAATCTGTATGTTGTGCCCGGCTGGCCGTATATTCAGGGCAGCTATCAGCGCAGTGTCGATTTCCGCTTCAACCCGGGAATCAACCGTTCAACCGCCCTCTGGCTGAATACGGCCTTTAACTTGCCGCTCAAGCGCTGCATTTTACTCTGGTGCGGTTCCTACGACGATACGCAGCGCTACAACATGAAGCTGTCCGATGCGATTACCTTCGACGTGTTCCCGAACTCGTTGAATGAGTTTATGGACATCGCACCGCGCGACGGCGGCTTCCGCCTGGCATGGGATCCCCACTTCCCGCGCCTCGCCGATGCCGACTTCGACGGTGTGCCGTTCGGTAGCGATCCGAACGACAATAATTGGGATAGCGACGGCGATGGGCTTGCCGATGCCTTCGAGATTCGGCAGGCGAGTTACGGCCTGCGCTTTAATCCTGCCAGCGCCGATAGCGACGGCGATGGATTAGGTGATCGCGATGAGTCGATCTACAGCACCAACCCGACGCAGTATGATACCGACAAGGACGGTCTGAGCGACCTGGAGGAGGTGAACGGCTTTGCCGGAACCTTCGGTGGGCGCAGCACCCTCGTCCGTACCAGCCCGCTGGCATTCGACAGCGACGGCGACGGCGCGAGCGATTACACCGAGATCCGCCAGGGCGGCAGCATCGCGCAGCGTTCGCGCCTTGGGTACTGGCGCTTAAACGACGGCCAGGGTTTTGCGCCCTACGCCAACAGCGCCGGTGGCTTGCCGTTGTACTGCATCACTGCCGCCGCATGCGCCACGCCTGCCGGCACCGTTGATGGCCGAGCCGGCGCTCGCTTCGACGGCGGCGACGATCAGATCACCGCTACCGCCGATGAGCGCTACCGCATGACGAACGAGTTCAGCTTTGCGGCCTGGATCTACCCCACCGGCAACAGCAACGGGATCCTGGTCAATCGCGAAGGTGAGTACGAGATCGCGCGCTTCCCCGACGGCACAATCCAATGGGCCTTCGCCAACGCCAATCCCGGTTGGACCTGGATCAGCACCGGTGCCGTTGCCCCGCTCAATCGCTGGACCCATGTTGCGGTGACGTATTTGAACGGTATCGTGATTACCTATCTCAACGGTAATCAGGTTCATACCTATAACGGCACCGGAATGATCGCTGATGTCCATCCCGGCTGGGAAGAGTTGCGCTTCGGCGGCCGCTCGATCACCTACCAGCCCTACACCGGTCTGATGTCCGAGATCCAGTTGTTCAATCGTGCCCTGCCCGCAGCTGAGATCGGCGCCGTCGCCGGATTGCAATCACTCAGTGCCGATGCGACCGTCACGGCTGATCCGGTTGTTGAAGCTGCGACACCGGCGGTCGGGGTTTTCGCCGCCGTCGATGATCCCGACCTGACGGTGCGGCCCGGCCAGACCGTCGCGTATGCGGTGACATTGAGCCACACCCTGCCCGAGAGCCGCCCGCTGCGTGGGCAGGTCTGGCTGAATCTGCCCGGCGGCGGCTCGCCGTCATTCCCTTTTGAGTTGCTCTATGGCGAGGAGCGCACCTACACAAGTACGATCACCATCCCCGCCGATGCGGCCGAAGGTTCGTTCACGATTGATACAATCGCGCAGTACAACCTTGGCGGCGCCCAAACCGCCCGCTGGGATCAGCCGAATTTTGTCTCCCGTCCCGGCAGCGATCTGAGCGCCGTGGCTTTGGCTGCCGCTCCCGGCGGTACTGCGCCCTATGCCCTCGCCGCTGTGGCCGGCACCCAGGTGCAATTCTTTGCCGCCCGCCCCGCCAATCTCGACGCCCCGATCAACCTCGCTGTTGGGAGCCGCCCGGCCATCGCCTGTCTCACCGGCGCCTGTCTTGTCGCATGGCAAACCGCCGACGGCATCAGTGTCGCCCGTGTTGCAAACGGCGCCGCGTCCCGGCCGATCACGCTCGGCAGCGGAGTTGCGCCGGTGGTTGCCAGCGACGGAAGCGGCTTTCTGGTCGCCTGGATCGCCGAGGGTGTGTTGCGCGCCCAGCGCATTGATGGCTCCGGTGCGATTTCCGGTGATCCACTTACCCTTGATGCAAATGCCGGTGCCGGAACGGCTGTTGCGCTCACGCGAGCCGGCAGCGTGTACCTGGCTGTCTACGAGCGCGGCACCGCCAATGCCCGCGATATCTGGGCAGTGCGGATCGGCACGACTTCGGCCGGTGCGCCGGTTGCGCTCACCCAATCCAGCGCCGATGAGCGCGCACCTGCCCTGGCCTATAGCGCCGGCCTCGGCCGTACGCTGGCCGTGTATTTGCGTGATGGTACGCTGTTTGGCCAGATCATCGGCGCGAACAACGAGTTGTCGTTGCTTTCCGACGGGATCGCCGATCTGACCACAACCGCAATTGCGCCGCCGCCGATCACTTCACGATCGCGGCCGGCGCCCGGATCGATAACCGCCCGACGATCCTGTATCACGCGGTTGATGCCTCCGGCGCTTTGCTTGGCGATCAGCAGCGCTTCGCCTGGAATACGAACGCCGCCGCACCTGCTGTTGCATTGGCCTGTGCAACCGGCGCCCCATGTCTGGCGGCACCGGCCGGCATTACCGGCGGCGCTGCTCAGGTTGGCCCGTTGAACGCCGCAATTGTCGGCGAGAGCAACGGCATTATCGACCGCGGTGTTGCTCCGGTTGCGCTGCAACTGACGGTTGATCGTAGCGCACCGACTGCGCAGATTAGCTCGCTCAGCGATGGCGCCTATCTGCCGGCCGCTAATGCCGCTGGAACGCTGGTTATCGCCGGCACCGCTGCCGACAACGGCGTGATCGATCTGGTCGAAGTGAGCCTGAACGATGGCCCCTGGACCGCCGCCCAGGGCGATGCGGCCTGGGCCTTCGCTGTTGCCGCGAACACCTTGTCCGAGGGCAATCACTCCTTGCGGGTACGCGCCCGCGACGCCGCCGGTAATCAGGGTGCGGCAAGTGCGCCGATCAACTTCGTGATCGATCGCACGGCACCGGCGATCACGCCGCCCAGCCTCGCGGCAACTGCGCTGCGTCCGCATCTCGACGCCGCTGGGAGTTGGGGGCTGAATCTTCAGGGTGGCTTGAGCGATCCGGCCGCCGGTAATCGCCCCGGTAGCGGCAGCAATGGTATCTCGGTGCTGCTGACGCCGGTTGGTGATGCTGGGGCTGTTGCGCAAGATGCGACCGCCGCCAATGGTTCGTGGGAACTGTTCTATCGCCTGACTGCCGCCGGTGGGCTCGATCCGCGGGTTACTCCGCCGACCGGTGTCTATTCGGTGACGTTGCGGGCCAATGATGCGGCCGGTAATCAGGCTTTGCTCGAATTGCCGACGCTACTGCAGATCGATGCGACGCCGCCCAGTATCAGCCTCGAACCGGTGTCCGACACGATCAATGCAAGCCTGAACCTGACCGGCGTTGTCAGCGATACCGGCAGCGTGAAGAGCGGTGTCCAGTCGCTTGAGGCGGCTTTCGTACTGCAGGAGCACGCCGATGTGCTGGCTGATTCCGCTCTCTGGCTGCCATTCGAGGATCTGCCCGCCAGCCGGGCCTTTGTCAACGCGGCCACGGCTGCGCTGGCGGGGATGTGCAGCGGCGCCGATTGTCCGACGATCGCCGCAAATGGTCGTAGCGGCCAGGCCCTCAGCTTCAGCGGCCAGCAAGCGCTCGCCGTGAATGATGGCTTTGCCGAGGTGAGCGGGTTCACGATCGCGGCCTGGATCAACGGCAGCGGCCAGGTGTATGGGCGCGGTCAGGCCGGCAACGCCGGATTTGTCGAACTCAGTACTAACCGTGTCCGGCTCCAGGGCACCGTCGCAGCCTGTGATCTGTCCTTCGCTCAGGCCGGCGCCGGTTGGTACCATCTCGCCGCAAGCTACGACGGCGCGAACATAACCGCCTATGGCGACGGAGTGCAGATCGCGACAACGGTCTGTGCCGCCGGTCCATTGCCCGCCGCCGATAGTAAGCTCGGCGGCTTGACCGGATCACTGGACGAAGTGCATCTGTTTGATCGTGGGCTGGCCGCCGACGAGGTGGCCTACCTGCGGGCCGCAGTCGATCGAACCTGGCTGGCGGTGAATATCGCAAGTTCCGGCGCCGAAACCAGTGGCTGGAACCTGGCGATCCCCGCCGGCCTCGACGGCGCCTTCGTCTTGCAGATGCGTGCCGCCGATACACTGGGCAACCGCACGGTCGCTCGCGAAGGCGATCTGCTTTGGCGCGGGATGATCGACACTGCCGCGCCTCAGGTTGACGTAAGAGTTGTGCAGCGCGGCAGCGGTATCCTGACGCGTACCACGATCACCTGCCGGGCCAACGACTTCAACCTGAATAGCGAGTCGCTTAGCTGCCCGGCGCCGAACGGCACCATTCTGGAGCAGAGCGATACGCCGCGGTTCTACGAACCGCCGCTCTGGCGCCAACTTGGTATTGCCGACAGCAACCGCCTGATGATCGGTCGCACGATCAGCTATGTCGTTGACGGCAGTGTGAATTACACCGGCAGCGCCGAAGCCTGCGACACACTCGGCCGCTGTACCACGGCAACGCCGGCGACAACAACTGTTCCGGCGCAGCCGATCGACATGCTGCTGACAGCGCCCGGCGACGGGCGGGTGCTCACCAGTCTGGTCGAGATCGCCATTGCCGGCGCTGTGCGGGCCGATGCCGGCCTGGCCACACTCGACGTACAGCTCGACGGCGCTTCGATCTACACCAACACCTGGGGCGCCGGCACCGGCGATGCGACCTTCAGCGTCAATTGGACACCCCCGGCCGAAGGTCGCTACGAACTGACCGTGATCGCGATCGATCAGAACGGTCGCGAAGCAACCGAGACAGTTGCGTTGTTTGTCGATACCGCAGCACCCACGGCGATCGGCTTCAGCAGCGCGACAATCACCCTTGCCGATACGGACGCCGGCGCGTTGACATTGCCTATCCAGGTGAGTGATACCGGCGTGATCACCGCTGTTCAGGCATCACCCGACGGCATCCTCTGGCTCGATGCCGTGCCCGACGGCGCGCGCTGGCGGCTGCCGATCAACCAGGCGGTCGATCTCGATGCTGTTGGCTTCAGCTTCGACTTGCGGGCGTTCGACGCGGCCGGACGCAGCATCAGTGCGGCCGCCCAGAATGTTACCGTTGATGTGACGCCGCCCGCCGAGGCGGCGGTCACCCTGAGCAGCGGCGGTACAACTCTGGCTGCCGGTGATGTGGTACGTACGCCAAATGCTACGCTGCGGATGAGTTGGCCTACTGGTAGTGATGCTGCCGGCCCGGTCACCTTCCTGGCCGGTTGGACCACGTCGGAAGAACCGGATCTTGCTGCACTGACGGCATATGGCGCCGGCTCAGCCACCCACGACCAGGTCGCCGTCGAGGGTCAGGTTTACTACGCACACCTGGCGCAGATCGACTCCAACGGCAACCAGCGCGTTCAAAGCTTCGGCCCGATCACGGCCGACAGCCCGTTCACGCCCGATGCGATCTCGCTGGTTGGCGCAACGGCGCCCGAACAGCGGATCGACACCGGCTGGATGAACAGCGAGTGTACGCTGGTTGGCCAGAATAGTGCCCTGGCCCGCAAGGCCAACGCGATCGAGGCCACAACCGCCGTGCAGCAATTCTTCACCACCTGGGACGATCGTGCCCTACGCATGGCCTGGCGCGGCACCATTTGGGGTGATAACGAAGATCTCTTTATCTACCTCGACACCGTTGATGGCGGGGCAACCAGCGCGTACACCGATGGTATGCCCGCCGGCCAGCCTGAAGGACGCATGCCGAGTTGGTTCGAACCCGATATGCTGCTGCGGGTCGATGATGCGGCGAACGTGGCGTTGCTAAGCTGGAACGGCGCAGGCTGGGCGCCGATCGCCACGCCCGATGCCTTTACTGTCTGGTTTGGGCAGGGTCGCGCCGATCAACTGGAGATCTACCTGCCCTTCAACACGCTCAACATCAGCGATCCGGCCAACAGCGGGGTCGGAGTGCTGGCGTATGCGACCGAGGAGGACAGCCTCAAGATCTGGTCGGTGATGCCGGCCAACAACCCGCTGAGCAGTTCGCGTGTACTGAGTAAGCCGGGAAGTGCTGAGGTAGTGACCAGCTTCGAGTTCACCGACGGGATCTTCTGGGAGAACCTGGCTGCCGGCGTGTGCCCCAGCGCGGGCCAGATGTTGACCGATGTGCGCTTCAGTATCACAGCCGAACCGGTCGGCTCGATCTACTCGCTCTTCAACGACGAAAGCTTCGGCGAGCAGGACAACTTACTGGATGGGAACGACGACAGCGTGGATAGTGAGAACCTTGATTACTTCGACAACCAGCACCCGCCGCTGTTCGAAGGGCAAGTGATCACCTACACCATCCACTACGAGAACGTCGGCGAGGTAGCTGCCACCAACCTGCGGGCCTGGCTCATCAACTGGGGCGCGCTCCAGTTACCTGATGGTGAACTCAAGTACACCGACGACAGTGTCCCGTACTACGAGCAATTCGTGCCGATCGGTGCCAACGGCAGCGTGGCGCCCGGCGAAAGCGGCACCGTCAGCTTTGTCGGTGTGGTCGATCGTGCGATCGCCCAGGCTGCCGGCGAGGATGAATCCTGGGCCACAGTCGATATCTCATTCCACGACGACAGCACCGGCCTGGACTACGCGATCGACTGGTTCTTCGCCGACCATCCGGTTGATGTTACGCCGCCGGAATTTGTGTATATCAACGAACCCTGGTATTACACAAAGGCCGGGCAGATCACTGTTGAGGGCTTTGTCTGGGATGAGTCGCCGGTGCCGGCGATCACGATCGAGGTGCAGGCCAACGGCCAGACACGCATGGTCGATTGCAGCGATGCTACTCCCGATGACGGCGAATGGACATGTCCGGTCGATCTTGGTGCATTGGCCGACGGCACCCTGGTGGCGCTGCGCGCACGGGCCACCGACGATGCCGGCCTGACCAGCGAGTGGAGTGCAGCCAGGGAGTTGGAGATTGATGCCACCGCGCCCGCCCTGGTTCTGACCGACGAAACCGCTTCGCGGCTGGCGATCGGCGCGATCGGCGTCGGTAACCTGAGCATGGCCGGCCAGATCGTGGACGATCGTTTCGGCCGCGATGTCGAGATCTGTGTTGATCGCAACGACGGCCAGGGGGCGCTCTGCCAGTTGGTGGCAACCGACTTTGAGGATCGCTGGAGTTACGATCTGCCGATTGTCCAGCAGGCCAACGGCGTGGCCCAGGAGATCAGCCTGACACCGATCGACTGGGCGGGGAACCGCGGTACTACCATGCGCTACAGCTATGTGATCGACACAGTCGCCCCCACCCTGACGGCCAGCGTACTGACGGGGGCGCAACTAGCTCAGACGGTACCGGCGACCAACGCCGATAGCGTTCTAATCGGCGGCAATGTCAGCGATACCGTCGGGGTGGCCGAGGTCAGTGTGCGGGTCGAGCGACCCGACGGTACGGTTCTGACCGGCGCCGCCGAGTTGCGTAGCGGCAACTGGAGTTACCGCTTAGCCCTGACGCAAACCGGCATCTTCCGCGTGTATGTCGAGGCCCGCGACACGGCAGGCAATGTCCGCACCGCCGAACCGTTGCTGGTCGGCGGGCCGCACCGGCTCTACTTGCCGCTCATTTCCCGCTGATGCAGTGTGAGGTTCGTGCCCGTACAGCGCGCACGAACCTCACATACTCACTGGTAACGCATATCCGTGGTTCAGTGCCGGGGATCAAACGTCGCGTCATCCCTGGTGCTGAAAGCGCTCCAAATTCACTCGTACCCGCTGCGTATGCGGGTGCTGTAGTCCAAGCTGCTGTTGCATAATCTCCAACGCCTGTTGGTAATAGGTACGTGCCAGGGCGATGTCGCTTTGGGCAATCAGAACCGATGCCAGATTGTTTAAGCTAATCGCAGTATGTGGGTGGGCATAGCCCAGCGTGTTAACGCGGATCGTGAGCGCCCGGGTGTAATAATCACGAGCGCGATTAAGATCGCGGCGCTTGCGAAAGATCTCACCCAGATTATTCAATGTCTGCGCGGCAACCGGATCGTCATGTTCGCCGTGGCGCTCCTGAATCTGCAATGCGCGCTCGTAGCATTGTTGCGCCGCTTCGAGTTTGTCCTGCGCCAGCAGCACCCGCCCAAGGTTGTTGAGGCCGTGCGCAATATCGGGATTCTCGCCGGGGCCGCTCCGCTCCCATATCTCCACGGCCCGTATCAGGCTGCGCTGGGCGTTTCTGAGATCGCCGAGTTCGGTGAGGACATGGCCAAGATTGTTCAATCCAACTGCAAATACGGGATCCGTCTCTTGCCCCAACTGGCGGTAAATTCGTAACGATCGCTCATACTCACGGCGGGCCGGATCGATCTGATCGGCTGCGGCCAGGAAGTAGCCCAACTCGTGCAACAGTCGGGCATATACCGGATCGGCGGGCGCCCGCTGAGCGACGACATGGGCATGAGCAAGATAGGCCTGGCCCTCCAACAATCGTTCAGCGCGGTTGATCTGTGCCAGCACTGCGGTTAGCGCCGCTGCGTTCTGAATGCGAATAGGTACTTCGTCCTTCACACGATCGCGTACATACTGAGCAATCAGCCGGTGGAGTCGGCTTTCACCGTTGGACTGAAGATCGATCAGTCCGAAGGTTGCCAGGCGTCTGAGCGCACGCAGCGCTAGTTGCTCCGGTTCCTGGTTTCCTGGAATGAGTTGTATAACCAGTGCCTGTGGCACCAACTCCGGAGCCAGGAATGCAAACTGCTCCAGGATTCGAAATGCGTTGCGATCAACTCGTTGGCTCAGATCAAGTTGGCTGTAGCTCAGCGCAATACTCGCGGCGACGCCTTGTGCTTGCAGCGGCGGCAGGCGTTCGCCACTATGGTTCAAGTTGAGTGAGGGATGCTGCAAACACAGTTCCTGTAGGCGTTGACGGTAAATAGCCAGATCAAGATCCGGTTGGCGCTGCAAATAGGTGCCGGCCAGGCTCAATGCCAATGGCAGATCGCCGAGCAGTTCGCAGATCGTCTGGGCCTCGGCGTGGATCGCCTGATTCCGCAGCAGCACCTTCGTATCCTGGCCAAAGTATCGCGCTCGCTGGCTCAGGAGCAGGCGTATGCTGGCAGTGCGAGGCAATGGCTTCAGGTGCAGAATCCGGTACCCTTCCGTCTCCGGCCAGAGGCCGCGGCGGGTTGTGACAAGCAGCCGTGCATAACGGTTGTGTGGCCGCCAGCGTTCGATCACGTCCGGTTGGATGACGTTATCGAAGATCAGCAAGCGCTCAACCGGTTCTTCCCAACTGCGCCGAACTACATCAAGTTGCGACGGCAGGTTAAATGTATCCCAACCGGCGATATTTAGTCCGTTCGGTCCGCCGATCGCAGCGATCTGCCGCTCGATCATCGTGGTTTCGGCCATATTGAGCCAGAAGATCCCGCCGGGGTATTGATCGCGGTAACGACGGATGAATTCGAGTGCCAGTTGGGTTTTGCCCACTCCACCCATGCCGGTGATAATCGGGATGGTGGTCTGGTGGTTTGTGCTGAGCAGAGTTGCGGCAAGTTCGGCCAATTCCCGCTCGCGACCCTGAAACTGCGGATTCTCAAAGCTCGGCACATGAAACAGCGACCGCACCGCGATCCCGGGCGGTTGCGTATGCCAGAGCCGACCCTGGCTCAGCGCCATCCAGAGTCGGGCTTGCCACCAGGGTTTATCGGGCGGCACATCGGCTCGCGCCGCCGCAATCGCCCGGTCGATCTGCCCATCGCGCAGCAATTCGCGCAGTAACCTGGGCAAGAAATCCGCGATCATGGCTTGCGGCGGTGCGCCATGAAAGGCCAGAACCGCGCCGATGCCCGCTTGCGCCAGTTGTGGCCCAAGTGCCGTTAGAACCTGCTCGTCTTCGCCGCCGCTATGACAACTGATCAGGATCACCAGCAGCGGTTGTTGTTGCAGATTGGTCAATGCCTCAACGAACCTGCGCCCACTGGTCGGCGCGTACTTTTCGGGATTGGCCGCCTCAAGCCAGAGGTATGGCTGGCCTTTCACAAGTGTGCCGTGGCAGATCACGCACACAATTTGTGGATTGGTGCGTAGTGCCGCTTTCAGTTGGCGCAAGCCGGCAGCTTTGGGGCCGCGATGCTGATCGAGCACCATTATTGGAAGGTCGGGCAATGCCTGATGTACTGTCTGCACCAGTTCAGTCGCGGGAATCGGCGGCAACTGATACTGGGCCAAATCGGCGGGGGCGGCGACCACCAGCAAAGCCTGGAGTGCGGGGCGAAGCGGGAGTTGATGATCGATCGGATGCGCGCTGGGAATGAAGCGCGAAAGCAGGATTCGTTCGTGGCGCCCCAATGGTTCCTGATCAAGCGGGTTGCACAAAAGTTCCCAGTGGATAGCGTGCAGCGCATCGCCGCCGTGCAACGTCAATCGAAGCCGTAACAAGCCTGCGCGGGCCTCTGCCGTGGTGTATGCCTGTGCCCAGCCTTCAAGGAGTTTGGGCCGAAAGACCATGGTCGTAAGCACGCGACCGTATACCTCAGGCTGAGGTTGAAACATCAGCAATGTCTCATGCACAATCGGCAGGAGCACATCCCTGGCCGGCACACTGCTTGAGTGCGGCAAGCTCAGTTCCATGTCGGCGAAGTATTGTCCGCCTCGTTCGCTGATCCGAAGCTCAAGATCGATGACGGAAATCATAGGTGCTCACGTAACCAGAGATCGAGGGCGCGCCGGTAGGGTATAGGGTTGCGTTCGGCGAGGGAGAAAAGATCGAGGAGGAAGTGATATTCCTCCTCGATCCAGAGGAGTTGGTGGGAGGAGTAGGCGATTCGGTAAATCCCGCCGTTCCCCTCGGCAAGGATCATCAATTCGGCATAGAACTCGGCCAGTTCGACATGCCAATCGAGATCCGGTGGAAGATCCGAAGACAGTTGTGCCATAGGACGCCTTTAAAGGCCGGCCTCACGGCACAGGTACGGCGATAGACACGCTTTCGGCCGCGAGACTAGCGAGTTGTCAGTGATTCTCGGTACTGCCTCAGTTCGGTCAATCGCCCGGAGCTTCGGATGGGCGGATCCTGATCCGGGGGCGCTAGTTTCTCATCTGTAGGAAGCGAACCGCTTCCGCCGACATTTGGCGGGCCCTTGTCGGGCAGATCGGCTAATGCGATTCGTGCCCGTTGCAGTTCGTGTTCAAACCATGCGACTTTTTCGCGAACAATATGAATGCCTTGGTCGGTCGCAACATAGATCTTCCGGCGCTCGTCTTCGGCATAGCCTGCCTCTGCCGGAGCGACCATCTTGATCCATCTGGACGTATACATTCGCTTTAATGCGGCATAGAGCGTTCCAGGACTCAGTACCAGTTGATTTTCAGTTTGATGCGCGACTTCCTCAAAGATCCCAATCCCATGGCGCGGCTTGATCAGAATTGCCATAAGGATATAGTACTCGATGTCGGTGAGTAAGGGAAGTATCTTGAGGGGTTCTTCCGAGTGAGACATTGCATTCCTCTTATGGATGTGACGCGGGTACAATGGTGTCGTTCCGAATGAACGACGATTTGAATGATGGCGCACAGAGCCACATATAACAGACTGATCATACCAATCCCATACCATTCTGGCGATGGCAATCGCACTCCTAAAGAGTGCGACGGCTTTTCATCATAGCATGATTGCATGGGCTTTGGGTTGAAATCGGGTTACAGCACCTGAGATCAAACTTTTGATTATCCAAGCGGGCAGCGCCCTTCTCTGTCGGTGTCGCAGAGTGGGGCGCTACCCTCAGGAAGGTATAATCAGTCGCGGATTGGGCAGGGAGCAGGACCGGTAAGCGTCTGGTAGATTGTGGTGTAAATCTCCTCCAAGCGGTCGGCTTCTTCGGCGTAATAAATGTCGCCTGGCGAGGCGATCCGTTCCAGTAGTGTGCGATCTGCCTGGCCAAGACCGATTGTGACGATGCGAATACCGAAGTGTGCCTTGGCCAGGGTGGCGGCATCGACCGCGCGCTTGGCGTCGCGATCATCTTTGGCCTGGCCATCGGTGAGCATCACAATGACCGGCACGGCTTCGCGATTCTTGCCCGCGCTGCGCAATTCTGTGGCCGCAAGTGTGATGCCGTCGGCGATGTTGGTGCCGCCACTGAATGTGAGGCCCGCGATCTCTGCTTCGAGCAGTTGCAGCTCACTCGTGATGCGTTGCTCAAGATCCGCTCGGTGATTGAATGTCACCAGTCCGGCCCGATCAGTCCGATAGTCGAGCTGACTTACAAAGCCGAGTGCGGTGTCAATCACAAGTTGCTGCGCTCCACTCGTGCTGATCGAGCCGCTGCGATCCAGCAGCAGAACCACGTCCAGGTTATATCCTCGCTCCGGGCACGGCGTCGGGCCAGGTGTTTCCGTCGGCACAGCGGTACCGGTCGGCGTCGGCACAGCGGTATCGGTCGGCGTCGGCACAGTGGGTGACGGCTGCGGCGTATTGGTTGGTGTGTTGGTCGGCGCCACGGTGTTGGACGCAGTCGGAGTTGCGGTGGCGGGCCGCTCTGCAATGGGCGTAGCGACCGTGTTGCTGGGTCGCGGCGAAGGCGACTCGTACTGCGGCGCCGTTGCCACCGGATCCGGCCGATCTACTGCTGCCGGTTCGCGTACGGACTCCGGTGAGGTTTTCACAACCGGTGTTTCAGGTGTTGCCGTTGGCGGATTCGGCTCAGACGTGGGCCGTTCGGCAGTCGCTGAAGGTGCGGGTGGCGCTTCGCTGGGAACCGCAGGCTCGGCAGGCGGAACCGCAGGCTTATTAGCTGTGGCTGTCGGAACCGATGACGTAATAGTCGTTTCAGGTGGGACAGTCGAATCAATAGCAGTCACGGTTGCTGAGGCAGTTATAGATGATTGCGAGTCGATCGGCGAATCTGGGAAAAACCAGACAATAGCAGTTAGAATAAATGCCAAAGCGGCAAAAATAACTCCCAGAAGGGCCATTAATCCGTGGAACGATGGGTTGCTCAGAAATTGATTCTGCTGCGGTAGTGTCTTAGCCCGATCGATCCGCTCGGCTTTGCGAAGAAGCTCAGGCGTATTGAGCACCCGATCCGCCTCGATTGTCGTAGCGACCTCCGAGTCGGTTTCGAGCGGTGTCGGCTGCCGGCCGGAAAGCGGATACCCATGCGCCTCAAGGTCGCTAAGAAACTGTATCTGATCCGCCCCCAACGTCTCTAAACCGCTGCCGGTCGCAATACTCGGTTCGGGCGGCGTGAGCGGCTGCTCCAGCAAGTGCTCATCGCTGCTTTCGGCAAGGAATTGGGCCAGGCTTTGCATGTAGAGTGGGTTGGTGGCAGCCTGAAAATGGATCTCCTGAATAAATGCGCCGTAGTCGGCCAGCAACTCCGGATGACCCTCGAGCACGCCGGGAGTCGTGTGCGGATCCGGAAGGTTTGGCCCCTCCTGGATCTTCAGTCCACGTGCGACAATGAGATCGATGATCTCTTGCTCTTCGTGGTTGAAATCAAGGTTGTCTCGTGACGTATGCTTCATCAGACAGCCTTCTATAATGATGCCGCCCCGTGTTCAATCCGTGTGGAAGATACGTAGGCTGAAACTGCTACAGCGTTATCTGTTCAGGTTGTCGATTGCGTGTTCGGGAGCGAAACGACCAGATGGAACCTGGATGTAGTTCCGGCATTTGTGGCGAAGTCGGTGGTTGCTTTGGGTCGATATGTGTGTCGATCACCGCCAGTTCGCGCTCCATCCAGGTTCGCATCTGCATAATTGCCTCATAGCCGCAACTGTTCGCACGGTACAACTTCGGCCCTTGCTCCTTGCTCGCTTCATCTTTTGGGCCGTCCAGAATATCGATCAGTCCCTCGCCGCGTAGACGTTGTAAGGCGTTGTACAAGGTGCCGGGGCTGAGAACAAGCTGGTCGTTGGTTTCCTGAAGCAGTGTTTCAAAGATCGTGATACCCGACATTGATTGCTTGAGGATCGTCAGCAGGATGATATATTCGGCGTAGCTCAGCTTCGGGACGATCCGATTTCCGACGGCGGTCTGGTGTGCCATGTGCTCCTCCTTGTACGCGCTACCTGGGCCTGCGACGATCAGGACGCGGATCGCTGGATGCTATGCATGCAGCAGGGCGATGCTCGGGATGCATGTGCTCGGGCCGATAGGATATTCTGTTGATCGCTCAAATGGTCGTTATATCGAATAGTACTATCTTCAACGGGAATTGATCTGACATTTCTCTCACGTCAAAACCAGAAATCACAAAGGCTTTTCTGAGTCGTTCGAATATGAATTTATCGGATCGTTTTTTACGAATCTCTGGCGAGCCGCCCGCCGGGGGATAATGCCTATACGTTGGTAACGCACTTCAGGTTTCAGGCGATAAATATTATTGCGGTGATGCGCTTACCTGGTTAAGGATGGATCCGAAAATATCGACGGCCTCACCACTGGTGAGGCCGCTGTTCGTCGCGTGATTACGGTATTTACGGTTCATCATCGCCCTTCAAAGGTTGGAAAGGGTCAGCGATGACTCGTTTTCATCTTGAAAACTAACAACTTTGTTATCTCGTTCCTGGCGACGCTTACCATGATGCGATTCATCGCATTTCGTCGCATATTCGGAAGAGGCCGGAGTTACCTCAGGTTAACTTGTGCGGCGCCGTGATCAGGCCATCGGCATCGGCATACAGCCAGTGGCCGGGGCTGAAGGTAACGTCGGCGAAACGCACCACAAGATCACGTTGCCCTTCGCCGCGCTTGAGGCTGCGCAGCGGGTTGCTCGCCAGGGCCAGCACGCCGAGATCAAGTTTCGCCAGTTCGTCACTGTCGCGCACGCAGCCATAGACGACAACTCCGGCCCAGCCGTTGCGGAGCGCCAGTTCGCCGATCTGATCGCCAACCAGTGCGCAGCGCAGCGAGCCACCGCCATCCACCACCAACACCCGCCGATTGCCCGGTTCTTCCAGAGCACTACGCACCAGGCTGTTATCCTCGAATACTTTCAGTGTGCTGATCGGGCCGCTAAACTGAACGGCGCCGCCGAAACTGCGCAATAATGGCGCGGCAACCTGCACAGTCTCGCTGTGGGCATCACACAGATCGGTGGTTTTGAATGTGCTCATGAGCATGCTCCTTCGTCGAACTAGTACCGGTCGGCCTACGTCCGTCGCGGGTTTGTAACGGCCTTTGGGCCGTCACCGTGCGATGTGCGCCGGAGACGTACGGACGCTTGAGCGTACTAGGATATAGAATACAGGATACAGCAGCCGGATACGCCGTATTTGTCGCGGAACAAAAAGAGGGCGGCATTGCCACCCTCTTGTGAATCCAGTTACCCAACGTCACGGCAACAGCATTTGCGAGCTGTACCCTGCTTCCTGTTGCCGATCGCCGAACCCTACTGGCCGGTGCGGTCTACCCGCGACTGCACCCAGAAGTTCTCGTTCAGATCGCCGGTGGCGACCAGCGTATAGGTCCAGCCGTCCAGGAATGTGAGTGCCGGCGTGGTAAAGACCACATCCGAGCTGCCGGCCGGGCTGATGTCGAACTGGTAGGTGCCCGCCGGAACTTCCAGGTACGCGCTGGCGCGGTATGGCGCGTTCGCCAGAACCACGGTGTCGGTGCCGGCCAACTTCACATCCACGGCCGGCGCATTCGGGCTGGCGTGAATGATCCGCACCCGCGCATTGCCGGCAGGAACCGGGCTCACATCGTCGTCATAGAGCACGGCGTCCAGGTTCTCGACGAAGTTGACCGCCGCCACGGTGCCGTAGACACCGCCCTGCACCGTCAACTCACCAACCCAGACCGAGGCATCGGTGCCCTGGCCGGTGGGCGAAATGGCGACCTCGTAGGTGCCGTCGCCAAGAGTGAGATAATCACTGTAGGCGAAGAATGGAACGTCGGTCAGTACAGCCTGGCCGTTAACAAAGACATCGACATTCGGCGCGTCGGGCGAAGCGTGCATCACTCGGATAAAGTTCTGCGATTGCGCTCCCGCACTGGGGACGATCATCGCGACGGCGAACATGGCCAACAGGGCGAGTACGATCCGGCGCATGAATGCTTCTCCTTATACAATCCACTTCGACTGCGTGCAGCGACCCGGCTGGTTGATAAAGCGCACCGGGGCGCTACTACCTACCTGTACGTACGTATGCCGAAACTGGATGTACGACCTACGTGCGCCAATCGTTTTGCACAACAATCACCGTGTTGTTAGCGTAGCAAGATCCGTGCCATTCTTCTGCAAAAGCTCCGGCGAAGTAGTAGCGGTTCGCCACTATTCCATTACATGACGGTATCGTTATGTTATAATGGCAGCACCGTTGGCCTGAATCGGTGATTGCAGACTGTTGGCGCTACCAGTGGCTTATGCGTTGGTTGTGGCAATAGATCTGGCGCAAGGTGAGAATTTATGGCGCGTGTACTGGTTCTGTTCGCCCATCCGTTGCTTGAAAATCGCGAGCGCATCGACGCTTGCTCAGTGCGTTGCCGGATCTGCCCGATCTTACATTGCACGATCTGTATGAGCAGTATCCGGCCTTCGATATTGATGTGCAGCGCGAGCAGGCATTGCTTACGGAACACGAGGTGATTGTGTGGCAGCATCCGCTGTATTGGTACAGTGTGCCGCCCTTGTTGAAACAATGGATCGATCTGGTCTTGACGCATGGCTGGGCCTATGGCTCGCAGGGGAATGCCCTGGTCGGCAAGCAGGTGTTGAGTGTGATCAGCACCGGCGGTCCGGCTGCCTCGTATACGATCGATGGTTTTCATGGGCATACGATCGACGAATTTTTGCTGCCGCTCGCACAAACAACCCGGCTCTGTAAGATGCACTATTTGCCGCCGTTTCTGCTACAGGGCACCCATCGCCTGAGTGATGCCGAGATCGCCCAGGCCGCCGACGATTATCGGGCGCTGTTGGAGGCGTTGTGCGCCGATCGAATCGCTGATAAATTGTGGGGAACGCACGCGACCATGAATGATGTGTTGCGCACACTTACGACAAAGGCAACGGCATGAGCGGTGATGTGCTTGCACAGGCATTTGTCTATCTGCTGGCAGCCGTGATCGCAGTGCCGATCGCGCGCCGCTTCGGGCTTGGTTCGGTGTTGGGCTATTTGCTGGCCGGGATTGTGATCGGCCCGTTTGTGCTGGGCTTTGTCGGTCAGGAGGGCGAAGATGTGATGCACTTCGCCGAGTTCGGCGTTGTGATGATGTTGTTTGTGGTTGGCCTGGAGTTGGAGCCGAGCCTGCTCTGGCGCTTGCGCGGGCCGATTCTGGGCCTGGGTGGTTTGCAGGTGCTGCTGACGGCGGCGGCATTTACGGTGCTCGGCCTGCTGAGCGGTCTGGCATGGCAGATGGCCCTGGCGATTGGCATGACGCTCTCGCTCTCATCCACGGCAATTGTGTTGCAGTCGCTGGCCGAACGCGGGGTGTTGAAAACCGAGGGCGGCCAGAGTTCCTTTGCAGTGCTGCTGTTTCAGGATATCGCCGTGATCCCGATGCTGGCGATCTTTCCACTTCTGGCGACGGTTGATGTGGATCACGGCGGCGAGGATTCGCATGCGGCGACAACACTGGTGGCCGGGTTGCCGGCCTGGGCGCAGACACTGGCGGTGATCGGGGCGGTGGCGGCGATTGTGCTCCTGGGGCGCTTTCTTATCCGCCCGGCCCTGAGGGCAATCGCCGGTACGCGCATGCGCGAACTGTTCACGGCGGCGGCGCTGTTGCTGGTAATCGGGATTGCGCTGCTGATGACGCAAGTCGGGTTGAGTCCGGCGCTCGGCACCTTTCTGGCCGGCGTGGTGCTGGCGAACAGCGAGTATCGTCACGAGCTTGAAAGCGATATTGAGCCGTTCAAGGGGCTGTTGCTCGGCCTGTTTTTCATCGCTGTCGGCGCCTCGATCGACTTCGCGCTGTTGCTGGCGCAGCCGTTATTGATTTTTGGCCTGGTGATCGCGATTGTGGCGGTGAAACTGGCGATCCTGTTCGGCCTGGCTCGCGTTTTTCGGCTCAGCCTCGATCAAAGTGCGCTGGTCGCCTTCTCGCTGCCGCAGGTTGGTGAATTCGCCTTTGTGTTGTTCTCGTTCGCCCAACAAGAGGGCGTACTGACGGTGGCCCAATCGGCGCCCCTGGTGGCGGCGGTCGCGATCTCGATGGCGCTGACGCCGCTGTTGATGGTGCTGAATGAGCGCGTGATCCAGCCCCACTTCGGCACGCGTGAGGCGGCGGCACGCACTCCCGACGCGATCGAGGAGCAGAGCCCGGTGCTGATCGTCGGCTTCGGTAGCTTCGGCGCAACGGTCGGCCGGCTGCTCAAAGCGAATAATATTCGTACCACCGTGCTCGATCTCGACTCCGATCGGGTTGATCTGTTGCGTAAGCTCGGCCTGAAGGTCTACTATGGCGATGCCTCGCGCTACGATCTGCTGGAGTCGGCCGGGGCCGCCGAGGCGAAGTTGCTGGTGCTGGCCCTCGATACGCCCGAAAAGACGCTGGAACTGGTGCATACGGCCAAAAAGCATTTCCCGCACCTGACGATCTATGCGCGGGCCTTTGATTGGAGCGATGCCCACGAGTTGCTGCAAGCCGGGGTGGCCCATGTCTACCGCGACAATCTTGATACGTCGCTGCGCATGGGTTGCGATATTATGCATCAGGTCGGCTTCCGGGCCTATCACGCCCGGCGGGCCGCGCAAACCTTTTTGCGCCACGACGAAGTGGCCTTGCGCGAACTGACCAAGCGCCGCAGCAATCAGGCCGAATACCTGTCGGCGGCTCGCCAACAGATCGCCGATCTGGAGGATATCTTGCTGGCCGATCTGGCCGATCCCGACTTCGATCGTGACGCCGGCTGGGATCCCGATACGCTGCGCGAGGAATCCCGGAGCGGTAATTTCGATCCGCGAATCGCACCGGCGGATTGAGTCTGCATTCCGCACTCTGCAGTCCGCATTGAGACAATCGCTATTCCATCTCCCGGATCTTCTCAATTGTTTCCAGCGGGCGTTCTTGTTGCGGCAGATGGCCGCATTCCGGAATCAAACTCAGCCGGCTGTTCGGGATCAGGGCGCGGGCTGTTTCGGCGTTGGCTCGCGCGGCAATTCCGTCGCTCTCACCCCAAACGAGGTGGGTCGGCACGGCGCAATTACGCAGCATGCTGCGGTATTCGGCGCTGCGGGCGGCACCGTCGATACTGAGCCAACGCAGGGTTGAGCAGAAGGCCCGGCGCTGCCTGTCACTCCAGACCCGCGCCCAGACCCGGTCGTATAGAAAGTCGCGCTCCTCTGCGGGCAAGCCATCGAGGTTGTGGTAGTAGGGGCGCAATGTGGCGTAGGCCTCGGCTTGCGAGCGGCGCAAACTGGTGTAGGCGAATTCGCCCAGGCCGGGCAGCAGAAATGCGAGCAGGGCCGGCGGCGGCAGTTGGCGCGCGACCGGCAAACACCCGCCGATCAATACCAATCGCTCAACCCGTTGTGGTGCGGCAACCGCCAGGCGCTGGCAGATCATGGCGCCTACCGAATTGCCGACCAGGATTGCCCTGGGGATGGCGAGGGCGTCGAGCAGGCCGGCGAGGGTGCGAGCGAAGAAGGCGAGGCTCAGGGCGCGCTGCGGGGCTGCGCTGCGGCCGAAACCGGGTAGATCGAGTGCGACAACTCGGTGACGCTCGGCGAGCGGCAAAATGACGCGGCGCCAACTATCGGCCTCGTCGGCGAGCCCGTGAACAAGCACCAGCGGCGCCGCATCGGCCGGCCCGGCGATGTAGCAGTGGATCGGCAAACCGTTGACCGTCACCCGGCGAACATGCGGCTCCAGGGCCGCTGGAATCGTGAATAATGCCTCGGGCATAGGTGTTTCCTGGCAAGCCACAGAATCCGCATGGCGAAGCATGTGCGCGCATGCTTCGCCCGCAAGGTGATTCTTACTCCGCGCCGAACAGATCAAGCACCGCCACAATATACACCTGTGCAGCGCGGACAACATCGGCAAGCACGATGCATTCATCGGGTTGGTGGGGCAGCCATTTGTCGCCGGGGCCATAGACCACCACCGGCACGCCGCCGTCGCGCACCAGGATTGTGCCGTCGGTGGAGCCGGGGACGCCGCCAAGGGGCGGTACGGCGCCATAGATGCGTTGGTGCGCGTGGCGTACGGCGCGAACCAGACGGTGCTCCGGGTCGATTTCGGTGGCCGGTCGATCGTCGATCACCGAAAGATCGAAGCGAAATTCGGGGCAGCCGGCGCAGACATGGGCGGCACAATGCTTGATGCGCTCGATCAGCATATGGTGGCTGATCGCCGGGATACTGCGAATATCGAGATAGGCTTCGGCGAAGCCGGGCAAGACATTGATCTGAGCTGAATCACCGGCAACGGCGACGGTCGGGCTGATGTACAGCGGGCCGAGCAATGGATGGGCCGGATATGCCGCATTCAATTCGCGCTCCAGATCCAGAATCAGGTTGAGCCAGCGCACCAGCCCGCTTAGGGCATTAACACCTCTGGCGGGCATTGCGCCGTGGGCGATCCGGCCGTAGCTGCGCAAGTGGAGCCGCAGCGATCCTTTCTGGGCCACACACACCTCGCCGCCCTCCGGCTCGCAGACAATGCAGCCGAGCGCGCCCTGCGCATAGCCGCCCGCCACAATCTGCTTGATGCCGAGCATCATGCCTTCTTCGTCCACCGGGATCAGCAGGCGCAACGTACCGGCGAATGGCGCACCGGCGAGTTGAATCGCGCGGCCGGCGAACAGCATCGCCGCCAACCCGCCCTTCATATCGACCGCGCCGCGCCCATACAGCCGCCCCGCGATAATTGTGCCGCTGAACGGATCATCGCTCCATGCGCTGTGATCGCCGGGGGTGACGACATCGGTATGACCTTCCATCAGCAGCAGGGGGCCGGCGCCGCGGCTGCCGGACAACTCGGCGATCACATTCGGTCGGCCGGGCGCCGCTTCCTCCACCAGCACATTCCAGCCCCAACTGCGCAGTAGATCGGCCACCAGCAGCGCCGCAGCCGACTCATTCGCGCCCGGAACTCCCGGCAGATACACACTCGGCGTACGCACAAGTTGCTGCAAGAATACGATCATGGCCTCAGAATCGAGTTGTTCGCGCGCTATGGTGATTGGTTCGCCAGACATCACACGCCTCTGGATCTTCCCTAGATTCGAGCAGCCAGAAATACCGCACTGATCAGCACCAATGTAACGGCAAACGTGACATAATCACTGCGACGCATATGCAAGACGCGCCGTTTGGTGCGTCCCTGTCCGCCGCGATAGCAGCGCGCATTCATGGCCGTTGTCAGCACTTCGGCCCGCAGGAATGCGTTCACAAAGAGCGGCACCAGCAAGGAACCGAGGCGGCGCGCCCGTTCCAACAGGTTGCCGCGATCGAGGCTGGCGCCGCGGGCAGCCTGCGCCTTCACCATACGTTCCAATTCGCCGACCAGAATCGGCACGAACTTCAGCGCGATCACAAATGTCAGCACCAACTCATGAACCGGCACACGCAGATATTTCAAGGGGTCGAGCAATACCTCGATCCCATCAGCGAGATCCATCAGCGGCGTTGTAAAGAGCAATGTCGATGTTAGATGATAGAGCAAAATCACGCGCAGGAACGTCTGCAAGGCTAATTCAAACCCCGACCAGGAGAGCGAGAGGATGCCCCACTGCCAGATCACGCCGACGCTGGGATTGGGAAAAAAGAGAATCTGGAAGATCGCGAAGATCAGCACCGTGATCAGCAACAGGCGCATGCCGCGCACGGTATAGCCAAGCGGGATGCGCGCCGCGAATTGCAGCAACAATGCCCCCAGAAAACCCACACCGAGGCCGCTGAACGTGCGCGTAGCGAGCAGTGCCAGCAGGATCAACCCTGCGGCGATAATCTTGGTTCGCGGGTCGAGCCGATGCACCGGCGAGCCGATGTCGATATACTGGCCGAAGGTGATATTACGCGAGAACTCGATTGCCATAATGCGTGTTGTGGCCTGTGGATTGGCGCGGAAGCCCCGAACCGGCAGGACGATCACGAACTGTCTATGATGTTTCCGGTGCTGTGGCCTGTTTCCTGTCGGCGCGAAATGCCGATTCCGGCAACTGGGCGAGCAATGCGCGCTCAAGTTCATCGATCCGCAGCAGGTTGGTCGGCAGGACGGGGATGGCATCGCGCAGCACAAGTGCGATCTGGGCCGCTTCGCTCAGTTCAAGGCCCAGTTGGTGCAACTCGTCGGCGCGTTCCATCAGATCGTGGAGCGGGCCTTCCATCACCACCTGGCCCCTGTGCATAATAATCGCCCGGTCGGCCAGTTCGGCCAGTTCGTCGATCGTATTGCCGACCAGCACCGTGGTTAAGTGGCGGCGCTGGGCGAGATCGGCGATCATGGCGGCCAATTCGGCCCGGCCCTGCGGATCGAGGCCGGCGACGGGCTCGTCGAGGATAAGCAGTTTCGGCTGAGCCGCCAGCACGCCGGCCAGGGCGACGCGGCGCTTCTGGCCGCCGGAGAGCGCATAGATGTAGCGCAGGCGAAAGGTCTCATAATCAAGGCCGACGGCATTCAGGCATGCCTCGACAAGCGCCCGTGATTCGGCCGACGGCAGATTCTGCTGGCGCGGCGCGAACGACACATCCTTGCCGACAATATCTTCGAAAAGTTGTGTTTCCGGTTGCTGGAACACGATCCCAACTTCGCGTCGCAGCCGGCTGATATCGGCGTTTGCTGCGCCCATGTCTTGCCCTTGCCAGCGTAACTGGCCGGGTTTCGCCCGGCGCAACCCGGCAAAAACTCGATCAGCGTACTCTTGCCGGCCTGGGTTCCGCCGAGCAGCGCAACCGTCTCTCCGGCATACAGATCGCAGTTTGCGCCGCGCAGAGCAACCTCGGCCAGGGGCGTGCCGGCCATATAAGTGAAGTTGATATCGCGGGCCTGAAGAAGCAGTTCGGGCTGCGGATCCGGGGTTGGATCGGGTTCCGGCGCAGGCTGAATCTCGGCGGGTGCGTGGCGCAGTTCGAATTGACTCAGCGCCGCCCGCAACTCTTCCGCACTCAGCACCACCGGCGGCAGATCGACGCCGCGCGCGTATAGCCGGCGGCCGAGTTCCGTCACCTGGGGCAGGGCAAGGCCGGCGGCGTGTAACTCATCGGCGCGGGCGAAGATCGCGCGGGGCGAACCGTGCATCAGCACGCGGCCCGATCCCATCACCACCACGCGATCAAAGCCCACCACTTCATACATAAAATGGGTGATATGGAGCACGGCCACGCCGAAGCGATCGCGGACATCGTGGGCAAGGCGCAACACCTGTCGGGCGACAGTCGGCGCAACCATGGTGGTCGGCTCGTCTAAGATCAGGTAATTTGGGCGCATCGCGAGCACACTGGCGATCGCCACGCGCTGCTTCTCGCCGCCCGACAACTCGGCCACCTGGGCATAGGCGCGATCGGCCATCCCAAGGGCGGCCAGACTCTCGCGGACACGCTTCTCGATCTCGGAGCGGGGCAGGCCGAGGTTTTCGGGGCCGAAAGCCACGTCATCGATCACCGTATTCGCGATCAATTGATCGTCGGGACGTTGGAAGACCATCCCAACGCGGCGCCGAATCTCCCACTCGTTGGCCGCAGTGGCGGGGATGCCGTCAACGCGGAAACTGCCGCCGGTGGGGCTGAGAATGGCGCACAGAATCTTGGCCAGCGTACTCTTGCCGCTGCCATTATGGCCGATGATCGCCACCAACTCGCCCGGTGCGATCTGCAGCGTCACATCGTGCAGTGCGACAATTTCGTCCGGGCTGCCGGCATTGTAGGCAAATGCGAGATTATGAATATCGAGCATAGAGTGAATGCTGATGCCTGAGTTTCCTCAGGCATCAGGCGTCAGGTATGAGGCAGCGGACTTAGAACGACGATTTATCGCGCGGGGTTGTATCTTCGGCCGAGGTGCGACCGGAGCGCACCAGACTGATGGCGCGATAGACCAGCGGCGTGATAATCGCGGCCAGCACCACTTCCGGCAGCATATTGTTCAGCGCGATCAGCGGCAACTGGGGGATAATCGCCTCGGCGAAGCCGAAGATAATCGCCAGGCCAAGTACGCCGATCGTGTTGGTGAGTGTCCCGGCGACCCCGGCAACGGCGGCGGCGACATCTTTGTTGAAGCCGGCGACGGCGCGATAGGCCAGCCAGGCGACCGGGCCGATCAGCAGGCGCGGCAGAATGGCGATAATCGGATTCTGAAAGAGCGGGCTGTCGGCCTGAAGGAAGCTGAAGATCCCGAAGATCAGTCCGGCAAGGAAGCCGACTACCGGCCCTTCGAGCACCGCACCGATGATCGCCGGAACGTGCATAATTGTGGCGTTCGCGGTTGTGTTGGGCACCGGAATAAAGCCGAGTCGGGTGACGCCGAGCACAATCGCAATCGCGCCAAGGATCCCGCCGACGACGATCTTGCGGGTATTAATCGTGGTTGGACTTTCTTGCGGCAATGTAGCCATCGAAACGATCCTTTCCGGGTTGTCTTCGCCTGCGCGATCACCACATAGTCGGTGCAGCCTGGATGGGTGGGTTTGCGCGTTTAGCGGAGACCACACAGCCGGCCACAACAGCAGTCCGATCTTCGAACGCTGGTAGGGAGCGAAAATCTAGTTCAAAGCAGCGTATCCACGAATTCTAATGGAACTTGCGCCCATACGCAAGCCTCTGGGGCGAATTCAGAATCCGGAATGCAGCATGCCGGATTGTTAGCGCGCGTTCCATTGCGCTGGTACCACCTTGTTGTTCAAATCGGGTTGCTGTAACCCGCACGATACGCCCTGAGCGGAACCCTTGAATTGCGGGCGATGCCTGATTGTACTGCCGCTTTTCTGCCAATCGCCCACGCCGGGTGCAGTATACTACGGCTACCGGTTGCTTCGCCGAACATTATGCCTGCTAAGAGGAATAGTATGCGCGCTTTCCGATCGCTGCTTCTGCTGGTGGCGTTGATAGTGCTGACGGTTGCCGGGCCTGCAAGGGCTACTACGCGCATCAGTGACCCATTGCCCACCTTTGGCGATGTTGATTCGTTTGCGATCACGCCCGACGGCAGCCGGGTGATCTATACGGCCGATACCGCGATCAGCGGGCGCTTCGCCCTGTTCAGTGTGCCGATCGACGGCAGCGCGGCGCCCAGGATCAGTGCCGATCTTACCCTTACCATGCGCGACGCCGATCGGAGTTTGCTCTGGTTACCGCTTACCCAGCGTTGACGGGGCCGCTCGCCCGGCATAGAATAGCGTCGTTCAGCGAAGAATCGTTCAGATGGAGAACGCCAATGCCAAAGCTCACCATCCCCGAATTGCAGTCCTGGAAGGGTAAGCAGACTTTTACGATGCTCACGGCGTACGATGCGCCACTGGCTCGGCTGGTGGATGACGCCGGGATCGATGTGATCCTGGTCGGCGATTCGCTCGGGATGGTGATGCTTGGCTACAAAGGCACCGCGCCGGTGACCATGGACGAGATGATCCATCATGCCAAAGCAGTGGGCCGCACGGCGCAGCGGGCGGTGCTGGTGGGCGATATGCCGTTTATGAGCTATCAGGCCGGTGATCTGGCCGAGGCGGTGCGCAATGCCGGACGGCATATCAAAGAGGCCGGCATGGATTGTGTCAAGCTCGAAGGTACGGCCAGGCAGGCGCCGATCGTACGCGCAATTGTCGATGCCGGCATCGCCGTGATCGGTCATATTGGCTTGACGCCGCAGACAGCCGCGAGCCTCGGCGGTATGCTGGTGGTGGGCGGCGGCAGTCAGGCGGCGGCCCAGGCTTTGATCGACGATGCACTGGCGATGGAGGCGGCCGGCTGCTGGGCGGTGTTGCTTGAGGCGGTGCCGGCCGATCTGGCCGCTCTGATCACGAAGCGCTTGCGGGTGCCGACGATCGGGATCGGCGCCGGCCCACACTGCGACGGCCAGGTGCTCGTTACCCACGAGATGCTGGGGCTTTTCCCGGGTTTCGGCCTGCCCTTCGGCCGACGTTACGCCGAGGCCGGTGAGCTGATGCGTCGTGGGATCGCCGAGTATGCCGCCGATGTGCGTAGCGGCACCTTCCCCGGCCCCGAGAATACCTTCCCGATCGATGCGGCGATCCTCAAGCAACTCGAATCGGAATAATCGATCACGATCGGTAGTTGAGCCGCCTGACACGGATGAACCCGCTCGCGACGCCTCGTACAGTCGCTTGATGCTGGCCGACCTGGAGCGACGCAATGTCTTTTTGACTCGCCTGGACGAGCGGGTTTTTGGTATCGCTGCCATCCGCTTTTTCGCGATATGCTGCGGCAACGGCTTCGTGCCGGGGTATCGCCGGTTGCGTTGGCGGCCCGGCATAAGCGCGTCGGCACGTGGCTGCGTAAATACGGGCATGATCAGCAGGCCGAGCATCATCTACACGCGGCTCAGTGGATTGGGCAAGGCCCGGCTTCGCAGGCTCCTTCCGGCACACCCAGGCCGTCGCCCGCGCACGCTTCCTCACGTTACTGGATTAAGGCCGCGCGACTTTGTCAGTTTAACGGACAAAGTCGCATCGCTGTAGGCCGCGCAAGTACTATTCCCCGCCGTTGTAACCATCGGTTTGAACCACCGCAAATCGCCTGCCCTGATAGTGCTGAATTCCGGTTTTGCGCATTCCTGCGCCCTTTTGTCGTAGGCATGCATTGTTTCGTCATGCTACCGCAATCGTGTGAAAGATGAATTTTTAGTCATCCCCTTAGTTAGGAGCAGGGTACGGTACACAGCCGAGAAGCATTGTGCTAAGGTGCGGAAGTTAAAAATAAGTTAATACGGTTTCACTGCCCGGCCTGCTTTTCGCAGCGCGGGCGGTGCTCGCCCTTCTTACATCTCAGCGGAGACAACCGTGCAACTATCAAAGCTCGTTAGCCTTACACTCCTGCTCGTCCTGTTCTGCATCGTCTCGTTTGTATTCGTCCCAACCCACTCGGCCCATGCCGCCGAACGCACCATTCCGGTCGGGAGTTCGATTGAAGACGCCGTGAATGCGGCTAAGCCCGGCGACACGCTCATCCTCGCTGCCGGCACCTACCGCGAGTCGATCACGATCGAGCGCTCCGGCGCAGGGCAGGCGCCGATCACCCTCAAGGGCGCCGGCGCCGGCAACACCACGATTGTCGGCACGATCCGGATCGAGAGCGCCTTTATCGCGCTGCAGGATCTGACTGTCGATGCCGACGGCAGCAGCAACGACGCGGTGAAACTGGTTGCGCCGGCCGCCGATATCACCCTGCGCGGCGTCCATCTGCACAACGGCAGTGGGTATGGAGTGCGGGTCGGCAATGATGTGGCCCGTGTCCTGATTGAGGGCTGCACCATTAACAACTTCGACGCCGGTAGCCGCGATGCCCACGGCGTCGGGATTATGACCGCCAGCGATGTTACGGTGCGCGAATGCGACATCTTCGATACGTCGGGCGACGCAATTCAAACAAACACACCGGATTATCCCGGTTATGAACGCTTCGCCGAGCGTATTCGTATCGAGCGCAACCGGCTCCACGACACCCGCGAGAATGCGATCGATATCAAAAGTACCCACGATCTGGTGGCCCACGGCAACCTGATCTGGGGCTTCAAAGCCGTCGATTCATCGGACGGCATGGCGATCCAGGTTCAGCACGACGCCCGCAACATCACATTGAGCGGCAACCAGATCTGGTCGGCAGTCGAGGGCATTGAGATCTCGCGCGGTTCGAAGAACGGCACCGCCTACCCACTCGCGCCGCAGGATGTCTTGATCGCCGGAAACCTGATCTACGATCTGGTGAACGACCCGAACGGCGATAGCGGCAGTGGCAGCGGGATTGTGGTACGCAGCAGCGCAAATGTGCAACTCTTCAACAACACGATCACGGCGGTGCCGAGCTCAGCCATCCACGTGGCGGTATCGCAGCGCGACGACTACCCCGAGCAACTGGCGATTCGCAACAATCTGCTCGACGGCGGCAAGAGCGACCTGATGTTCTCGTTTGCGCCGGATCGCGCGCCGGATCTCGTGGTGGACTCCAATCACTATGTGAGCGGGCGCGTCAATGGCGGCAACCTCGATCAATGGCGCAAAGCGGGCTATGATCGCAACCCGACTTCCGGCGATCCGAAATTGGATCCCGAGCGGCGTCCGACAGCGGAAAGTACCTTGGTAGACAGTGGTGTTGATGTCGGCTTGCCGTTCAAGGGTGCGGCGCCCGATCGCGGTTGGGGCGAGATGGAGATTGTTTCGGCGCAGCCGTCGCAGCCAAGCTTGCCGGCACTGATCAACCGGCTCTACCTGCCGTTGCTAGCGCACTAATCCTGGGTGACGGCCCGCGTTGCGCGCGTGAACGGCATAGTCGCGTGCATGGCCAGCGCACGCGATCCGCGTTCCGCTGTGGACGTATGATACCCGGCCGAAAGACGGGTGTTGTCTTCCGGCCGGGCGATCTGCAAGCCTACTCCACCGTCACACTTTTGGCGAGGTTCCGGGGTTGATCGACATCGCAGCCACGCAGTAGCGCGACGTGGTAGGCGAAGATTTGCAGCGGGATGCTCACCAGTACCGGCTGGAGCAACGGCAATGTTTCGGGGATGAAGATCGTGTCGTCGGCCTTCGAGGCGAGGAAATCATCACCGGCGCTGCCGATCGCGATCACCTGGCCGTGGCGGGCCTTAACCTGCTCGATATTGCTGATCATTTTGTCGTAGATCGAATCGCGCGGCGCAATACAGATCACCGGCAAATTTTCATCGATCAGCGCAATCGGGCCGTGCTTCATCTCGCCGGCCGGGTAGCCTTCGGCGTGGATGTAGCTGATCTCCTTCAGTTTCAACGCCCCCTCAAGCGCGATTGGGTAGTTCACCTGCCGCCCGAGGTAAAGCGCATCGGTGGCGCGATGGTAGCGCTCGGCCAATATCTCGCACTGGCTGGATGTCGTTTCGATCACCTCGGCGGCTTTGCCGGGCAACTCCAGCAATGCCTGAATGTGCGTGCGGATCTCGGCCGGGCTGAGGGTGCCGCGGGCCTGGGCCAGGCGCAGCGCGAACAAGTAGCCGGCCACGATCATCGAGGTGAAGGCTTTGGTCGAGGCCACGCCGATCTCGGGGCCGGCGTGCAGATAGATCGGCCCGCCGTCGGCCAGGCGCGCAGCCTGACTACCGATCGCATTCACAATCGCGACACTCGGCACGCCCTGTGATCGGGCCTCTTCCATCGCCGCCAGAGTATCAACGGTCTCGCCGCTCTGGCTGATCGCCAGCAGCAAGGCGTCGTTGCCCAGAATCGGCCCGCGATAACGAAATTCGCTGGCGTAGTCCACCTCAACCCGCACCCGCGCCAGACTCTCGATGATGAATTTTGTCACCAGCGCCGCATGCCATGCGGTGCCGCAGGCAGTCGCGTAGATCCGCTCGATCCCGCGCAGTGCCGCATCGTCGAGTTTCAGATCTTCCAGATGGATCGTACCCGCTTCCTGGTCGATCCGGCCGCGCAATACATCCATCAGGGCGCGCGGCTGCTCGAAGATCTCCTTTTGCATAAAATGCTTGTGATCGCCCTTCGCCGCCGCCACCGGATCCCACTGGATGCGCACCGGCTCACGGCGCACCGGCGCACCGGCCAGGGTTGTGATCACGATCCCGTTGCGGTTGATCCGGGCCAGTTCGCGATCTTCCAGAAAGATCAGATCGCGGGTGTAGTCGAGGATGGCCGGGATATCGGAGGCCACAAAGTGTTCGCCTTCGCCAAGGCCCAACACCACGCCGCCGGCATTGCCGAGCCGCGCCGCCAGGATCGTATCCGGCTCATCGACACACAGTGCAACAACGGCATTCCCGCCGCGTAACTCGGCCATCGCCCGGCAGAGTGCCGGCTCCAACGCGCCCTCTTCGGTGTAGTAATGCCCGACCAGATGCGCGATCACTTCGGTGTCGGTCTGGGAGTGGAAGGTGTAGCCGAGTTCGATCAGCCGGCCTTTCAACTCCAGGTAGTTCTCGACGATGCCGTTCTGGATCACCACGATCTTGCCGCTTGCATCACGGTGCGGATGCGCGTTTTCCTCGGTTACACCGCCATGGGTGGCCCAACGTGTATGACCGATGCCGACTGCGCCGGCCGCCGGCTCGCGATTGAGCCGGTTGACGAGATTGATCAGCTTGCCGACGCTGCGACGCAGTTGTAACCCGGCTTCGCCGTCGTAGATCGCAATTCCCGCCGAGTCGTAGCCACGATATTCCAACCGCTGCAAGCCGCCGACCACAACCTCCGTCGCATTGCGCGGACCCACATATCCGACAATTCCACACATTGATAACTCCTTATGGATGGCGCAAAAAAGGTTTTTGTTGGGAGTGCATTCGTAGCCCACCAAAGGTAGCTTTACGCCAGACACAAACAACCCTTTTTGCCGATCAAGCAAAGGGCAACAAGGCGCAACGCGGATCCACATAAGCAATAGCAGCCCATCATGTGCGATGCGCAGACGATTGCCTGTATCCGGTTGCCTGTATCCTGGATTGGGGAAATGGTCGGGGTGGGTCGCTACGATTCGGTTCTGTCCTGGCCCGTCACCGGGAGGTGTTCGCCGTATCGTTTGCAGGCTGCGCCCTGAACCTGGGAGGCTTCCGCTGATTCTTCGATCTTCCGGCCGGCGAGCGGCCGTTAACCCCGGCTTCCACCGAGGAACCTCCATCCTCGTCAACTTCGGCCTGCGCCGAAGCCCATGCGCTTTGTGCCATTCCTGTTGCTGCTGCTATACCTCCAGGCCGTCTTCCCCCGACGGCGTAACGTGGACTACATAGGCGAGTATAGCACGCAGTTTATGTGCCGTAATGAAAAAGATATGACAAAACAACGCCTGACGCATCGGCGGAATGCGCGATCTCCAACGCCGGATCAATACCGTCGGCGCGTGGGTCGATATTCAGGCCGAACCAGAGTGGACTGCGGGCGGTGCTCAGGGCCGAGTTCCTTGTGCGCGGAGCTGATCGAGCCGCGAAATATAGCGATCCTATCCGGGTTGTGAAGTCGGTTTTGCGGCCTGATCCAGCGGTTCCTGGTGCTGGGTTCTCGGTTCTGGGTTCTGGTAGGATTGCTATGTGCGGCTCGATCACTGCGCCGTTTACGCCGTATTCGTGATCGGCGGCAGGTGGCGTTCGATGTCGGCGCGCTGCTCTTCCAACCATGGCGGCAGTTGCAATTCCGTCCCCAATTGCGCCGCTGATTCGTCAATCGCAAAACCGGGCGAATCGGTGGCGATCTCGAAAGTCGCGCCGGCCGGCTCCTGGAAGTAGATCGAGTGGAAATACTTGCGATCACGCACCGGAGTTACTTGCACGCCGGCCTGTTCCAGCCGCTCGCGCCAGGCCAGTTGGCTCGCATCATGGCGACGCGCCAGGCCACATGGTGGATCGAACCGGCCCGCACCTGGCCGCGTGGCAGCCCGTTGCGCAGCAGCAGATCCAGCCGCGCCGCCGTAGGTTCGTGGCCCAGCAGATAGCGCGTTCGATTCGCCTCAGTCAATCCGGCACGAAAACCCAGCACATCCTGCAACAGCGCTGCTGTGGGCTCCGCCTCGGCCACCGTCAGGGTTACTCCCGCCAGGCCGCGAATCGCATGTTTCGCGGCAACATCGCTGTTGCGAGGCGCGACACCGCGAACGCCGGCGTCGCTCTCAACCAGTTCAAGCAGCAGGCCGGACGGATCGTACAGTTCGAGGTTGCGCTCGCCCATGCGGCTGCCGATCGCACTCTGACGCAATCCATACCCTGCAATCCGCGCCTGCCAATACGCCAGCGAGCCGGCCGGCACACTGAAACTCATTGCGCTGAGCATGCCGCTGCCCTGGCTGCCATGTCGCCCGCCCTCCCAGGGAAAGAAGGTCACAATTGTCCCCGGCGTACCGTTTTCGTCGCCGTAGTACAGGTGGTAGGTGTAGGGATCGTCGAAATTGATCGTCCGTTTCACCAGCCGCAAGCCCAACACTTCATGGTAAAAATCGACATTCTGCTGGGCGTTGTCCACAATCGCCGTAACATGATGGATGCCGCCGAGAACTGGAGTTGCCTGTGTCATTATGACCTCGTATAAAAGTTTATGGCTAAACTTTAGAATTCTGGATTGTGTTGCGGCGCATCAAAGCCGTGCCGCAGCACAATCCACATATGTTACCGTTCGTCTAGCGCCGCCTGCTGCGGTCGATCCGGCGGAGCAGATCGAGCAGGATACGCCGTTCATCGGGCTGTAACGGGTCGAAGATTGTGTCAATCGCGGCCTCTTGTTCCGGGACAACGGCGTCGTACAAGCTGCGCCCGGCGGCGGTAAGCTCCAGACAATTGCGCCGGCCCTCGTGGCGCCGAGCGACCAATCCGTCGCGCTCCATGCGGCCGATCAGCTGCGAGATATTGCCTTTCGTCACCAACAACGACTCGGCCAGTTCCTGCTGGGTGATTCCCGCGTGCGAGCCGATCTGAACCAGCACATCAAACTGGGCGGTGCTCAGTTTATGGCTGCGAAAACGCTGGGCTGAGTCGCTGTCGATCTGCTGGTAGACGCGCGCTAACCGTAACCAACATTGCACGGCAAGCTGGCGCTCGCGTCCGTTCTGCATGCTCTGGTTGTTCATCGCAGCTGACCTTTAGAATGACTGTTCCTAAAAGATAGTTTAGCGCTAAACATTTTTTTGTCAAGCGAGAGCAATCTTAGCAGAACCGAGCACTCAGAACCGGGAACCACTGGAGCAGGACGCAGCACCGACTGCCCAACTCGGATAGGATCGCCCTATGTTGCCGGCTCAAGAAGTGGATCGCATGGTTTGCAGAAGGATTGGCGATCGTGTTATGGTAAAGCAGACAAAGTAGGGCCAAGGTGCTGCCTAACGGTATTCTGTACCTCCACGCAAGCACGAACAGAGGCAACATTGGATCTGACGATCGACGGTATTCCGCTTACTGCTGCGCTGATTGAGGAGGGCGCGCCGGTTGAGTTGGCCTGCCTGCCGCCGCCTGCGGTTGCACTGCGCCTGGAGGTGGCCGACGTTGTGCTGGAGCCGTTCTTGCGCCCCGGCGATCCGGCCTGGCGTTGGCGCTGGACAGCACCCTTCGCTGCGGGGATGTACCCGTTGCGATTGTGGGCTGAACGCGCCGATGCGCCGGCTGAAATAATCCACGCGCAGCTTCAGGTGCTGCCCCGCAAACTCGACCTCGAACGCTATCAACTCTTGCTGGAAGATCTGCAAGCCTGCGAGCCGGCACTGGTTCAGGCGCTAGGCGGTGGCTTGCATCCGGCTGCCTCCAATATGCCGCCGACGCCGGCACCCCGCAGCTCTGCCGAAGAACTGGCCGCGCTGACTGGTGTGGGCCTCGATCGTTTGTTTGCCGCAGTTCATCGTCTGGCGCTGCGCCCACCCGATCGTCTGGTCGGCAGGCTGCAACAAACGTCGCCCGATCGGGTGCATGACCCGGATCGGCTTGATCTGCGCCGGCTCGATCCCGCGCCGACCGGCGAGTCGCCGCGCGAGATTCTTGCCGCCTCCGGCCCATTGCCCGAACGCCGCGCAACCCCGACCTACGACAGCTATGAACACCGGCTTCTGCGGCGCTTGCTTGATGGGTTGTTGCGCCGGGCACATGGATTGGCGCAACGCACCGATCTGCCGGCCCACGGATCGGATCGGCTGGCTGAAATTCAATCCCGGCTGCGCGAACTGCGACGCCTGCCGTTTCTGGCTGAGGTGCCGCCGCTGGAAACGTTTCGCGGCCCAACGGTTCGTTTGCAACGTGAACCTGATTGGCGCACCGTCTACCGGGCATGGCAGGAGTTACGGCGGCGGTCGCAGATCAGTTGGGAGCTGCCGTCCGCCCAACTCGGCGTGACCGACCTGCCGCGCCTTTATGAGCGCTGGTGTGCGCTGCAAGTCTGCCTGGCGCTGCTGAAACTACCGGGCTGGGAGCTGGAAGCGCAGGCGCTGGCCGCGGTTGATGCAGGTGGATTCGAGTGGCGATTGGAGCTACGGGATCGTGGCCCGTTGCTCAGGTTAAATGGCGAGGCGGGCGGGTTGCAGTTGCACTATCAGGCCCGTTACCGGCCGCCGGGAGCACACACCGACCCATTGATCGCCCTTGATCGGCATATTCGTGTGCCCGACCTGACGATTGAGTGGCGCCGGCCGAAGCTGCCGCCGTGCTTGCTCATCCTCGACGCCAAGTACCGTCTGGATGTACGCGGCGGGGTGCCGGCCGACGCCATGGCCGACGCTTACAGCTACCTCGGCGGCATCGGCAATTCCGCCGGCGAGCGCGCAGTTCTCGGCGTGGCCTTGCTTTATCCCGGCGCCGCGCAGCAGCGATCTACCCCAGCGGCGTGGCGGCCCTGCCATTATTGCCCGGCAAGAGCGATACACTTGTCGATTGGCTGCATCGCCAACTCAACCCCGATTTCCGGCGCTGAAGGATTGCTTCTTCGCATCTGCATTCTGGATTGTCAAATCCCCAGCGTCGGTGTCGGCCCCGGCGTTGGTGTGAATCGATCGTTCGGGTGGTAACGGCGCGGCCAGAATATCGCGCTACTACCGACAAGAATACCGGCGAGGGCCAGGACAATCAGGAGCGGAATCCAGCCGGGTGTGCTATTGATCGGCGGCGGTTCCATCGTCTCGCTGCGGCGCAAGGCGCGTACTCGCTGGGTTGCGGGCGGATGGGTCGGCTGGTTGTACCAGGGAATCCGCACATCGTCGAGGACTTCGTGCTCGAAGAACGAGGCCAGCAGTTCGCCGTAGCCCAGCCGGCGGGCGTACGCATCGGCGGCGAATTCGCGGCGCAGAAAATGGCTGCGCCAGATCGATCCAAGCAGCGCCGGACCGACTCCGCCCAGGGCCAAAATGATTGTGAGTCGCAATAGTTGAATGCTGCCCCGGAACAGCATCGCCACCAGCCTGCTCAGATTCATGCGGAAGATCGCGGCGAAGACAATCAGAAACGCCGCCAACACACTCGCCATGCCATAGGCGATCCAGCGCAGCAAACTCAGGGTGATGTACATGATCAGAAATCCGCCCGGCATAGTGAGTGCTCGCAGGGCCAGCATCAGGCGGCCGTCGAGGCTGTTGTAGTGGCCAAGTTCGTGGGCCAAAACCCCCGGCAGATACGGGCTGTCATACAGTTTGCGGTAGACATACAGTGTGCGCCCCGAGATCGCCGCGTTCAACGCATCTTCGTCGATAGTGAATACCCGCGTCGGCACCGGCACCCCGGCGGTGCGCGCACGCGCAAACCCTGCCTCCAACGCCCGGCGCTCATCCGCTGTCGGCAAGCGCGCGCCAAGGCTCTGCCGCACCAGCATATGCCCGCTCGGGATTCCGGCGAGCACCAGAAACGAGCTGAGCAGCGGGCTGAATGCAGCGATAGCGCCCAGAATCAACGCCACATTCGGTTCAAGCAGCAGGCCGGCTAATCCCGCCACCAGCACCCCGCGCATCATGATGCTGAGCGATTCGATCAGCAATGTGATCAGGTAGAGCACGATCCCCATAACGCGCTATTCATCCCCCCAATGTAATTCGTCGATCGCCTCGCGTGTGCTCGGCAGCATCACCGGCTCGCCTGTGCCGGGAATCCAGCGCAACAGACGATCTTCGTTCAGCGGCGCAACCGCCACCACCACGCCGCTGCCGTTCGGCGCCCACAATGCCCGCTCAAGTTGATCGTTGAAGGGGGTGCTGAAGGGCTGCGGGTTGGGCAACAGGGCCGGCTGGAAGATCACCTCGCCGGCCGGATCTTCAGGCAAGGTGACCTGGATGAACAATACTCGGGTCTCGTCCAACGGCGCCGGCGCACGTCCAAGGGGCTGGGCCGGGTCAACCGGGGCCAGGCTGCCGTCGGGCTGCGCACGCCAGATCGTCGGGCCGCTGTTGGGGCCAACCGGTGGGCCGATCATCAATAGTACACTGCCGTCAGGGGCAAAATGCGCTTCGCCGCAGTAGGTCTGCAAGCCTTCCGGCGGCAGGATCAATTGTGGTTCGCTGCCGTCCAGCGCTAAAAATGCGTAGTCGCAGCCCTCGTAGAATAGCGAGAATGCCTCGACCAGCAAGTGATCGCCGCCGGGACTCAGCGCCACCGGGCGGTAGCCGCGCAGGCTCCGCGACGGATTGAGCGGATCATCCACCGGATCATCGGCGCGAATCAACTGGAATTCGCCGCCGCCGGCGGGAACTTGATACACGCCGCTCGGAATGTCGATCACCTCTTTGTTGTTCAACAGCCGCAGAAACAGGCTCTCGCCGTCGGCAGCCCAGACCAGATGACTCAGCTCGTGGCCGGGATCGCTATAGATCGTACGGTTATCTTCGCCCTGCGGGCCGGTTCGCACCAGCCGGTCGCCCTCAAGTGCACCGACGACATAGGCCAGTTCGCTGCCCGGCCCGACCGCGAAATTGCTGATCGGCGGGAAGCCCTCGATCTCCAGGCGTTCGCGGGTAACCTGATTGCGTGTGGCGCCGTCGGGTTCGATTCGCGCGATCTGGCCGCGCTCCAGAACATACAACGGCGCCGGCAACAACGCTGCCGGTGCTTCGGCGGGTGTGGCACTGGCGAGACTGCCGGCCGGCGCCGTGGTTGGAAACGTTTCCGTTCCCCTAGGCGGAGCTGCGGTTGGGGCAGGTGGGGCCGGGGTTGCGGCTGTGGTTGCGGCGGGCGGAGCCGGCGGCGCGGCGCTGCACGCAGTTGCCAACAAGAGGAAACATATGATCAGATAACGCATATGCGAGACTTTCATCAAATAGGATACAGGAGACAGCCGGGCAATCAGAATCAGCATTTGAACATACCTGAGCGAGCCGCGCTCAGGCATCAGGTATCACGCCTCAGGCATCAGATAGCACGTCTTACGCCGCAACCTCCACACTCCGGCGCGGCCGCAAAAACAACAGATACGTGACGGCAACCGCAATCGCGTAGCAGACGGCCGTGGCGACAAAGAGCGGCCCGAAGCCGTAGCGTAATTGTACCTGAGCGCTGATCGTCGGCCCGATAATGTAACCGGCCGAGAACGCGCCATTGATCAACCCGATCACCATCGGGCGCGCCCGTTCGGGGCTGCGTTCCATAGCGTAGGCATCATACAACGGCGAGGCCATATTCATCAGGGCGCCGCGGGCCAACGCCACCGGCACCGCCAGCCAGAGGGTCGGCGCGAGGCCGAGTAAGAGCAGACACGGAATTGCAAGGGCCTGGCTCATCACCACGCTGCGCATCTTGCCGAGCCGGGCCGAGAGCGCCGGCGCCGCCAGGGTTGCCAGCCCGGTAACGATACTGATGGCGGCGAAGATCAGGCCCAGGCTGGCATCGGGAACGGCGAAGCGCTGGCGGAAATACAGGTTCAGGAACGGAATAAGCAGCGCGGCGCCGCACGAGATAATGAACGGCGCGGCCATAAAGCGTAAGGCCAACGGCAGTGCGACGAACAATTCGCGCAGGCTGCTGTGTTCGATCCGCGCCCGCAATCCGGCAAACAGCCGAAAGGGATGGCGCACCTCACGATCGGCGGGCGCCGGTTGGGGCGGCAGCACCGCCGGTTGATTCTCGGCTGCGGCGGCGATGGTTGGCCCATTATTCGGTTGCGCTGCAATCAGCAAAAGCGGAAGCGCTGCCAGGGCCGTGCATCCCGCCGCAACTGCGAAGGTTGCCCGATAGGCGGCGGCGCCGGGTTCAAGCGCGAGCCATTGCACAGCCAGGCCCGGCAACACACCGCCGACCAGGGCACCCAATCCAGCGACGCCGATATTGATCCCGGCGTTCAGCGCGAACAGGCTGTCGCGTTCTTCCGGCCCACTGTGGCGCATCATAAACGGCGCCGCACTAACCTGCACCAGCACCGCAGCCGGCCCGCCAAGCAGCGTGCTCGCCAACAACGGCAGCGGCTCCGGTCGGAGCACCACCACCAGCAGCGCGCCGGCGTGCAA
>JAAUQO010000025.1 GCA_012032775.1 Oscillochloris sp. | reverse complement strand
ACCCAGAACCCAGAACCGAGAACCCGGAACCGAGCACCGAGAACCCAGAACCCAGAACCCAGAACCGGGAACCGGGAACCGGGAACCGTAACGGCCTGTTTTCATCACAGCGTTGTGCGCCCGGCGAATGTGGCCTAGCGCAAAATCACCAGCAACACGCCCGCCGCCACCGCCGAGCCGATCACGCCGGCCACATTCGGACACATGGCCTGCCAGATCAGGTAATTCTGCGGGTCGGATTCCTGGCCGACGCCGTGAGCCACCCGCGCCGCCATCGGCACCGCCGACACGCCCGCCGCGCCGATCAGGGGGTTGATTTTGTTCTTGGTGAACAGGTTGAACAGCCGCGCGAACAATACCCCGCCCGCCGTCGAGATCGAGAAGGCAAACAGGCCCAACGCGAAGACAACAATCGAGCGCGGCGAAAGGAAGCTGCTGGCCTGTGTGCTCGCGCCCACCGTCAAACCCAACAAAATCGTCACCGAGTCGATCAATGGATCACGCGCCGTCTTCGCCAACCGGGCCGTTACGCCGCTCTCTTTCAGCAGGTTGCCGAAGAAGAGCATGCCCAGCAACGGCAGCGTGTCGGGAACAATGAAGACACACACCAGCAAGCCAACCACCGGAAAGAGAATGCGCTGCCGCGCGCTCACTTCAGGCGGCGCCGGCATGCGGATTTTGCGCTCTTCTTCCGTGGTGAGCCAGCGCATGATCGGCGGCTGAATCACCGGCACCAGCGCCATATACGAGTAGGCCGAGACCGCCACTGCGCCAAGTAGATCGGGGGCAAGTTGCGACGCCACAAAAATCGCGGTCGGGCCGTCGGCGCCGCCGATAATCCCGATCGAGGCCGCCGCCCGCAGTAACTCCATGTTGTCGCCGGGCGCCGCCAATCCCAACACCGGAAACTGCGAGCCAAGAAAGATCGCCGCGATCAGGGTGAAGAAGATCCCGATCTGCGCCGCCGCACCAAGGATAATCAGCCGCGGCTGTGCGATCAAGGTTGAGAAGTCGGTCATCGCGCCGATGCCGAGAAAGATCAGCGGCGGGAACACGCCGGTCTTCACACCCTGATAGATGTAGTACAACACGCTGCCCTCGCTGTACACACCCTGGCCGAAGCCCGGCTCGAACGGCATATTGCCCAGAATAATCCCAAAGCCGATCGGCACCAGCAACAGCGGCTCGAACTTATGCGCGATCGCCAGGTAGATGAACAGCCCGCCGATCAGGATCATCACCGCATTGCCGAGCTCAATGTGTGCCAGACCACTCGCCCGCCCGAATTCGATGAGCCATTCCATATCATTCAAACTCCAGCAGTGGTTGGCCCTGGCGCACCGACTCACCGGCTTTGATCACCACCGATTTGATGCGACCGGAAAAGGGCGAACTGACGTTGGTGTTCATCTTCATGGCCTCGATCACCAGCAGCGGGTCGTTCTCTTTCACCGTGCTGCCCACCGAGACTTTCACCTCAACCACAATCCCGGCGATCGGCGAGGTGAGCGTCCGTGCATTCGCCGGCCCAACCGGGGTTGAAGGTGCTGCCGCAGGCGCCGGCGCCGCCGCCGGTCGGCCGTCGTTCAACAACATCGGCGGCGCAACCCCCGAAGGCAACGCCGGCGCATGCTCGTCGTCCTCCAGCACCTCGACCTCTACTTCATAGGCCACACCATTGACGGTGATTCGCAAGCGTTTCACGTTCCGCTACCTCCGCGCCGCTGATGCGACGCCATAATCGTCAATCTTCCCTGCCGCGACCAGCCACTGCCCGGCGAGCGCCCGTAGGCGGTGATGCGCGTCACCCGTACGGGTTTACCCAGGGTTTCCGTCGCCGCCGTTGCAATAATCGCCACCAGTTCCGGCGATAACTGTCCATTCTGCGCCGCCTGCGGTTGCGTGATCACCGGCGCAGTTTGCTTCTTGGGCGCTTCGCGCGGCTCCAGGAAACGCATCAAGCGCAAGCTCAACGAAACCAGCATCAGCGCCAGAAACACCACGGTAATACCGGTTCCGGCAATCCCTAAACCGATGATCAGCGGATCACCTGTTAATTCCATCGCTACTGCCCTTCAGCTTGGATGCGGTATCGTGGCGGTGCGATCGGCTTATCCGGCCGCAGCACCACGACATCAATTACATCGGGATCAGGCCGTGCTTCTTCTGGGGCCGCAGTTCACGCTTGGCCCGCAGCGACTCAAGCGCCAGGCTGAGGTAGCGCCGGGTCTGGCTTGGTTCAATAATGTCGTCGATCAGGTTGCGCGCCGCGCCGACATACGGACTCGCAAAATGCTCGCGATACTCGGCGATGAAACTCGCTCGCGCCGCCTCGGGATTGTCGCTCTTGTCGATTTCCTCGCGGTAGACGACATTCACCGCACCTTCGGCGCCCATCACGGCAACTTCACCCGTCGGCCATGCCGCCACCCGGTCGGCGCCCAGATCCTTGCCGCACATTGCCAGATACGCGCCGCCATAGGCTTTGCGCAGAATGACCGAGATCTTCGGCACTGTCGCCGAACCATAGGCGAACAGCATCTTGGCGCCATGGCGGATGATCCCGCCGCGCTCCTGGGCCACGCCGGGCAGGAAGCCGGGCACGTCGATCAGCGTCACCAGGGGGATGTTGAAGGCGTTGCAAAACCGCACAAATGCGGAGATCTTGTCCGAGGCGTCGATGTCGAGCACGCCGGCCATCACTGCCGGTTGGTTGGCCACAACCCCGATTGTACGCCCATTCAGCCGCGCAAAAGCCACAATCGCATTCGGCGCGAAGTGTTCCTGCACCTCGAGAATCTTGCCTTCATCCACCAGGCGCCGGATCACCGGCCGCACATCATAGGGCATGCGCGGATCGTCGGGGATCACGCCGTCGAGCCAGAGATCGTCGGCCAACAGCAACTCGCCGTTGCCGAGTAGATCCGGCGGATCCTCAATATTGTTCGCCGGCAGGTAACTCAACAAATCCTTGCAAATCCGCGCGGCGTCGGCGTCATTCTCGGCGATAAAATGTACCACGCCGCTCTGCATCTGGGCATCGGGGCCGCCAAGTTCCTGTGCGCTGACAACCTCGCCGGTAACCTGTTTCACCACCTGCGGCCCGGTGATAAACATTTCGGCGCTGCCCCGCACCATAATGATAAAATCCATCAACGCCGGCGAGTACGCCGCACCACCGGCACAGGGTCCGGCCACAATCGCGATCTGCGGCACCACCCCCGACATCAACACATTGCGGTAGAAGATCCGGCCGTAGCCGCTCAGCGCGTCGATTCCCTCCTGGATTCGGGCGCCGCCGCTGTCATTAATACTCACAAAGGGCGAACCGCATTTTAAGGCCATATCCATCGTCCGGCAGATCTTGTCGGCATGCATCTCACCAACCGAGCCGCCGGCCACCGTGAAATCCTGCGCCGCCACAAACACTTGCCGGCCTTCCACCGCACCGATCCCCGTCACCACGCCTTCGCCGGGCATCTCTTTGCCGGCCATACCGAAATCGGTACAGCGATGGCGGGCGAACAGAAACAACTCTTGAAAGGTTTCACTATCGAGTAACGATGCGATCCGCTCGCGGGCCGTCAGTTTGCCGCTGGCGTGCTGGCGCTCGATCCGCTTGCTGCCGCCGCCTCGTTGGGCGTTCGTGCGCGCCCTACGTAGACGCTCGATCTTTTCGCGTGTGGTGAGTATGGCTGAGCGCGGCGTATCACCCTGCGGGTCTTGATCGGTCATGCTTTCCTCCATCATTGCACAACACACCGAAACGGCTTCCACCGCGTCTGGAATGGGAAAAGAAAGCGATGACCGTCTGTAGGTGACAAGGCGACTGTACTACATTCCCGGCGATCAGCCTAGCTCAGAAGCCGCTCTACCGGGTAAGATTCTCTTAACTATTCCTGGGGGGAATTTGTTCGAATTGGCGAATATTCCACCGGGTTCACGTCTACGCCAGCGACGATCAAGCCCCGACGACAACCGTGCCGACGGCTAATCCACCGCATCACTGAGGCAATGCCGCATTCACCGCATTTCACGCCCAGCAAGCACGCTTTTCATGGTATCAAGTATCTGGCGAAAGATTACCGTGGCGTGCGATATGGCCCCAGATAGCGTTGCACCACCGGCAGATCGAACTCCTGCTGGAGCATGGTGCGCGCTCCTTCAGCAGTGGCGGCCAACGCATGGCGGAGCTGGCGGCAAACGGCATCGGCCAGAAATTGCGGCAGCGGCTCTTGCACACTCCCCGACTGCAAGGCGCTGCGAAAGGTCGCCAATACCGCCCCTAACGGCTCGCGGGCGATCAATGCCGCCGGTAACTCCAGCCGGTAGGCCGGCCCGGTCGGATCGGGCCGGTAGTAGAGCACATACAACTGGCCGTAGCCGTGCTCAATTGCGGTGCGCAGCAGACGAAAATCATCCAACACCGGGCTACGATAGCCGGTCAACAAATGCGGCCGATCCTGGCGGATCAGCGGCGTCGGCAGGGCGTACTCGCCCGGAAGCAGCACACTCGTCCAAAGGGTACGATCGGTCACCGTACCACTTAATTCCGGCGTCAACGCCAGCACATCATCGGCGGCGGTGGCCGATTTGGGGTGCGCAACGACCCGCCGGCATGTCAGCACCAGGTTCCAATCATCGTCGCGAAAAAAATCTTCGATCAAGCTCCGGAAAGGTTTCCACCAGGTCGGCGGGCGCTCGCTGCGGTGATCCTGAGCATAGCGCACCAGCAACCGATTCACTTCAAGCAACATCGAGTAGAACGAGCCGTCGAGCACAAACAGGCCGCTGGTAGTTGCGCGGATTCTCCGCGCCAGCAAGCGCAACTCCAGCACACTCCGCAGCCCGCCCAGAATACCCTCAAGTTCTTCCACCGGCGGCAACAACTGCACCAGCACCTCCTGATCGGTAAGGGTCGCATCTTCTACGGCCGCCGCCGCAATCGCCGCGAAAGTTGCCCCGGCCGCCGGCACGGTTGCATGGGAGCCATCGACGGCACACAGCCGCCGTGCGACGCCGTCGGGCGCCTTGCGGATACGCTTATCCAGCACCGCCCGCAGCCGCTCGCGCTCATTATCAAGGTTGCGCAACGTATCCCGGCAGGCCGCCGCGCAATCACCGATCGCCGCCAACACCGCCGCCGGCAATGCCGCCGTCCCAAGGGGTGAGGATAATTCACTCATAGATAGATCGACCTACAGTGTTGCAATGCTGAACGGCAACCAGGCGTTGCATAAGGCGACTGCATGCCTACAGCGCTAAACCATCACCGTGTCACCCGCTCACCCGCTCACCCAACTTCCGCTCCAACTCACGCATCGCCGAAACCAACTGATCCTGGCGCAGCGCTGCGGTAATATCGCCGCGCGTGCGTTCCAACACGGCCCGCAACGCATCGGTGGTGCGCCGCAACCCACCTGTAACCGCATCGGGAAAATCGACCGTCAGCAGGTTACTGTACACATCATCCATAATGTGCAGCAGCGCCTCGCCCCGCGCCGTCTCACCTCGGCGCAGGCCATCCAGAATCGCCCGCCGTAACTCACTCGCCGCCTCGGCCATGCCATTCAAGTAGGCGGCCGGCTCAACCCCGATCGCCGCAATGCTTGGCACCGGGCGATCGGCCAGAAACGCCAACACCAGATGCGCCTCGACGAACTCCTTCAACGCATCCTGGCTATAGCCGGCAAAACGAATCTCCGGTTTCGCAGCCGTAGCTTCATGCAAATGCGTCGCGATCGACCCGGCCTCACCCAACAACTGCTCCGCCAGTTCAAATTCCCCCCCGATGGGCGGCCCGAATACTGTTCGCGCAGCGGCGGATCAACGAGCGCGACGCACCGATCGCCTGCTCGCGCGCCGCATGGCTCCCCTCGATCACCGCAATACATGCGGCAACCTGCTCTTCGATACTGCTCATATCCTCCCTCTCCCCGCTTGACGAGATTGTTGGGTTGTGCGACCTCATTATACATACGGGTTCTGCAAGGGCGACGTATTTTGCACAACAGAAATACGTCGTCCTTACAAATCTCCGCTGCCCCACTGGACAGACCCACAGGGGCTGTAGTACACTGGGGATTATATGAGCCAGCCAGACGACATCGCCGATAAACCGATCCTGGTGATCGCCGCTCACCCCGACGATATTGAGTTCGGGGCGGCCGGTAGTGTCGCCCGCTGGGCCGATGCCGGTGCCCGGGTTATCTACTGTATTGTCACCGACGGCGCCGCCGGCAGTAATGATCCCGCCGTCGATCTTACCGCCCTCGTCCAAACGCGCCGCGAGGAACAGATCGCCGCCGCGAAATGTGTTGGCGTTGAAGATGTGCGCTTCCTCGGTTTCGCCGACGGCACCCTTGAGCCGACGCTTGCATTACGCCGCCAGCTCACCGCCCTGATCCGCGAGACGAAACCCTACCGGCTTGTCTGCCAGGATCCAACCACGGTCTTCTTCGAGCATTTCTATATCAATCATCCGGATCATCGCGCCGCCGGCGAGGCCGCTGTTTATGCAGCATTCCCCAGCGCCGAGAGCCGGCCGATCTTTCCTGAGTTGCTCGCGGCCGGCCTTGAGCCGCACCATGTGAGCGAACTCTACCTCACTCTCACCACGCAACCCGACACCTTCGTGGATATCAGTGCCGTCTACGATCGCAAGATCGCAGCATTGCTCTGTCATCGCTCCCAACTCGACGAGTCGGCTGCCGATATGGTGCGCGAGTGGGATACCGAGAACGGTAAGCAGGCCGGTGTTCTCTACGCCGAGCCCTTCCGCGTCTTGCGCTTCGTCGATAATTAACCTCGCAACACCGGTTTATCGCTGTCGGCGCGGAGTTTTCCGTATCGCCGCCGGCGGTATGGTGATTGCGCCGTGTTACCGTATCCGGCGTCGCTATGAACCGACGCCGCAAGGAGAGGCCTTCGCACGGCAAGCAAACCGCTTGAGCCACAACGAACACCGAATACCTGATCGGCGAGCAGCGTGGCGGCGCAATCAGGCATCAGGCATCAGGCATTCTTGCTGCAAGGGCATCGGAAAGGAAACTCTGTTGAAAGATTGATACCCGCTGCAGTGCGCCCGCGTCGGGGCCGTGCGCGCTGCCGACACGCCCGGTGAGCCGATGAGATGGGAGCGTAACCAAAGACGCACCCGACGGCCGAGTCCAATACTCGCTGCATGTCACTCATCATTCGCTGCGGTGTGCAGCCCCAACAATTTTGTTCGCGCCAGCGTCGGGGCATGTGCCCACGATGTGCGTCTGTTCCAATGCTTGCTGCTGCGATGCAGCCCGCCTTCACGGCGCGTTGGACGCACGGACGCGAACATATAACGGAGTTTGTATGAGTACCCTTAGTACCAATCAGCAGCAGGCGCTTGCCGATAATGTCTGGCTGCATTTCTTCCAAATGGGCCATTTGTCCAGTACCGGCGCGCGACCCACCGTGCTCGTCCGTGGAGAGGGGTCGCGCGTATGGGATCAGGATGGGAAGAGTTATATCGACGGCCTGTCCGGTCTGTTCACGGTCAATGTTGGTTATGGTCGGCGCGAGATCGCCGAGGCGGTAGCTGCCCAGCTTACCGACATCGCCTATGTCAGTCCATTCAGTTTCCCCAGTCTGCCGATGATCGACCTCTCGGCGAAACTTGCGTCTATCAGTCCTACCGGCCCTCAATCGCGTGTGTTCCTTACCTCCGGCGGCTCCGATGCCGTCGAGACGGCCCTTAAACTCGCGAAAGCCTACCATCGGATGAACGGCGACGCCGAGCGCACCAAAGTGATCGCCCGCCGGGTCAGCTATCACGGCACCAGCATGGGCGCACTCTCGGTCAATGGCGTCACGTCGATCCGCAACGGCTTCGGCCCCCTTGTCCCCGGCGCGCGGCATGTTCCGCTGCCGTATCAGTATCGCTGCGATTATTGCGCCCTCCACGGCGCATGTCGGCGTACCTGTGTCGATGAGGTTGAGCGCCTGATCGAGTTTGAAGGCCCCGAAACGATCGCCGCGATCATCATGGAGCCGGTGCAGAACTCCGGCGGCGCGATTGTCTCGCCGCCCGGCTACCTGCAGGCCATCCGCGAGATCTGTGATCGCCACGGGATTCTGTTCATTGTCGATGAGGTGATCTGCGGCTTCGGTCGCGTCGGTGGCTGGTTCGGCTCCGCCGAGATGGGTGTCAGCCCCGATATCATCACCTGCGCCAAGGGTATCACCAGCGGCTATGCCCCGCTTGGTGCCGCCGTGGTACGGAAGGCGATCGCCGATGCCTTCATCTCCGACAATGACGCCGAGAAGTTTATGCACGGGATCACCTTCGGCGGCCACGCTGCTTCGGCGGCCGCTGCCCTCGCGAATCTGGCGATCCTGGAGCGTGAAGGCCTTACCGAGCGTTCGCGCGAACTCGGCAATTATATGATCAGCGAGTTGCGCGCCGCCGTCGGTAATCATCCCAACGTGGGCGAAGTACGCGGTATGGGCATGTTTTATGGCCGTCGAGTTGGTGCGCGATCGCGAAACCCGCGAGTCGCTGCTTGAGGAGCGCCTGATGGGCTGGCTCTCCGATCAACTCAAGCAGCGCGGTCTGATCTGCCGCGCCGATGATCGGCTTGAGCCGGTGATTCAGCTCGCACCGCCCCTTGTGCTCACCCGCACAGAGGCCGACCAGTGCGTGGCGATCGTCGCCGATGTGATCCACGCCCTCGGGCGTAAACTCGGCAGTGCCCCAACCATGCCGTCGCTTGCCGTTAAGCAGGCCGAACCGCATACTCGCGCTATTGCCGCCGATTGATCATTGTGTGGGGTGTGGGCAGCCTTACTGCCCACACCCCATATAGAGCTTAGTCGCGCAGGTGGGCCGTGATAATGGCCGTTAAACGCGCCGCCGCCGCCGGTGGCAAGATCGGATACGTCGGCACATACACAATCTGATCGAAGACCTGTTGGGCCTCAGTCGCCGCCGGATAACCATCGGGCGGCGGCGTCACTCGCATTGTCGATCCGCTGCGGGTGGCGTCGTAGCCCCAGGCCCGCAACAGTTTGGTCAGCCGTTCCGGATCGGGGCTGCATACCGGCAGCACCCAATGTGTGTGTGGTTCGGCCTGGATCCCCGGCCGGGCAGCAGCGGGCAATCCATCAAGGATCTGCCGGCCATACCCGGCCCGGCGCACTAGGTTATCGGCGTCATAGCGGCGCAAACGGCGCGCCAGCATCCGTAACAACGGGCCACTGGGTTGCCGTCGGATCTTCGCCAACAGGTCGCTGCCGCGAAACCCGCGTACTGCGCCGCTCAACACCGTATCGACATCACGCCCGCGCAGCCGGCACCAGGCTACCAACGGCCCCAGCAATGCCGGACGGGCCAACGCCTTCAAGCCGCAGAACAGCAACAACCGCCGCAAATACTCGCTGCGACGCTGCGGCGGATAGGCATCCTGCAACGCCCGCACCCGCGCCAGCAGGGTCGGATCACGGAAGCGCAGCACGCCCCCGCCCAACGCCGTCGCCGTCTTGATCGGCCCGAAACTGAACATCGCCACGTCACTGCCCTGATGGCCGCAATAACCATCGCCGCTGAAGGCCTGGGCCGCATCTTCAAACAGCACCAGTTTATACCGGCGAGCCAGATCGGCAAGTGCGTCCAGGGGCATCCGCGCACCGAACACATGCGCCACCAGCAACCCGCAGGTGCGCGGCGTGATCGCAGCTTCAACAAGCGCCGGATCAAGCGCCAGCCGTTGCATATCCAGATCGAGCGGAATGGCCTGCAAGCCGTGCTGCTGCAAAATCGCGATCATATCCGGGATCGTCGCCGCCGACACCAACACCTCGCCGCCACGCGGCAACTGCAAGCCCTGCAACGTCAGATCAAAGCCGCTCCGCACCGACAGGCACGCAACACTATGCGGGCCAAAAGCCGCCTCCGTCGCCCGGTTGCCCCAAGGCGCGCCCGGCACAACACACGCCGCCAGACCAAACAGCAGATCGTCCCAACCAATATCCGGACTCCCCCGCGGGTACATACACAACCTTCAGCTTGCAATTCGGGGGCACTTGCGCCTTCGCCGCAACCAGTACACCGCCAAAACATGAACTACACTGTATCCTGCATCCTACATCCTGTATACTAAAGCAAAATCAACCGATCACAGGTCGCCCTATGCCGCAACATATCTTAATTATCGAAGATGAACCGGAGATCGCCGGATACTTGCGCCGAGGATTAGTATTGGAAGGCTATCAGGTCACAGTTGCTGCCGACGGCGCCGCCGGATTGGCTGCTGCTCGCGAGAATCAGCCCGATCTGGTGGTGCTCGATCTGATGCTGCCCGGCATCGACGGCCTGGAAGTGGCCCGGCGCCTACGCGCCGCCGCGAACACGCCGATCATTATTCTCACCGCCCGCGATGCGATCGAAGATCGCGTCACCGGATTGGAGAGCGGCGCCGACGATTATCTGGTTAAGCCGTTTGCTTTCGAAGAGTTACTGGCCCGGATCCGGGTGCAACTCCGCCGGCTGCAATCGCAACAGCAAAACGAGATCCTCCGCTTCGCCAACCTGACCCTCGATACCGCCGCCCACGAATTGCGCGTCAACGATCGGCGGGTCGAACTGACCGCCAAAGAGTACGAACTGCTCGAACTATTCCTGCGCCACCCGAATCAAGTTCTCACCCGCGACGTGATCTACGACCGCGTCTGGGGCTACGATTTCGGCGGCGAGAGCAATATCATCGAGGTCTATGTGCGCTACCTGCGCCAGAAACTCGAAGCCAACGGCGAAACGCGCCTTATCCAGACGGTGCGTGGCGCCGGCTATATTCTGCGCGAAGATTAACGCCCCTGTAATCTACGCACCTACTTCGCACCAACCCACAGATGCTATGCTCAACTCCCCCGCAAGAACGCTGCGCCGGGTGCGGGTAACCCCGGCCAGGAAGTCGTTCTACCGGCGTCGCCGGGGCAAGGCGACGCAGGCGGAGAACCAACCGGCGGCGCTGCGGCATGAGCGGCCCGCAGCGCTACGCCGGCCCGGTAAGTAGCATGATGGAGCGTAGCGCCGATGCCGGCAGACAGGGTGCGAGTGCTTGGGCAGAATCTTCGCCGCTATGCCGGCGTTATTTTGCTGCCGTTTGTCGGATTGTCGGTCTTCGTCGCCCCCGAGATCACTGCCTGGGGTCTGTTATTGGCGATTGGCATCCTGCTCTGGGATCGCATGCGTACCGGGCAAATCGCCCTTGCGATGCGCACAGCCCTCGGCGATGAGCAGGATCTTAAGCTCGAAGTCTCCGACAGCACGCTGGGCGAACTGGCCCACCATATCAACCGCCTGCGCCAGAACTACCGGCACCAACAACGCCTGCTGCGCTTGCTTGGCCTGCCTGCTGCGTCAGTCGCCACACGACTGGCCGATCTGGATGTTCCCCTGGTCGGCAACGAATGCGAAGTCGCCGTGCTGGCGATCCATGTGCAATCCAGCAACAGCGATCGGATCGAGAGCCTGCGCGAGATCGCCTTTGCAGCCCAGCGCCAGGCCGAAACCCACGTCGCCTTGCTGAGCCGGATCGGCGACCAGATTTTACTGATCTTCGGCGCACTCGAATCCGGCCGGCCGGAGACCCATTTGCGGGCCGCCCATCAGGCCGCATTAGCCCTGCACGCCGACTGGAATACGCTTCCCAACAGCCATCAACTTAACCTGAGCCTCGCCGGAGGCGTAGCGCGCGCTGTTGTATTGCCCGGCCTCGGCTATAGTGTTATCGGCCCGGCGGTCGATCAGGCGCTCGCCCTGCTCGCCGCCGGCCAGCCATCGGCGATTGTATGCAGCGAACCAACCTACGTCTACCTGCGCCGCCTCGGAAGTGCCCCGCCGCTTCCCCTCGCCCCGCGGCTTGTCTCCGATGCCGGCGCAACAACCTACACCGTCCCGTTGTAAATACAATTACCCTCCCGGCCCGTAGCGGCTACGATGCTGCACCGCACGCCGGTCAGACCAAGCTTCACGCCGTTACAATGCCCTGCAAGGCGAAATCCCTTGCTATTTACCGATCCGAGGCGTATAATACTGACAACTATCTGTACATGGTTCAAAACTGTGGTATAGATATCGCTCGCCTAGGTTCAAGGGCTGCGCATGGAAGAACTGAACGGCATCGCAACCGGTTCGCAGGGCGCGCAAGTCCGCGAGGAGATCATGGATCACGAGATCGATGAGGCTGAAGAGCGGGCGCTCATGGAGCAATTCCTCCGCGACCCGGCCCACGATTATCGTAATCTGAAGTACGGTGACACGGTCGATGGAAAAATCATGCGGATCGACCGTGATGAGTTGCTGGTTGACATCGGCGCCAAAGCCGAGGGGGTCGTGCCGTTACGGGAGATGCAATCTCTCGACACAGCCGACCGCGGAGCGCTTCAAATTGGCGATACGCTGCTGGTCTTTGTTGTCCAATCAGAAGACAAAGAAGGCCGGGCGGTCTTGTCGGTCGATAAGGCCCGCCAGGAGAAGAGCTGGCGCAACCTGCAACTTGCCCACGACAACAACGAGGTGATCTTTGCCCGAGTTGTGAATTACAACAAAGGCGGCCTGTTGGTCAACCTTGATGGTGTCCGTGGATTCGTCCCCGCCTCGCAGGTCAGTGGGATCAGCCGTGGCCCCGACACCCAGAAGCAGTCGGACATGGCCCGCATGGTGAACACCGATCTTCCGCTGAAGGTCATCGAGATCAACCGAACCCGTAACCGGTTGATTCTGTCGGAACGACAGGCAGTTCAGGAGTCCCGCGAGCAGAAGAAGGATGAATTGCTTTCGGCACTCCGCGAAGGGGAAACCCGCACCGGCGTCGTCAACTCGGTCTGCGATTTCGGCGCCTTTGTCGATATCGGCGGCGCTGATGGACTGGTGCATCTGTCGGAGATTTCGTGGAGCCGGGTGAAACATCCGAACGAGGTTTTGAAGGTTGGCGATCAGGTTCAGGTTCATATCCTGAATATCGATCAAGACCGCAAGCGGATCGCACTTTCGATCAAGCGAACCCAGAGTGAACCCTGGTCGCGGGTCGGCGAACGCTATCAACTTGGCGAAATCATTGAAGGTACCGTCACGCAGTTGGCTTCGTTTGGCGCATTTGTGCGCATTGAAGACGGTATCGAAGGTTTAATTCATATTTCCGAAATGGGCGACGAGCGCATCCAACATCCACGTGAAGTCGTCGCCGAGGGCCAGGTTATTCAGGCCCGCATTATACGGATCGATCCTGCGCGTAAGCGGATGGGCCTGAGTTTGCGCCTGACTCATGAAGAAGGCGAGAGCGAAGGTGCCGCGAGCGACGATGAAGCGTGACCATCGGCAACGACGCCGATAATCACCGCGCAGGTGTACTCGGAGAACGGCAATCCTCCGGGTGCGCCCCTTCTCACCCCCGCAGAGCTTCCGCGATCGCCGGTTTGTCTCTGGCATATGAGGAGCACCGGTGTCTGCTCATACGCCCGGCTCTGCCTACCGTCGGGCATCGGTTCGCATGTACTCGATCCCTGTGGCACATTATGAAGCAGGGAGAGCTAGTGGAGAGTTAGGTATGTCAGACCTCTACAGTAAATTTACCAAGCGGGCCAAGCAGGTGCTGCAGCTCGCTCACGAAGAGGCGCGAAACTTTAATCACCCGTATATCGGTACGGAACACATTTTGCTGGGCCTTATCCGCGAAAGCGAGGGGATCGCCGCACGCGTGCTGGACGATCTCGGCGTCAAGTTGGCCCAGGCCCGGAGCGCCGTTGAGTTTATCGTCGGTATGGGCGAAGGGACGCCGGTCACCGATCAAGAGTTGACCGCCCGCGCCCAAAAAGTTATCAAGTATGCGATAGAAGAGGCCAATCGGCTGAATCATCACTATATCGGTACCGAGCACTTGCTGCTTGGCCTCGTCCGCAATGGCGAAGGTGTCGCAACGGGTGTGCTCGATATTATGGGTGTGAGCCTGGAGCAGGTACGCAATCAGGTGATGCGCGTGCTGCGCCACGGTACCGCCGGCCCCGAGCAGCGCAGCGCTCCCGGCACGCCCGCCGCCCAGCGCCAATCCAAAACGCCCTATCTCGATGCGCTTGGCACCGATCTGACCGAGATGGCCGAAGCCGGCCGGCTCGATCCGATTATCGGGCGCTCGCATGAGATCGAGCGTGTCATTCAGATTCTCTCGCGCCGTACCAAAAATAACCCGGCGCTGATCGGCGAACCCGGCGTCGGCAAGACGGCGATCGTCGAGGGCCTGGCCCAGCGTATTATTCAGGGCGATGTGCCCGACAGCATTAAGGGCAAGCGCGTCGTGACGCTCGATATGGGCGCGCTCGTCGCCGGCACCAAGTATCGCGGGCAGTTCGAAGAGCGCCTGAAGCGCGTGATCGACGAGATCAAGGAGACGCGCTGTATTCTCTTTATCGATGAGTTCCATACGATCATCGGCGCCGGCGGTGCCGAGGGAACCCTTGATGCAGCGAATATCCTCAAGCCGGCCCTGTCGCGCGGCGAACTCCAGACGATCGGCGCAACGACGCTTGATGAGTATCGCAAGTATATCGAGCGCGATGCGGCCCTGGAGCGGCGCTTCCAGCCGGTGATGGTCGATGAGCCGACCCTTGAAGATACGGTGCAGATACTGCGCGGTGTGAAGTCGCGCTATGAGGATTTTCACCAGCTTCAGATCAGCGATGAGGCCATCCGCGCCGCAGCCCACCTTTCGGCGCGCTATGTGCCCGACCGCTTCTTGCCCGATAAGGCGATCGACCTGATCGACGAGGCGGCCAGTCGGGTGCGGATGTATCGCTCGGCCACCCCGCCGCAGCTCCGCGATGCCCTGCGCGGCCTTGAAGCACTGCGCAAGGAGCGCGAGGCCGCGATCGAGGATAAACAACTCGATCTCGCCGCCGATTTGCGCGAGCGCGAAGAGCGCATGCAGCAGCGGATCGTCGCGATCGAGCAGGACATGGGTACCGTCGGCGAGGGCGAGAGCGCCCGTGTGATCGAGCGGCCCTATGTTACCGAAGAGGACATCGCCGAAGTGGTCGGGATGTGGACGGGCATCCCCGTTACCCGGCTCAAGGGCGATGAGACGCAGCGCCTGATGCAGATGGAGGAGTTCCTCCACGGTCGCGTCGTCGGCCAGCAAGAGGCCATCGTTATGATCTCCAAGGCGGTTCGCCGCGCGCGCGCCGGCCTCAAAGATCCCAAGCGCCCGATCGGTAGCTTTATCTTCCTTGGACCCACCGGCGTTGGCAAGACCGAGCTCGCCAAGACGTTGGCCGAGTTTATGTTCGGCTCCGAAGAGTCGCTGATCAAGATCGATATGTCGGAGTTCCAGGAGCGCCATACTACCTCGCGCCTGGTTGGTTCGCCTCCCGGTTACGTCGGCTATGGCGAGGGCGGTCAGCTTACCGATGCGGTGCGCCGCAAGCCCTACTCGGTGGTGCTCTTCGATGAGATCGAGAAGGCACACCCCGACGCCTTTAACCTGTTGCTCCAGGTGCTTGAAGACGGCAACCTGACCGACGGCAAGGGGCGCAAGGTCGATTTCCGCAATACCATTATCATCATGACCTCGAACGTCGGCACCGAGCATATCCGCCGCGCGTCGCGGATCGGTTTCGGCGGCAATGCAGCCGAGATCGATATGGACGACACCCGCCGCAAGGTTGATGATGCGCTCAAGCAACTGTTCCGGCCCGAGTTCCTGAACCGGCTTGATGCGACGATCATCTTCCACCCGCTCACGAACGAGGAGATCAACCAGATCACCACGATTATGCTCAAGCGGGTGCAGAAGCAACTCGACGACCACCATATCACGATCGATGTGCAGCAGGATGCGCTCGATCTGCTGGCCAAGCGTGGCTACGACCCGGCCTTCGGTGCCCGGCCGCTGCGCCGCATTATCACCAACCTGATCGAAGACCCGCTGGCCGAAGGGCTGCTCCAGGGTCGCTTCGAAGAGGGCGATAAGGTGATCATCGACACCCAGGACGATCTGCTGCGGCTGCGCTCGCAACGCCAGATCGACCAGGAGTCGGAATCGAACGAGAAGACGGAAAGCCCGGTCGCAGTGTAAGGCTCGCACCGGATCTGAGAATTCAGAACCAAGAACCCAGAACTGAGAACCACCATGGTTTCAGGTTCTGGGTTCTTGGTTCTCGGTTCTCGGTTCTCGGGTCTCAGGTCTCGGTTCTCGGTTCTTTTACCCTGTGCTGATGGTATAATCCCCCCATGGCAAAAGCTCGTACAATCTTTGTCTGCCAGCAATGCGGCGCCCAGCAGTCACGCTGGATGGGCAAATGCCCCGACTGTGATACCTGGGACAGCTTTGTTGAGCAGATCGAAACCCGCCAATCTGCCGCCACTAGTCGCACGCGCGCCCGGCTGAGCAGCGATCTCTTGCCCACACGCCTGCGCGATGTGCCCAGCGGCGGGTTCCAGCGCTACCCGGTTTATGCCGAAGAACTGGCCCGCGTCCTTGGCGGCGGCCTTGTCCCCGGTTCGGTGGTGCTGATCGGCGGCGACCCCGGCGTCGGCAAGACAACGCTGCTCTCGCAGGTGGCGGCGCATTTCGCACATGATGTCGGCCCAACACTGTATGTCAGCGCTGAAGAATCGGCGCAACAGATCAAGCTGCGCGCCGAACGACTCGGCCTCGACGCCGCTGAATTGTATGTTTCGTCGGAAAACGGCCTGAATATCATTCTCGATCAGATCCGCAGTATGCAGCCGAAAATGGCGATCGTCGATTCGATCCAGACGGTCTTTCTGGAAGATCTGAGCAGTGCCGCCGGCAGCGTCAGCCAGGTGCGCGAAGGCGCGCTGCGCCTGATGCAACTTGCCAAAGAGTTGCACATCCCGATTTTTCTGGTTGGCCATGTGACGAAGGAAGGCGCGATCGCCGGCCCACGGGTGCTGGAGCATATTGTCGATGTGGTACTGTATCTGGAGGGCGATCGCTTTCAACAGTTTCGCCTGTTGCGCGGCGTGAAAAACCGTTTCGGCAGCACCAACGAAGTCGGCGTGTTTGAGATGGCCGGCGATGGCCTGCGCGAAGTACGTAATCCATCGCAGGTGTTTCTGGCCGAACGCAACGCCGGCACTCCCGGATCAACGGTGGTGGTGACACTGGAAGGCACCAGGCCGCTGCTGGTTGAAGTCCAGGCGCTTACATCAAACACCGGGAACGCCCAACCACGCCGAACCACCAACGGCTTCGATCCCAATCGCTTGCTGATGCTCACCGCTGTGCTGGCGAAGCGGGTCGGATTGCCGTTGTTCAATCAAGATATTTATGTCAACATTGTGGGCGGATTACGAATCAGCGAACCGGCTGCCGATCTGGCAGTTGCACTGGCCATTGCGTCATCGTTCCGTAATCAGCGCATCGATCCGGAATTGGTACTTTTGGGAGAGATCGGCCTCTCGGGGGAGTTACGTAGCGTCAGTCAGATCGATCGTCGGCTGAGCGAAGCGGCGAAACTTGGGTTTCGCAAAGCAATCGTGCCGACAACGACGCAACAGACCGAAGTTCCCGCAACGATGGAACTACTTACCGCCCGCTCATTAGCCGAAGTGGTTGATCTGTTGGCACGTAAGTAGGATTGCCGCAACGGGTTCGGCTATGCATAGTTCCCGCCGAGAAGCTGCTCCCGAAAGGAGCGGAGCTGTCGTGCTATGAAATTTAGCCTCAACTTTCTCGTTCGCATCGCAGGTATGCTCCTTTTCGGGTATCTTGGTTGGTATACCGGCGTGGCGCTCTCCAGTCCACGCCCCGACACATTGCAGCAGTCGGCAACGCAGTTGCTGATGCTCGCCGGTGCCGGCCTCGGCTTGCTCCTGACACCCCGGCTGACGATCGAACCATTACAGAATTGGTTGGGGCATTCGCGCCAGTTGCCGATGCCGGATCTGCTGCTTGCCGGCGCCGGAGCTATGATCGGTCTGTTTTTTGCCGTACTTCTGACAGTGCCGCTCGCAGCGCTGCCGTCGCCGTTCGGGCGCTACTTGCCGCTGATCGCCGCTGCCGTGCTAACCTATATGGGCACAATGATCTTCGGCCAACGCAAGCGCGATATCGCTGAATTGCTCAAGAGTATGCGCCGCAATACGCCGCTCCTCGCCACCCCCGCCGAACATGAATCGGCGCCGGTTGAACGCCGTTATCTGGTCGATACCAGTGCGATTATCGATGGGCGAATCGCCAGCGTGGTCAAGACCGGTTTTATGGAAGGGGAATTGGTGGTGCCTAGCTTTGTGCTGGCTGAATTACAACAGTTAGCCGACTCGAACGACGACCTGAGGCGGGCAAAAGGGCGGCGGGGTCTCGAACTGCTCAGTCAGATGCAAAAACAGTCGCCGCTGCCGGTCGAGGTTGAGAATGTCGAAGTGAGCGACGCCAATCGGGTCGATGATAAACTTGTGGTGTTGGCCCGGCGCTATCAGTGCCCGATTATTACCAACGATTTTAATCTGAATCGGGTCGCCGGCCTGCAAGGTGTTAAGGTGCTTAGCCTGAACCAGTTGAGCGAATCAGTGCGCCCGCCGGTCTTGCAGGATCAACACCTGTTTGTACAAATTCGCAACGAGGGCAACAGCCGCCAGCAAGGGGTTGGGTATTTGGAAGACGGGACGCCGGTGATTGTTGAGGATGCGCGCAGCATGATCGGGCAGACGGTCGAGGTGGTTGTGACTCGCTTGCACCAGACGCAAAGCGGCCGGTTGATCTTCGCGACCCTTGCGCCCAACGACCGAGCGGCCGACTCACCCTCGGCGGCAGATTAAGGCGAGCTATGCGATTGGTGATCCAGCGGGTTTCCACAGCCTCGGTAACGGTTGAGCAACAGGTGGTCGGCGCCATCGATGCCGGGCTGTTGATACTGGTTGGCGCTGCACCGGACGACGGCCGCGAAGAGGCGCGCACCCTGGCCGAGAAGACCGCCCAGCTCCGCATTTTTAGCGACGCCGCAGGTAAGTTCAACCTGTCGCTCCTGGATAGCGGCGGCGCGGCACTGGTGGTGTCGCAGTTCACCCTGTTCGCCGATACCCGCAAAGGTCGCCGGCCGAGTTTCGTCGGCGCCGCAACCCCCGATCATGCCGAACCATTGGTACAGGCCTATGCCGACGCACTTCGCGATCTGGGTGTGCAGGTGGCCCAGGGCGTGTTCGGCGCGATGATGCAGGTGCAACTGGTGAACGACGGCCCGGTAACCATTATCATCGACAGCGAGGAACTTCGCCGACCCCGCAGGAGTGAATAGACCCTATCTTTACTGCTGTCTGAGATAGCTTGCGCAATCAGGCATCAAGCATCAGGCATCAGCATCTCGCTTTCCTGTATGTTCCCGGTAGTAGTGACATGCTATAATGCGCAGCAATCTGCCGGGCGCCCATGTTTCCCCGCCGCCTCAGGCTTGTTCAAGCAACGGTATGCTGCCGGCAAACAATCCACCGGCGCTGCCTTTAGGCAAGATGGGCCTGCCTCATGCAATCGGTAACTTGCACCATCGCGCGCGAAGTTGATGTGTATGTGGCCATGAGCCGCGGGCGTGAATTTGCGCGCCACATCGGGTTGAACGATGTCGATCGCACTCGGATCGAAATTGTGATTTTGGAACTGGCGCGCAACCTGATAGTCCATGCCGGCGACGGCAGTTTGCAGTTTAGCATTCTGAACGATGCAAGCCACGGGGTTGGTTTGGCAATCGAGGCCAACGATGAAGGGCCGGGCATTGCCGATATCAATCTCGCAATGCAAGATGGCTATAGTACGTCCCATACCCTTGGAGCCGGTCTACCGGGTGTACGTCGCCTGATGGATGAATTCACGATTCGTTCGACGCCCGGCGTCGGGACACAGGTGCGCGCCGTGAAATGGGCGCGGACGCCTCATAGGAAACGAACTTATGGCAGTTAGTTGGGGCGCAGCCTGTCGTCCAAAGGTGGGCCAATCGATCTCGGGCGATACGTACCTGGTGGAAGTGCTTCAGGAGAATGAGTTACTCATCGCCGTGATCGACGGCCTCGGCGGCGGTGAACAAGCGGCCCTACCCGCCAATCGTGCCGCCGATATCGTGCGGGCGAATGCCGGAATCCAGTTGACGGAAATCATCAAAATCGCTCATCAGGCTCTGCATGGAACCCGCGGCGCCGTGATCGGCCTGCTCCGCATGCACGTATCCGAGCGCCGCGTGAGCTACGTCGGCCTGGGCAATATCGGGGTACAGGTTTATAGCCGCGAGCCGATCAAGCCGATCTCAAAGAATGGAATCCTGGGCGGTAATCGTCTGCCGCCGTTGCTATTGCTCAACTATACCTACAATTCCGGCGACACGTTCGTTTTATACAGCGACGGCATTTCGAGTCGCTTCGGCCTTGATACAACGCTTGATCGCAGCCTGGAACCACAGGCATTCGCCGATCTCATTATGCAGACGCACGGCAAGCAAAATGATGATGCTACCGTGGTTGTCGTCCGTGTAAACTAGCCCTATACGCCGAGGCCCGGCCCAGATCCACTGGGCCTTGAAATAGATTATGAATCGGACGCTCAACGACTGGTTTGATGTCTATCGTGACAGATTGCTGCCACGCTGGACAGCGTTGCTCCACGGCAGTAGTAATGGGATCGATGCGCTTCCCGACGATGGCGCAGTACTGACTATTTCCAATGGTGTGCTGATCGCCGAGCAGTTGTATACCGGCATCTCTGCCGCCGCCGACGGCGATCTCAGCCCATTGGATGCGTATCTGCGCTCACTTGTGAGCGGCGATAACGGCCAGGAGCCGAATCTCGAAAAGTTGTTGGAGGCGACCGCACAGTTGCGCCGCGGCACCCGCCTATTTCTCCACGAGACAAGTACCAGCGCCGAAGAAACATTGGCCCTGGTTGATGGCCTCGACGAGATTTTTGAGCATACGGTGTCGGTGCTGGCGCGATCCTGGTCGGAACGGGCGGCCGGGCTGATCCGCGAACGTGAATTTATCGCCGAGAGCCTCGATTCGGCGTCGGCGGCGGCTGATCAGCGCGCTTTGCAACTCAAGGCGCTGAACGATATTTCCCAACAACTCTCGGCCAGTCTGGAAGAAGACCAACTGATCGATCTGGTTGTCTCCAGTTTGTATCGCCTCACCGAAGTCGCGCACATCGCCGTCTGGCAGCCGACCAATAATCGCAAGGCGCTGATTGCCGTACAGACGCAGGGTGATGAGCAGGAGCCGGTGGTTGCGATGCGGATCAGTTGTGACGCGGTTGATGATTTGATTGTGCGCACGTTTCAGCGGGGCCAGGTGCAGTTTGAATTGGCGCCGCCCCCTGAGTTGCAGGGCGCATGGCTCCAACCCATGTGCGGCGTGCTGGCACTGCCGATGTTGATCGACAACCAATCGCTCGCGGTGGTCAGCCTGCAAGATCCGAATCCGATCGAGCAGTTACGTTACCAACAAGATCTGGCGCTCGGTGTGATCAATCAGGCCGCAATCGCCTTGCAGAACGCGCGCCTCTATACCGAAGTACGAACCCTGAACGCCGATCTTGAACGGCGGGTCGAAGAGCGCACCCGCGAATTACAAGAAGAGAAGGATCGGCTGGCAAGCACTCACCAGATCTCGATCGAAGTCGGGCAATCGCTCGATCTTGGTCAAATTTTGAACTCGTCGCTAGAGATTCTGGCCCAGATCACGCGTGCCGATCACGCCTCGGTGATGCTGATCGAACAAGACGACAGCAGCCTGATGGTGACACGAGCGGTTCTGGGGGTTCCGGCCAATCCCGGCAATTATACCCGCTTCCCGATTGGCGCCGGCATTGCCGGTTGGGTAGCCCAGCATCGTAAATCCGCCCTGGTTGATGATGTCAGCAGCGATGATCGGTGGGCAACATTCCCCGGTTCGTCGTTGCGCCGCCGTGAAGGCGCTATGATCTCGGTGCCGCTGCTGGTACAAGGCGAGGTTCTGGGCGTACTTACGCTGTCGCATCCGACGCCGTACTTCTTCAACGAAGGCCATCTACGCCTGCTGAATGCCTGTGCCGGCGCAATTGCGATCGGGGTGAATAACGCCAATCTGTTCAGCATGATCAGCCGCGAAGCCGAGCGCCGCTACGAACTGCTGGATCGCCAGCAGAGCGAAGCAACGCAGATCGAGGCGATCCTGCAAAGCCTTTCCGACGGCGTGATCGTCTGTGATCTGTACGGCGGCGTGCTTACCACAAATCCGGCCGCAGCACAGATGTTGGAGCGCAACGTCGAGGATGTGTTGCTCTGGAACTTGAACGACATTCTTACGCGCTACCTCGGCACCAAGGTGCATGAATTGCCGCTTGATGAATTGCTGGCACGGCCACTCAATCACCAGGGCGACCCACGCAGCTTCAGCACGATTGTGAAAGTCGGCGTGCGGGTGATCAATATGCGCATGGGGCCGGTGATGAAGGAGAACGGCGAACTGATCGGCGCACTGGTGGTGTTACGTGATGTGACCCGCGAGATCGAGGCCGACCGGCTGAAGACCGAGTTTATCGGCACCATGTCGCACGAGTTGCGCACGCCGATGACGGCGATCAAAGGCTTTACCCAATTGCTGGCGATGGGTGGACTTGGCCCGCTGAACGAGACCCAGCGTGAGTTCGTTAACACAATCTATTCCAACACCGAACGCATGATCGCACTGATCAACGACGTGCTCGACATCACCAAGATTGAGTCGGGCAGCGTCGATCTGGAGTGGCGCTCGCTGCATATGGCCGAGGCGCTTAGTGGCGTCGTGGCCGAGTTGCAACAGGTGGTCGGCGATCGCAATCACCAGTTGAACATCAGTATTCCGCCGGGCCTGCCGCTTGTGCGCGCCGATGCCAACCGGCTCCACCAGATCCTGTACAACGTCCTTTCAAATGCAGTGAAGTATACGCCGCGCGGCGGCGAGATTCATGTCGAGGCATTCGAGGCCAATACGGCGGAATTCCCCGAGTCGGTGCGGGATCGGCTGGCAGTGGATCGGCGCTACATGCAGATGGTGGTGCGCGATACGGGCGTAGGCATTAGTAAGGAAGATTTGCCGCGGATCTTCGACCGCTTCTACCGCACCGAAAATCCACTCAAGATCGAAGCCGGCGGCACTGGGCTCGGGCTATCGCTGGTCAAGCCGTTGGTCGAGCTCCTGGGTGGGCGGATCTGGGTTGAGAGCAGCCCCGGCGAGGGTAGCCGCTTCACGATTGTGTTGCCGGCGGCATAAGGTAAATGTGGAATGTAAAATGGAACACCCGTCGAAGATTTTCGGCGGGTGTTCCATTTACCCGGTGGGGTCGGCTTCGAATTTGTAGCCCACACCCCAGACCGTCTGAATACGTTTCGGCGTAGTCGGATCGTCTTCGATCTTCTCGCGTAAGCGCCTGATATGCACGGTAACGGTGCTGGCATCACTGGCGAATGTATATCCCCAGACCTGATCGAGGAGTTGCTCGCGTGAAAAAACCTGGCCGGGGCGGCGGGCGAGAAAGAGCAACAGATCGTACTCGCGAAGCGTAAGATTCAGCGCCCGACCATGAATGGTTGCCGTGCGCGCAGCCGGCTCGATCCGCAGCGGCCCAACCAGCACCGGCGTATTCGATGACTCGCGGGCGGAGTCGCCGGCGGACTGAGTACGCCGGAGCACGGCGCGAACTCGGGCAACAAGTTCACGAGGTGAGAACGGCTTCGTAACATAGTCATCGGCGCCAAGCTCTAACCCGAGGACGCGGTCGATCTCTTCACCGCGAGCCGTGAGCATAATGATCGGCAGGTTTCCGGACGCACGCACCTGGCGTGTAATCTGCATACCATCCACGCCGGGCAGCATCAGATCAAGCACGATCAGATCGGGGCGCTGCCGCTCGATCATCGTCAACGCCTCTTCGCCATCGGCGGCAATATCGACTTCAAAGCCGTCGCGACGCAGATACAGGCCGACAACCTCACGGATCGTCGGCTCGTCGTCCACCACAAGAATCCGCTCTCCTGACATAATTTCCTCAAAATACAAGGATACCGGATACAGCCGGGAGGGATGCAGCGCGCAGGAGACGAAGGGGAATATAGTGCGATCCTTGTTACGCCGTCACATGGTCACGTATCGCTCAGCACCACCCGCTAGTACGCTCAAGCGTACGTACGTCTACGGCGCACCTCGCACGGTGCCGGCCTCAAGGCCGTTACAAACCCGCGACGGACGGAGGCCGACCGGTGCTAGCCGATCGCGTAGATACCGCCGCGACTGATCAGGGCGGCGCCGAAGCCGGCTCCAGCGATCAGGTAGAACAGCAGCATGGCTGCGGTTAAGGAACCGAACGCACCGATCAGTACCAACGGCGTCAGCAGCAGCAGCGCGCCGAGGGCGACGGCAGCAGGCACCGGCCAGGCTGCGGTAAGATTTAATCGGGCCGTGAGCGCCCGTGACAGGCCGGCCATCCCGAAGAGATAGGGCAGTTGCAGAGCCACTACGCCCAATAACAACAGCGGCATCCCGATCAAGCTGATCGCCAACAGCGCCCCCAGCGGCAGCGCCAGCAGGGCCAGCAGCAGCGATGAGAGCAGACCAAGGGCGATCGCACGACCGGGCGCATGCATCAAGGCCCGCCCGACGCCGGTGGTGCGACGGGGCCAGATCAAGGCACAGGCGGTTGTGAACAGCAGAGTGAATAGACCTAGCGCCAGACTGAATAGAAGCCGTGGGGCTGTCTCAGCGCCGGCAGGAGGACCAAACAGGGCATCGGCGCTTGACGAAAGCAGGCCACCGGCCAGAGGTTGGTTACCGATCAAGGCCCCCGCGATCTGCGCGCCGTCGGAACCTTCGGCGCCGCCGCCGAGCGCAAAGACACTGCCGGTGATCATCGCGGCAGGGCCAAGCTCAACCGTTCCGGCATAGGTTACCACATCGCCGCCCACCCGGCCCTCGATCCGAATATCGCCGCTCCAACTCGTCACATCGCCTTCGACGGTGCCGAGCACCACAATTGAGCGATTAAATGTCGCCAGATCGTGATCCAAGTTGGTTCCGGCGGGTACCACCAGCGCAGGAGCAGGTTCACTAGCCTGTGCGAAGACCGCCACAGGGAACAGGCCAAACAACAGGCCAATCAGCAACCGTAAGGCACGCATCAGAACACCTCCGGTTGAGGGCCGCCGCGCAGCAACCGCCACCAGAGCCAGGCCGCAGCCGCAAGCAGCACCAGACCTGGAAGTACGTAGAACACAGCACCAGCCAGCATATTGACCAGTGGCTTGGCTGCGAGCGCCACCGCGAGTACAAGCCCGCCGAGCACGCTATTGGGGCCACCGAACAGGCCCGCGAGACCGAGGGACGAACCGAAGATTCCCCAGAATCCCAAGCCAAAGCAGAGGACAAATACGCCCGCGACGACACGAGGCACCACACTCCGGCGGCGGGCGGTGCGGGTTGGACGACCGGCGAGGGTTGCAGACACACGGGCAGGCAACGCAGGCGGCGGCGGGGCAGGTGACGGCTCACCCCAGCGCGCGAGGATACGCCGAGTTTGCTGCTCAGCGGCAGCCAACTCCGCATCACTCAGGTTCAACTCGTCGTCTCCATGTCCCATACCGCATCTCCATCGGCGCCGAGTGCATCGGCGATCATTTTGCGCGCCCGGTGTAGGCGCGTCTTCACTGTTGCCTCGGTAAGATTGAGCGCCTCGGCGATCTCCAGATAAGACAGATCGTGCCAATAGCGCAGAACCGTCACACTGCGGTAGCCCTCAGGCAGTGTCAGCAGGGCCTGTTGCACCAGATCGCGCCGCTCGGCGTACATCGCGCTTCGTTCGGGGCCGGTTTCGGTGCTGGGCAACCAGAATGCCACATCATCAAGCGTCAGCCAACTGAAGCGCCGGCGACGCAGGCGATCGATACAATAATTCGAGCCAATCGTCAACAGCCAGGTCAGAAAGCGTCGCTGCAAATCATAGGTTTCAAGGCGGCGAAACGCCCGCAGAAACACCTCTTGCACTGCGTCTTCGGCTTCGCCGGCATCGCCGAGCATACGATACGCCTGATTGTACACAGCGGCGCTATAGCGTTCCACCAGCACCGTAAAGCCAGATTGGTCGCCGGCGAGCACACGTTGTACGAGATCGGCCTCATCGGACTGCACATCCATGCCCTGGCGTTTCCTCTCAAAGCAGTATACGCGCGGGTTGAAAAATAGTTTCGGCGCTACGGCGGATTAGCGGCGACTTGCGTAAGAAGGCCGCATCGTGTACCATCAGCATAATGAGAGCAGCAGGGATCATGAACGTAGAGCCGTCGTGAATCCCAGGCACTGTTGGAGGGCGCAGTGGCAAACAGCTTTGATCGCGATCAGATTCGGGCCGCGCTATCCGAGACCGATCCGGCATGTAGCTTCTACCTCGATTTGCAAACCGGTCAGGTGATCAGGGTTCCGGACACCGAGGATACACCCGAAGCCGACGCACTGCGCAATCAGGTGATGGAAGGCTACGGCGACCGCTACCGCTACATTCCGGGCGGCACTACCAACCCGACCGATGCCGATGTCCAGGCATGGATGGAGGCTGAGGGGTTGTAAGGCGCACGAACCATGATACTGTTTCGCCGCCGGGGCGGGCCGCATATGCGTGCTCGCCCTGTTGCGTTGGCCTTCTAAAACACAACGGCGGGGCCGGTATGTCGCTACGATCAACCCCACCAACCGCCACCTCCAACTTGCACCCGGCTGATGAGCCTACCGTATCAGGATTTCTCATAGGGCTGGCCAACGGCGGCCGGGCCGACGGCGCGACCGATCAAGCCGGCAAGCACCACAATCGTCAGCACATACGGCAACATCTGCAAAAACTGTGACGGCACCGGGCCGCCGAAGATCTCGACCTGCAGGATTTGCAGGCGGGTTTGCAGCGCCTCGGCGAAGCCGAACAACATCGCGCCGCCGAATGAAGCAAACGGCATCCACTTGCCGAAGATCATCGCCGCCAATGCAATAAAGCCCTTGCCCGCCGTCATACCGTCATCAAAATTGCCGACCGTCTCCAGCGAGAACCAGGCCCCGGCAAGGCCGGCGATCGCACCACTGATAAAGACATTGATGTAGCGCACGCGATTCACGGCGATCCCAACCGTATCTGCGGCACGGGGGTTCTCGCCGACGGCGCGTGTGCGCAAGCCCCAACGCGTATAAAACAGCAGTACGTGAGTCAGCACCACCATCACCAGCATGGTGTAAAAGATCGGCTTACCACTGAAGACCGCCGGCCCAAGCACCGGGATCTCGCTGAGCAGCGGAAGATCGATCGCCGGCAACGTAACCCGACCGCCGCCGCCATCGACGATAAACTGGCGGCGCAGATAGCCGGTGACGCCGATCGCCAGGATGTTGATCACGGTGCCGCTGATCACCTGATCGGTTTTGAATGTGATCGAGAGCATGCCATGGATCAGGGCGATTAAGCCGCCGAGAAGCACCGCAAACACAACCCCGAGCCAGATGCTGCCGGTAAAAATGAACGCCGCGAAGCCGAATGCCGCCCCGGTAAGCATCATGCCTTCGATCGCAATATTGATGATCCCCGAGCGCTCAGCCCAGATCCCGGCCAGCGCGCCAAGTGCAATCGGCGTACCAAGGCGTAATGTCTCGCTCAGCATTGTGGTGGCGTTCGTTTGCTTGCCCGCAGCGGCCCAGATCAGGATCGCCGGGATCAACAAAAACCCCGATATCCAGAGCAACCAGGTGCCGGCCCTTGTGGTTGCAGGGACGATACTCAGCCCTCCGGCGATCAGAAATAGAACGCCGATCACAATCAGCGACAGCGCGGTCGGCAGTTCCACCACCGGGCCGGACACACCAAAGGCGAGCCGGGTCGTTTCCGGTTCGGCGGCCCCAAGTTGCGGCATCATTGCGCCAAGTATCAGGAGACCGAGCACAATAAAAAACCCTGCGATCACATGGCGGCGTGTCATCTTGCGGCGACCCTCGGCCATTAGGCGCTCCTCGTATCGTGCGATCTGACAGCGGTGACGAAAGCCTTCAATTCGTGACGGGTGACAGGTGGCGAGCCGAAGATGCCGCCGGAGACACGCCAGGGCATGGGCGTTATCACAAGCGACCCGATCTGGTATAAGGCAGCGAAGGACATGCTAGCACATCCTGATGTGATCGTCTTGCATAGACGGCTCGTTAAGCTACGGTTCCGGCTGTGTGGCCTATGATACCACACTCTCGCTAACCGGCTGATACGCCCTAACCGATAGCTGATAGCCGCGAAAGCCGGGATCTTCCAACAGGCAGGCTACGGGCGTTCGGCACTATGTCGGCTTCGCCAACCGGCGAACAACGATTGCTGAACCACAGATCTGCTATACTTTGCGCCCAACAGTTCGCTTCAGGTGGGGGTAAGAACCCTGCTCCAGTGCAATCGAGGAGTGAGGCATGGCGCGTGAGCCGCTGATCGAGCAACCAAGCCTGCCGCAGATGCCGCCGGGCGCGGCACCGACGACGCTACAACTGCTTGAGAGCCTGTTGTTTGTCGCGGGTGAGCCGGTGACAATCGCTCAGTTGGCGCGGGCGCTCGAACTACCCGGCGATGCGGTGGAGGCGGCGCTGAGCGCATTAACGGAAGCCTGTCGGACACGGGGAGTACGGGTGCAGCGCCATGGCGACAGTGTGCAGTTGGTGAGTGCGCCGGAGGCCGCGCGGGTGATCGGACGTTTCCTGGGGGTCCAGGCGGGCGGACGGCTTTCGACGGCGGCGCTCGAAGTATTGGCGATCATCGCCTATCGCCAGCCGATCACCAGGGCGCAGATCGATGCGGTGCGCGGCGTAGACAGCAGCGGCACGATCAGGGCGCTTCTGGCGCGCGACATGATCGCCGAGGCCGGCCGGCTTGAGAGCGTAGGGCGACCGATCCTGTATGCGACGACGGCACAATTCCTGCAACAGTTCGGCCTCACCAATCTGACGGATCTGCCGGAGATCGAACTGCCGGAGCCGTTGGAGGAACATACAGAATCGCCGGAACATGGCGCCATGCCGTAATCAAAATGTCAGGAGCGCGGCCATCGCTGCGGAGCCACAAACTCTCCACATTCACTCGCACGTTATCCACATGCAGCCTGAGAAGGATTAGACCGGGTGTGAGATAGGCGGACTGCTGTTTCTATGCACACGCGAGGTTCGGAAAACCCTTGACACTCGACAAAGTTATCCACAATAGGGCAAAAGCAGTTCTCAACAGAATGGGGAAAATTCTGCGCCTCTATCGAAAGTAACGCCGTTGTGCGAAGCGAGATAACTATAATCATCTGTTATAGATTCCCCGCGTTATGTTGCTTGAAATGTCGGAGATGATCGAGTATGATCCTGCTCACGTTGATCACGCAGTCGGTTTTGTATTCCCGCGAATGCACGAACCCAAGGTCGAGAAACGCTCATGAGCGTCGCTCATGGGTAGGTCTCGCGTGTGCTCGTCCGACATGGGGCACGAAGAGGAGGTGCCTGTGAATTTGATTCAGATCTGGCAAGCGGCACTGGGCACCATTCAATTACAAACTTCACGTCAGGAGTTCGACACCTGGCTGAAGCATACGAATCTGCTCGCCCTCGACGCCGGCACCGCCACGGTCGGCACCTTATCGCCCTTCCACAAAGAAGGGTTGGAAAACCGTTTTCTTGCCCCGATGCGGCGCTCGTTGGGCGACGTAGTCGGGTATCCGGTACAGGTGCGGATCGTGATCGCCGGGACGGCCGAGGCCCAGGAGAAACAGAGCCCGCCGCCAATGCTGCGACGTGAGTCAGTGTTTGTGGGTGATGAGAACAACAACGGCTACGAGCAGGCGGTGCAACTCGATCTATCGAGTGCGATGCGCACCGGGATGCTCAATCCCAAGTACACATTTTCGCGCTTCATTGTCGGATCGAGCAACCGGTTGGCGCACGCAGCCTGCCAGGCCGTCGCCGATAATCCAGGCCAGGCCTATAACCCGCTCTTTTTGTATGGCGGCGTGGGGCTTGGAAAGACCCACCTCTTGCACGCGATCGGCAACATGGTCCTCGACCGCGATCCGGAGATCAATGTCCTGTATGTCTCGTCGGAGAAATTCACCAACGATCTGATCAATGCGATTCGGCGTCAGCAGACGGAGGAATTCCGCATTCGTTATCGGAATATCGACGTGCTGCTGATCGACGATATTCAGTTTATTGCCGGCAAAGACGCCACCCAAGAAGAGTTCTTCCATACCTTTAATACGCTTCATTCAGCGGCGAAACACATTGTGATCAGCTCGGATCGGCCGCCGAAGGCGATTATGACGCTCTCTGAGCGCCTGCGTTCGCGCTTCGAGTGGGGGCTGATCGTGGATGTGCAATCGCCGGATCTGGAGACGCGCACGGCGATTCTGCGGGCCAAGGGCGAGCAGATGAATGTCTTCATCCCCGATGAAGTCATCGACTTTCTGGCTCACAAAGTTCAGTCGAACATTCGTGAGTTGGAAGGAAGCCTGAATCGGGTTGCCGCATACGCCGAACTGCACGGCCTGGCGATCGGGGTGGATGTGGCGGCGAAGGCGCTGTCGGATCTGCTGGGCAATGCGCGGCGCAAACGGATCTCGCCGGAGATGATTCTGGCGATGGTGAGTGAACATTACGGGATCGAACAGCGTGTCCTGGAGGGCAAAGGCCGCTCGCGCAATATTGTGGTGCCGCGACAGGTGGCGATGTATCTGATGCGCGAGGAGACCGGCAGTTCACTGGTGGAGATCGGGCGCTTGCTCGGTGGGCGCGATCACACTACCGTGATGTATGGCTGCGAAAAGATCGCCGAGGATATTAATGCCGATTCACGGCTGCGCAACGAGGTGTTGACGATCCGTGAACGACTTCAGGGCAATGGGTAATGTCGGCGGCGTAGGCGCAGCAGGCGTATGAGATGTCAGGCGCACGCCGCATGCCGCGCAGAATTGGAGATTTCCCGGCGCATCCGCGCTGTTCTCGGACGTAAAGTGCTTCCACGCCACGCCCCGTTGACAGTTCGGCCACGTTCGCCACTGTCTTGCACTCTTTGCGGACGCCGCACTTTACGATTGACTGGTTCGCCGATGCGCAAGCATTCGGCGAACCGGCATATTGGGCCTAGAATCGGGGCGGTTGTTGGGATGGCGTTGCTATCTCGGCAACCGCCTCGCTTGTTTGAGAAGCGTGAAGACTCTCACGACTTTACCAAAATTTTACACTAGATTTAATATATGCTGATATGGCAGGTCTACACTATGCTTACGGCATCGTGTAATTTGATGAATCCAGGAATCGGTCATGCTTGGCATGATCGGCTTGTCTGCTGTGGCTGAACGTGGTATTGTGACGCTACACAAACCCCGGAAAATCCAGCCACAACATCACCTCAGAGAGGAGGCTGCCGCATGGGCTACGAAGACGTGTATCGGCGTTCGATCGATGATCCGCACGGTTTTTGGGGCGAATTGGCAACCGAGTTGCACTGGTTCAAACCCTGGGATACGGTGCTCGACGACAGTAATCCGCCGTTCTATCGCTGGTTCGTAGGCGGAGAGACGAACATCTGCTATAACGCCGTCGATCGTCACGCGCTCGGGAAGCGCCGTGGCCAGGCCGCATTGATCTGGGAAAGCGCCGAGACCGGCGAATCGCGCACCCTCACCTATTTCGAACTGTATCGTGAAGTGAATCGGCTGGCGAGCCTCCTGCACAACCTTGGCGTCCGCAAGGGCGATCGGGTGATTATCTATATGCCGATGGTGCCGGAGGCGATCTTCAGTATGCTGGCCTGTGCGCGCATCGGCGCGGTACACTCGGTGGTGTTCGGCGGCTTCGCCTCGACCTCACTCGCCCAGCGGATCGACGACGCCGAGCCGGTGGCGATTCTGACCGCCGACGCCGGTATGCGCAAGGGTCTGCCGGTGCCGCTGAAGGTGATTGTCGATCAGGCGATTGAGACTGCCAACACCGACAGTGTGCGTGATGTGCTGGTGCTGAATCGCGGGTTGGCGCCGATCGAGATGAAGAAGGGGCGCGACCTGGATTGGGCCGAGCAGTTGGAGAAGCGCAGCCAGCAGTATATCGAGCCAAGCAGGGTTGCGAGCACCGATCCGCTCTACATCCTGTATACCTCCGGCACCACCGGCAAGCCGAAGGGCGTGGTGCGCGACACGGGCGGGTATATGGTGGCGCTCCACGCAACCATGAGTTCGATCTATGCCTGTGGCGACGGCGATGTCTACTGGAGTACGTCGGATATCGGGTGGGTAGTTGGTCATTCGTACATTGTTTATGGGCCGCTGCTGAAGGGTGTGCCGACGGTGGTGTATGAGGGCCGGCCCGATCACCCCGATCCGGGCGTCTGGTGGCGGGTGATCGAGAAATACGGCGTCACCCATGTATTCACGGCGCCGACGGCGCTGCGGGCGTTACGCAAATTCCCCGATCACTGGATGCAGAATGCCGATATCAGCTCGATGCGCCTGTTGTATGCAGCCGGCGAGCCGTTGGACGCGCCGACGTATGAATGGGCGACCGAGACACTGAAGGTGCCGGTGATCGACCACTATTGGCAGACGGAGAGTGGTTCGCCCATGCTGACCAACCCGTATGGCGTCGAGCAGTTGCCGATCAAGGCCGGATCGCCGACCAAGCCGGCCTTCGGACATCGGCTGGAAGTGGTGGACAGCGACGGCAATTCGGTGCCGAAGGGCGAGAAGGGTTTTCTGGTGCAACGTGGGCCGTTGCCGCCCGGCACCCTGAAGACGCTCTGGGGCGATGACTCGCGCTACATCCAGAGTTACTGGAGCCAGTTCAAGGATAAGCTGCTGTATATGAGCGGCGACTATGCGATCGAGGACGCCGACGGCTACTTCTGGATGCTCGGCCGGGCCGACGAAGTGCTGAACGTCAGCGGGCACCGTCTGGGCACCCGCGAGATCGAAGAGGTGATCTCGGCGCACCAGGCGGTTGCCGAAGCCAGTGTGATCGGCGTACGCAACAACCTCAAAGGCGAGGGTGTGCTGGTGGTGGCGGTGCTGAAGCAGCATATCGCACCCGCCGATCAGGACGCCATCCGCGAGGAGATCCGCATGCTGGTGCGCAACAAGATCGGCGCGATCGCCACACCCGATGCGATCCATTTCGTGGGTAGCCTGCCCAAGACCCGCTCGGGGAAGATTATGCGCCGGGTGATCCGGGCCGTCTACCAGGGCGACAATATCGGCGACTTGAGCACGCTCGAAGATGATGCGACGATCGATATGGTGCGCGAGGCGGTCGATATTTTGAAGGGCGAATTTTAATCGTGGGTTGTCGGGTTGCAACGGTGGGGCAGCCCGACAGCCTGGAGCATATGATTCATTCCCGGTTCGTATGATGTGAATGTGGAACAAGGAGGTTACCCTATGACGAACGCCCCGGATGTGGCCGCGCCGAATACCAGCGATATTTATCAGCCGAGTGCTGAGATCGTTGAACAGGCGAATGTCACGGCCTACATGCGCCAGAAGGGCTTAAGCAGCTACGACGAGTTGCATCGCTGGTCGTTGGAGAACAACGAAGCGTTCTGGTCCGACATGGCGAACGAGTTGGAGTGGTATCAGCCGTGGGACAAGGTACTCGACGACAGCAACAAGCCGTTCTTCAAGTGGTTCACCGGCGCAAAGACCAATATCGTCCACAATGCGATCGATCGCCATCTGAAGACCTGGCGAAAAAATAAGCTGGCGCTGATCTGGGAGGGCGAGGACGGCGAGCAGCGGTCGTACAGCTATTTCTCACTCAATATTGAAGTGAGCAAGATCGCGAATGTGCTGAAGAGCATGGGTGTGAAGAAGGGCGATGTCGTCACGATCTACATGCCCCGCATCCCCGAGTTGATGTTCAGCATGCTGGCCTGTGCCAAGATCGGCGCCGCCCACTCGGTGGTCTATGGCGGTTTCTCCGAAGCGGCGCTGGCCGATCGTCTGGCCGATGCGAAGAGCAAGGTGCTGATCACCGCCGACGGCGGCTTTATGCGCAATAAAGTCATTGAGCTGAAGAAGATCGTGGATGAGGCACTGGCCCGCACCCCAACCGTGCAAACATGCCTGGTGTTCAAGCGGGCCGGCAATGCGGTGGAAATGGTGCAGGGCCGCGATCTGTGGATGCACGATCTGCTGAACCTGCCGATCGCCAACAGCTCTTGCCCGACCGAGGAGATGGACGCCGAGGATATGCTGTTTATCCTCTACACCTCGGGCACCACCGGAAAGCCGAAAGGCGTGGTGCATACCCACGGCGGTTATCAGGTCGGCACCAGCACAACGTTGAAATATGTCTTTGATGTTAAAGACGAGGACCGCTACTGGTGCGCCGCCGATCCGGGTTGGATCACCGGTCACTCGTTTATTGTGTATGCGCCGCTGATCCTCGGCGCCACCTCGATTATGTACGAGGGTGCGCCGAACTATCCCTACCCCGACCGCTGGTGGCAGATTGTGGCCCGCACCGGGGTGACGGTGCTTTACACGGCGCCGACCGCTATCCGCGGCCTGATGCGTTTCGGTGAACTGTGGCCCTCGCGCCACGATATGAGCAGCCTGCGGTTGCTCGGCTCGGTCGGCGAGCCGATCAATCCCGAGGCCTGGAGGTGGTTCTATCAGGTGATCGGCGGCGAGCGCTGCCCGATTATGGACACCTGGTGGCAGACCGAGACCGGCCACTTTATGATCACACCTACGCCGGTGATGCCGCTGAAACCCGGCTCGGCCACCAAGGCCTTCCTGGGGATCGAGGTTGATGTCGTCCACGAAGATGGGACGCCCTGTGAGCCGAATGAGGATGGGTTGCTGGTGATCAAGCGGCCATGGCCGGGCATGATGCGGACGGTGTTGAACGATCCGCAGCGCTATGTGGACACTTATTGGGCGCGGCTGCCGGACATGTATGCCGCCGGCGACAGCGCCCGCAAGGACGAGGACGGTTATATCTGGGTGATCGGCCGGCTCGACGATGTGATCAAAGTTTCGGGCTATCGCCTGGGTACCGCCGAGGTCGAGAGCGCCCTGGTGAGCCACCCGGCAGTTGCCGAGGCTGCGGCGATCGGCCTGCCGCACGAGGTGAAGGGCAATGCGATTCACGCCTTTGTGATGCTGCGATCCGGCTTCGAGGGCAGCCACGAACTGGAGGAGAAGCTGCGCGCCCATGTTGGCCATGAGCTTGGTCCGATCGCACGGCCCGACTCGATCACCTTTACGCTGTCGCTGCCGAAGACTCGCTCGGGCAAGATTATGCGGCGCGTACTCAAGGCCCGCGCCCTCGGCCAGCCCGAAGGCGACATCTCGACGTTGGAGGAATAACGAGCGGTCCGGGCGAAGCATCTCCTGCAACGAGATGCTTCGCCCGGATCCATGCCGGGCGCCGTTACAGTTTCACGATCAGGCCCATCAGGTTGCGGCGAAACGTGCCGTTGCCGACTTTATCCCAGCGGGCGGGAAGTTCGGCCCGCAGTTTTGCAACCTGCTCGGCGCGCACGGCAAGATAGGCATCGGCTGCGCTACGGGATTCGCCGCTGTCGGTGTAGCGCGCGAGGAGTTCGGTCGCGACAACCACATCCTGCAAAACGCCGACATGATCCTGAAAGGCGATCAGCGGGTTGACGACGTGCTCAACCCGTTCGCCAAAGGTGTCGGCGAAGAGTTCAAGGCTGTAGCGCAAGCGTTTGCCGGCGATCCGCATCAGGTGCAGTTCGGCTTCCACGGCGGGCAGTCCGTCCCGATCGAAGAACCGTAGCTCCTCATAGCGCTTCCAGATCGTGCTGCCGGCCAGATCGCGCACCCGCAGATCATTCTTCCAGCCTGCGCCGTCGTTCATCAACGCGGCGAAATCAGCGGCAAACGCCTGAAAATCGTCGTCTTCCAGCGTCTCGCACAGTTGGGCATGCAGTTTCGTGCGCGCCGCCTGCAACTTACCCTGCAATGCCTCAAGCCCGGCATCGTTGGTTAACTCCTCGCGTTCGACGCGCTTATTCAGATCATCCAGCAACACATCAAGATCGCGTACGCGCCGGCCTGATTGGCAACACCCTTAAGGGCCTTGCGGGCTTTGCGGGCCGCAGGCGGGGCAACCGGCTCCAGCAGCGCCATGGCAGCCCGCAAACGCCGCGTCGCTACACGCAGATCGTGGATCGGCTTGATCGAGCGGTTGGCGCCAACTTTGCGGGCCGCCGCCATCAGATCACGGAAATGGCGCCGCAACAATACCCGGCCCAATTCGGCCAGCGGCGTGTCGCCGGCGGCATACCAGGGCGCCAGCAGCACATCGGGTTCGTCGTCGTCTAAGCGTGGCGGCGCTTCGCCATTACCCTCCGAAGCCGCAGCAGTTAACGGTTCGCCGAAGACTTTCTGCCAAAGATCGGCCTTTTCTACCGCCCGATCACCGTCATTGGCGGCATGCGGGCCATTCAGCTTCAGGCAAAAGCCGTGATCGCACGGCTCCACCGCCAGCACACTGGTTGTCCCGCTCTGGGAATAATCCAGACCATCGGCAACACGGACAATCGCCGCGAGTTTGAGCGCCAGCTTGCGCTGCTTCTTCGTCAGACTAAGAAACGCCGGCTCCTGATGCGGGCGTACTTTCTTGCGGTGGAACGCCACGGTACATGCCAGCATTGCCTGCTGCGCGGCGGGCAGATCATCGTAGCCGTGGCGCAGCACAATATCACGGCCAACCAGATGATGGTCCGGCGGGTCGGTGGTAAGGCCGACATTGTGCAGCAGGGCACTTAACTCCACCATACGCCGGGCATCGGCGGGCAAATCGTAACGCGCGGCGACACCATCGAACAAGGCCAGCGCGTGATCGGCAACGCTACGGGCATGGGCTTGATCGACCTGATAGGTTTCCAGAAGATCGAGGACTTGCATTGCTTTTCACTCCTACAGTACCAACATTAACCATCCAGCAGCGCCATGCCACGTTGCAATTTCGAGCGCATTTCGGGCGTCAGGGTTCCGTGTTCAGCAAAGGCGGCAGCAAGGGTATCAATATCCGAAGGCTCACCGGCAGGCAGCAACTCGATCTCAAGTTCACAGATCAACTCGGTGCGTTCGCCGGCCCGAATAATCCCGCGATCCAGGGCGATCTCGGCAACATCCACACCATCGCGCACGGCATAGCGGATCAGGCGCTCGGTATCGATCGTCAAGAGTTGCACCAACTCGGCGCCGCGCAGCAGTGCTAGCGCCAGATCACGCGCTTCTTCGTTGGGCCAATGCTGGGGATCGGGGCTGCTGCCCGGAAATTCGTATTCGGCGCGCTGATGCACGCCACGCTCACTTACCTCGGCCGGGCCTTTCAGCGTTACCCTGGCATGGGGGCCGACCCGACGAACCCGCAGGCCGTAGTGGGCCGCAGTTAAGCGACGGTCGGCGCTGTCGAAGTAGGTATTGCGCTGCAACTCAGCGGCAGGACGGGCGCGCAGGGTGTAGCCGGCAAGCTCGGTTAAACCGGCCATCTGTAGCAAATCGGCTTCGGATATGCGATACTTAGCTTCAATTTCCATCGTACACCCTTGTTGACGCCACGATGCCGCGACTGCTTAACGCAAACTTAATCTACAGTATTAAATAGGATAGCATAGTTCTGTGGTTGCCGTGAGTAATGCCGGCTGAATTACGCAAACAGACGCAGGCACTCAAACGCGAGGTAACGGCGCTGTGGTTGGCTGCGAAACACCCGCAAACGCCCTGGCCGCTGAAGTTACTGGCCGGTCTGGTGGTGGCGTATGCACTCAGCCCGATCGACCTGATCCCGGATGTTGTGCCGCTGTTGGGTTACCTGGACGATCTGCTGCTGGTGCCGTTGGGGATCGTGCTGTTGTTGCGGCTGCTGCCAGCCGACATACTGAACGAATGTCGCGCGCAGGCGGCGACATTGGAACGCCGGCCGCCGAGCATGATCGGGGCGGTTCTGGTAATCGGATTATGGATTACGGCGGCACTGCTCGGCCTGTTCTGGCTGCGGCATCTGTTACAATATCCCTTACAAGAGCCTTGATTGAGATGTAGTTTGTGCGAAGGGAGACGATGATGTTACCCGAATTTCGTAATGAGCCGTTCGGCGATTTTAGCGAGCGCCGCGCCGCAATGCAACGCGCCTTACGCACGGTGTCGGGCCAGTTCGGGGCGACGTACCCGTTGGTGATCGGCGGCGAACATATTGTGACTGCCGAGAAACTTGCCTCGATCAACCCCGCCGATCCGAAAAAGGTGGTCGGCTATGTCGGCAAGGCCGGTCAGGAACATGCCCACCATGCGTTGCGGGCCGCCGAAGCGGCCTTCCCGACCTGGAGCCGCACGCCGGTCGAGGCGCGGGCGCTGGTGTTGCAGCGGGCAGCGGCGATTATGCGCCGGCGCAAAGAGGAACTGGCCGCCTGGATGGTCTACGAGGTGAGCAAGACCTGGGGCGAGGCCGACGCCGATGTAGCTGAGGCGATCGATTTTTGTGAGTGGTACGCCCGCCACGCGCTGCGCTTGCAAAGCACAAGCCAGCCGCTGGTACCCAACCCCGGCGAATACAACCAGTTGCGCTACATCCCGCTCGGCCCGGGCCTGGCCATCCCACCCTGGAACTTCCCGCTCGCGATTGCAACTACGCTCACCGTAGCACCGATGGTGGTGGGCAATACGGTGGTGCTCAAACCCTCGCCGCGGGCGCCGGTGATGGCGGCGTTGCTGGTGAATATTCTGGAAGAGGCCGGTCTGCCGCCCGGCGTGGTGAATCTGCTAACGGGCGATGACGCCGTGCTGGGCGATTTCCTGGTCGATCACCCGGCGGTGCGCTTTATCGGCTTCACCGGCAGCAAGGCGGTTGGCTTGCGGGTGATGAACCGGGCCGCAGTGCGCCAACAAGGCCAGAACTGGCTCAAGCGCACGATCCTGGAGATGGGCGGTAAGGATGCGACGGTTGTGGATGAGACGGCCGACCTGGATGCGGCAGCCGACGGGATTGTGGCCGGATCATTCGGCTTCCAGGGCCAGAAGTGCTCGGCCTGTTCGCGGGCGATCATCGTCGAGAGTGTGTACGACGCCGTGTTGCAGCGGGTGATCGAGCGCACCAAGCAACTGCGCCTCGGGAACCCGGCCCAACCGGAGACGAATGTCGGCGCAGTGATCGACCGGCGGGCATTCGACGGGATCAGCGAGTATATCGAGATCGGCCAGGAAGAGGGGCGGCTGGTGGCCGGCGGCGAGGTGATCGACCATCAGTTGATCGAAGACGGCGGTTTCTACATCAATCCCACGATCTTCGCCGATGTCGATCCCAAGGCGCGGATCGCCCAGGAGGAGATTTTTGGGCCGGTGTTGTCGGTGATCAAGGCGCGCGATTTCGACCATGGGCTGGAGATCGCCAACGACACCGAATACGGCCTGACCGGTGCGCTCTTCTCGCACAATATCGAGCGATTGGAGCGCGCGCGCGACGAGTTCCATGTTGGGAACCTGTACTTGAACCGCAAATGTACCGGCGCCCTGGTCGGCATTCACCCGTTCGGCGGCTTCAACATGTCGGGCACCGACAGCAAGGCCGGCGGCGCCGATTATCTGCACCTGTTCACGCAGGCCAAAGCGATCGCCGAGAAGCTGTAAGAATTGCGCCTGGCGCAATCCTGGTATAAGCGGGTGGGTTTGGCGGCGTTGCCGCGAAATCCACCCGCATTTTTTATGGAACATTTGGCACAGCGCAGGCGTTAACAGGGTGTACAGATGATCCGCGGGCCGGCGGCCCGCTTACAGGAAGGACGTTACGATGAATAGCAACACAACACTGACGGCGATTCTTGCCGGCGCGTTGTTGGTAGCGGTACTGGCGATCGGCGGGCTTGCGGCAACAACATTGTTCGGCCCCGGCCAGGCTCAGGCCCAGGACAACGGCATTGTCGGGATGCGCCAGATTACGGTGGTCGGCCGGGGCGAAAGCCGGATTGCGCCGGATATGGCGACGGTCCAGATCGGGGTTGAGACCCAGGCCGCAACCACCCAGGAGGCGCTGGCCGAGAACAATACCCAGGCGCAGGCGATTATCGATCAGCTCACGGCGCTCGGCATTGCGGAGCGCGACATTCAGACCAGCGGCTTTAACATTTACCCGAATTACGACAACGATGGCCGCCAGATCACCGGCTACAGCGTCAGCAACACGGTCAGTGTAATCATCCGCGATCTGCAGCAGGCCGGTGCATTGCTGGATCAGGTGGTGCAGGCCGGCGCCAATCGGGTTTATGGCATTAACTTTGGTGTGAGCGACACCAGCGCCGTGCTGGCCGAGGCCCGCCAGGAGGCGATCGAGGACGCGTTGGCCCGGGCAACACAGTTCGCCCAGGCCAGCAGCGCCAATGTCGGCCAGGTGCTCGTGATCAGCGAGAATGTCGGCTCCGGGCCGGTGGTGCCGATGCCGGCGATGATGGCCGATCGCGCCGAATCGGCGGCGGTGCCGGTGCAGGCCGGCGAGCAGAACTTCACGGTGCAGGTACAAGTGACGTACGAACTGCGTTAGGACAGATTCCTTTGCTGTGGTTTGACGGCTTTGTCGCCAAACCACAGCAACAGAGACGTAGCCCTGTCGAACCGGTCATCGACTCTTAACCTCAAACTGCGCTTGCCGTGCGTTCGATCCTACAACCGGGGCAACTCCAATCCACCCTTCCCTCTCCGGATCGCCTCCCCAGAACCCATTCCACCTGGTTTTGCGGTTTTCTGATTTGGGAAAGGATTCGGTATGCGCAGACGGCATAGGTTGAGGCCGTTGTATGGGCCGCTTCTCGCCGCGATTCTCGCGCTCCTGGTAGCGTCGATCCCGCCACAACCGGTCGCAGCCGCAGTCCGCAAGCTCAATACCACCCTGGCAACCGGCGGCACTGTCGGACAGTACGCCGTTGCGCCCGGCAACACCCACGTCGTCTATATCGCGAATCAGGATAACGCCGCGACAAATGAGCTTTTTAGCGTGCCGCTCGATGGCGGCGCAACCATCAGGCTCAACCCCGAACTG
>JAAUQO010000281.1 GCA_012032775.1 Oscillochloris sp. | reverse complement strand
GAGTTTGCGGTCGATCGCGCGAGTTCCTGGTGTGGGTGGTGGCTATCCGAGCCGCCGGAGACACGTAAGCCGTGGATGCGGGCTTGCTCCAGCAGAAAGGCGCGTTGCGCCGGGCTGTGACTCGGGTAGTACACTTCGATCCCGTCGAGGCCGGCTGCGGCCATGGCCGCAATATCTTCGGCATCGGCGGGGATGGCGTATATGCCTTTGCTGCGACCGGGATGGGCCAGCACGGCCAATGCTCCCAGGCTATGGGCCGTCGCAATAATCTCGCTCACGTCGATCGGGTTGTAGGAGCCGGGTCGTTGCCGTAACAGGTAGCGCATCCCGGCTTCTTCATCGCCTTCGCCCGCCACACGCCCCGGCAGTTCATTTTGCGCCGCCAATGCCGTTGCTACATCGGCGACATTCGGCCTCCGCCCGAGTGTATCCAGCCCCGCCAGCACGAATCCCTCGCTCGGCAACCCGGCGATCAGGCGCTGTGCATCGGCGGCATTGCGCTCGAATACCGCCGCACACAGTTCCAGTAGCGCCGGCGCATCAGGCTCGGCGCCATAAATCAGGCTGTGCCAGAGCTTGCCGCCGAAGGCGCTGTCGATCTCAACACCGCTGATCACCTGAATGCCGTGGCGCGCCCCGGCGGCCTGAAGCGCACCGACACTTGCCGTGGTGTTGTGATCGACCGCCGCAATCGCCGTCAGGCCGCGTGCCGCCGCTGCTGCCGCTAACTGCTCAGGCGACCAACTCGAATGGTGCGGCGTGGCCGTGGTATGGATGTGCAGATCGATCATTGTTCCACCGGCAGGCCCGCCGTCGTCCAGGCCTCGAAACCACCATTCAGGGCCGCAACCTCGGCGAACCCAAGGTCGATAAAGATCTGTGCGCCGCGCCGACCGGCATCGGGCCGGGCTGCATCGCCATAAATAATGATCAGCGTACCGGGTTGCAGCGTCGCCAATTGCGTATTCAAATCCGGCGAGGTGATCGTCAGCGCGCCGGGGATATGGCCGGCGGCATATGCACCGCTATCGCGCACATCCACAAAGATCGCACTCCCGACGCTCAATCGCTCCTGCGCCGTCGCAACCTCGATCGCAGCGATCGGCGGCCCATCCGGGTTCTCGCCGTGGGTCTGCGGCAGCGCCGCCTCAGATCCGGTGCTTTCCGCACCTGCAACCGGCGCAGCCGTCGCTACAACCACGGTCGGCACGCTGGTTGGCGGCGGCGGTGCAGCCTGCGGCAACGAACCCCCGGTAACGACGAATGTCGCAATTGCGGCCAGCAACATAATCCCGCCGATGATCGCCGGCAACAACCAGCGCGGTCCCTGTGATGAGTAATCTGTTTCAGTTGACATAATTTTTCTTTCCGATAGGTGTCGGCGCATCCGGCAGCCATCGGAAAACTGCCATGATCAACAATCTCGGCTATGTTGCCGAGCGCCGCAGCAATTTTCAACAAGCCTACGAGGATTACAGCGCGACCGCGCAGATGAAGCGCGATCCTGGCGATCTGGCCGGCCTGGCGCTGCAATGGAACAGAGCCTGGTGCCGATGGGGCGATAGATTGTTCGGGTCGGATGTACGCACGAAGCGCGCAATACCCCACCTGGATCCGGCTTAGCCAAGTGCCGGGTGATTGCGTTGCGTGAAAATCGTATCCACACTCACGCCGCTATGAATGCGCTGCATCACCTCGGCCAACAACGTACTCACGCTAAGCACCGTCAGGTTCGACCATTGCTTCTCGGGCGCAATCGGCAGGGTATCGGTAGTTACCAATTCGCGGATGCCGCTGGCTTGCAGTCGTTGCGAGGCATTCGCCGCCAGCACCGCATGCACGCAGCAGGCGTAGATCTCGCGGGCGCCCTCGCGTTCCAGCAGTTGTACGACCTCCATGATCGAACCGCCGGTGGCGATCTCATCATCGACCACCACGCAGCGCTTGCCGGCCACATCGCCGATCAGGTTCAAAATCTCCGGCGAGGTATAATTGCCGTCCTTACGTCCGAAATGTTGAACGCGGCGTTTCTCGGAGATCGCCAAAGGTGCATTCAGCGCCTCGGCGAAGTTGCGCGCGCGCTTGGCAAAGCCGACATCGGGCGAAACGACGATCAGATCGTCCCAGCCTTTATCGGCGAAATAACGTACCAACAAGTGCATCGCGGTCAGTTCGTCGGTAGGTATGCTGAAAAAGCCCTGGATCTGCCCGGCGTGCAGGTCGATCGTCAGCACCTGCTGTGCGCCGGCGGCGGCGATCATATCGGCCAGTAAGCGCGCCGTGATCGGCACCCGCGGTTGATCTTTCTTATCGGTGCGACCATAGGCATAGTACGGGATCACCGCCGTTACCCGCCCGGCCGATGCGCGCTTGCAGGCATCGAGCATGATCAGCAACTCCATGATCCGGTCGCTCAAATGCGGCGCCGACAACGATTGCACCACAAACACATCTTTTTCGCGCACACTCTCATTCAGCTTGACGAAAATATTCTCGTTACTGAACTTCACAATCGTCGCATCACCAAGTGGTACGCCGATTCGCTCGCTGATCGCCTGGGCCAGGGCCAGGTTCCCGTTACCGGCGAAAATACGCATTTCATCAAAGCGGCTTCCCACAGTGCGATCCTCCCTTCATCATCCTGAACTTATGAGATCGTATCGGTCAACATGTCAAGGACGTGTTCGCGGCTGATCGGCATTCCATGTGGCAATGAACCGGGTCGCTCGTTGTGCTCGGCTTCTGCGGCAATCAGTGCGGCGCCGATCGTCGGGCGGTTGATCAAGGTTGCCAGGATTTGCCCAAGGCTAAGGGTGATCAGTTGCGGCGACTTACCCAGATTTCGGTGCTGCGCAAACGCAAGGGCCGCGTCGGCGCTGAGGAATGCCAGCAGTGTGCGCGGGCGCATTGGCGAGGCCGGCGTTCGACTTGTCGCAGCAAGATCACTGCCGGCGCCGCCGGTTCGGTACAAATAGTAACGGGTTCGGTAGAGCTTGGCTGCTCGCAACTCGGCCCGTACCCGCTCAAGCGCCGCCAATGCCGCTGCCGTCGGATAACCGCTTTGCTGCGCGATATTCAAAAAGAGTTGTTCGTTATCCATGATGGTTTGGATGGAGCAGGCTACGTCCTTGTGTTTGGATCACGCAACGGATTTACCGCACTGGAACGTGTTATGACGATGTTGCAAGCATGCTGAATTGGTTCTAAGGCACTACGGTCGGCGCCGGCGGTACGTCTGATGGCCGGGGTTCCTGGTTGTAGATCGCCGCACCAAGGCGGCCAAGTTGAACTTGCCAGGCCGGATCGATCGCGTCGGGGTGGTATTCGAAGCGCGCGCGCTCAAAATACTGTACCAGCAGCCGTTCACCGCCCGGCAACGTCTCTTCAAAGGCGTCGCTGATCGGATAGCCGAACATATCGAGGCCGCCGTTCGTGCGCCAGTAGCTCAAGAACGGCTCGCCCAGGCCATGGCCGGTTTCAACAAAATACACCAGATCATCCCGCCCGGCGAAATAGCTCTGATCGGGGAAATCGCGCCCGGCGGTATACTCACTGCCAAGCCGGCCAAGTTGAACTTCGTAGGCCGTGCCGGCATATTCCGGCCAATACTCCAGCCGCATGCGCTCGTAGTAACGCACCGCCCGCCCATCGTGCAGTTGCACCTCGCCGATCGGCATGCCGAACACCTGATCGCTGCCGCGCAAGGCGTAGAAGCGCAGAAAGGCATCTTCGGCCTGCGGAGGGATCTGCGCCGCCGGGTTCGGCGCCGGCGCGGTTGTGATCAGATCTGCGCCGCCGCCAAGTGTACCGGCGCCGCTATCGATCTGCTCGGCACCACCGGGTAGATCGAGCGTCGGCACGCTGAGTTCGTTGCCGCGGGGCGCCTGAAGCCAACCGAAGAAGAGTGCCAGCACCACGATCAATAGCACGCCGAGGACAATAACCAGCCCGATAATCCAGCCCTTCAACTGCGAATTCGTCGTCCAGCGGCTCTGACGTGAAGCGGGTTGTCGCTGAGTCATGCTGTTCCTCCGCTTAACGCTGTCCGAATCGCAGCGGCGCTGGCCTGAAGTTCGTCGGGTGTTGCGCTGCCGGGCTTCCAACTTGTCATCACCCGATCGCCATCCCAACGCGGAATGATATGCACATGGTAGTGGAATACCACTTGTCCGGCCGCCTTGCCGTTGTTCTGCACGATATTAAAGCCATCGGGCTGGAATGCCTCCACCACCGCCCGCGCCACCTTCCGGGTTGTCTGGGCTACGGCGACAACGAGTTCCGGCGTCAGATCGAGTAACCCGGACAGTTCCTGCTTACAGATCACCAGCGTATGGCCGCGTGAAGCCGGGTTGATGTCGAGGAAGGCGAGCGTGAGATCGTCCTCATACAGCTTCGCTGACGGGATCTCGCCATTGACGATGCGGGTGAAGATCGAAGCCATACATGTTCTCCTGGTTGGCGGCAGACTGTCGGCGGGTTCTGCCGAGACGGCTATCCGTCGGCGGGTAGGGCCGATTGGGTGTCGTCGGGGGAGGGCGTGCCGCCGATTCGTGCGCTGAAACGCGCCAGCGCAACCACGCCGAGTAGAACCCCGAACCAGAGGGTACAGAAGCGGATCACAATCGTCGCCGTGGTTGCCGCGCTGGTACTCAGGCCGCTGAGCGCCACCAGCAACCCGACACTACTCGCCTCGCTGACGCCCAACCCACCCGGCAGGAACGACACCAGCCCAAACAGAGTACTTGCTGCGAAGACAAATGTCGCCTGGAGTAACAGCAACCAACCCGGCTCGACGCCGAGGCCGATCAGCACCAGGTAGAGCGCGATACACTCGGCGCCCCACGAGATCACGCTGATAATGGTTGAGATTGTCAGGATGCGCCAATCGAGCAGTTGATAAGTGCTCTGGTAGATCGTCTCCAGCTTCGGCGCAATCTTCGCCCCGAACGGTACTTCGCCCAGCCGGCGCAAGATCGCTTCGCAAAGTGGGCGATACTGCACAACCACAACCCCGATCAGGGTTGCGACCACCAGAAACGCAAAAACCGGCCGTGCCGGCGGATACAGGGTCAGTCCCAGGGCCATCAGCAGCAACATGGCCAGCCCGTCGGTAAGCCGTTCGGCCAGCACAATCGGCGCCGAACGGCTGATTGGCGTGCCGTTCATCTGCCGCAGCAAATACGATTTCAGCACCTCGCCGAGTTTGCCGGGCGTTACCGACATCACCAACCCGGCCATGAAGATCGTCCCGCTGGCGCCGCGACTCACGCCGCTGCCAAGGTTCAGGTGGCGCAGATAGTAATCCCATTTGAGCCAGCGTAACCAATAGTTGAACACGGTCAGTCCCAGGATCGCCGGCAGCAGTGACCAGCGAAAGGTGCTGAAGTCGCGCCCGACGGCACGAATATCACTGAAAAGGCCGATCGCAATCACCACGCCAAGGCCGATCAGGGCCGACAAGATGATTTTACTGCGTAGGTTCGAGAGATTCATGACCGTCTAGGAAGCTCCAGGTTGGGTGAGCCGACCGCTGCCAAACATGACAGTTACGTGACGGGACGATCCATGGCGATCGCGCGTATAACGGCGAATATCGTAATGGTACATGGCGCGATTATACCAGGAGTTCCGCAGATAGGATCAACTGCGCGTAACAAACTCGCGATAACGGCCCGATCGCATGCGGCACGCCTTCTCTATTGTCGCGGTTCGATCCGGTTGCTATAATTCCACTCGCAATGGCTGCCCTTGCCGCCGCATTAAAGGAAGTTTCATGCGATCTTTTACCCCGCTCCTGACATTGGTTGCCCTGCTCATCGTTTCGCTCTTCGCTCTACCGGCCCAGGCTCAGCCTGCTGCTACCAATGCCGTTCCCGGCGAGTTGATCGTTCGTTTGCAGCCCGAACATCAGTTAAGCAACCTCGCAACGCCGATCGGCGTTGCGGCGCCGGCGCTGGTGAATGCCATGCGCACGCTGGGTGTCGCCGCCGCCGAACCACTCGGCGCCGATAGCTACCTGCTGCGATACCGATCCGACCTGGCGCCCGAACTGGCTGCGGCACAACTTTATGGCACGCCCGGAATGGTGTATGCCGAGCCGAACTATTATCGCCAGTTGTATCGCACGCCCAACGACAGTGTGATCAATCAGCAATGGGCGCTGCGGAATATTCAGGCCTATGAAGCCTGGGATATTACCACCGGCGGCTCGATTGTGATCGCAGTGCTTGATACCGGCGTCGATAGCGCCCATCCCGATCTGAAGGGGAAAGTGCTGCCCGGCTATAATGCCTACTCGGGCGGCGACAACAGCGACGACGACAATGGCCACGGCACCGCTGTTTCCGGCCTGATCGCCGCCAATACCGACAACAATGCCGGCGTGGCCGGACTCTGCTGGGGCTGCCGTATTCTGCCGGTCAAGGTGTTGCGGGCCAATGGCGGCGGCACCGATGCCGCTGTGGCCCAGGGTATCCGCTGGGCAGTCGATAACGGCGCCAATGTGCTCAATCTGAGCCTCGGCGGTACCGATGACAGCCAGGTGATCCGCGATGCGATCAATTACGCCGTCGGGCGCGGCATCCTCGTTGTCGCCGCTTCGGGCAACGAGCAGCAGGAAGGCAATGCGCCGAGCTATCCGGCCGCCTATCCCGACGTTCTGGCGGTCGGCGCCACCGGCAACACCGATATTGTCACCGGCTTCTCCAATACCGGCGATTATGTCGATATCTCCGCACCCGGCGTCGGTCTTTGGACAACCCTTCCCGGCGGTGGCTACGGCCCGCCCAACGGTACATCCTTCTCCAGTCCGTATGTCGCCGCCGCCGCCGGCCTGGTGCTGACCCTGCGTTCCGATCTGGGCTTTTTCGATGTGAGCTGTGTGCTGATGGCAAGCGCCGACGATAAGGGCGCGCCCGGCAAAGATCCCGAGTATGGCTACGGCCGGCTGAATGCGCTGCGTGCCCTTCAGTTGGCCCAAACCTACAATGGTTGCCCGTTGACGGCACCGGTGCCCGATCCGCTCCCACAGCCGGCGCCGGAACCGCAGCCGGCCCCGCAGCCTGCGCCG
>JAAUQO010000280.1 GCA_012032775.1 Oscillochloris sp. | reverse complement strand
ATACCAGCCGAAGCTATCCTTTGGAATGCGTTCCTGGGTCGTAAAATCGACATACACAAGCCCGAAGCGCTGGTCGTAGCCACGTTCCCACTCGAAGTTGTCCATAAGCGACCAATTGTGCAACCCTTCCGGATCCACATCCCAGCCCATTGCCGTCTGTTGCTCGGGCGGCTGCGAACTGATCGCCGGCGGCAGACGAGTTAGCGACGCCCAAAGGCGCGGGCATCACCACTGAGCAAATCCGTCGCACGCGCCCAGGAGTCGCTTTCGGCGCCCATTGGCTCAGCGGCAAACTGGTGATCGTGTTTGCGGATAAACTCGTCCAGGTCGGCCTCCAGGCGCGCCCAGATTGTGCGTTGATCGGCGCCGAGCATAGGGCGGATCGCGGCGGGCGCCGTAGCCAGTGCAACCCGAACATGCCCAAGGCAAAGGCCGCTGGAAGCCTGGAAATCGGAACGTAACGCCGGGTAGTGCTGGGCGAGAATACCGATCCAATGGGCGCATTGTTCGTCGGCGAGCGCACAGCCGACGCAGGAACCGCCGGGTTTCAGCGGCCCATCCGAGGATCGCGGGCCGCCCAATTGTGCTATCAGGCTGCGGATTGGCCCGCGCCCCAACGCCTCAGGGTCGAGCGCAGTTGCGGCGGCACGCAGGACATCGCGCTGAATGATCGCGACCCCAAGCGCACTACGCGCGGCCCGAACCATCGGGCCATGGTTGGTGCAGAAGCCATACGCACGCCGGATCGCATCGCGCAGGCTGCGATCATTTACGCGCTCATACACCACTGCGGCGAAGAACCGTTCCAGCGCCCGGACGGTGAGCCGACAGATCGGGCAACCCGGTTCGGCCAACCCGGCCTGAAGTTCGAAAAATGGCGTATGGCTGCGCATCAAGCAACATCCAATCTCGGCTGGGGCGGCAGAAAGCCACTTGTCATTCCGAACGGAGCGCAGCGCAATAATGCCCTGGGCTTTTGATCCGGATGGTGTTTTGGATGAAGCCGGCGCATCCCACCCATGCTCAGCCGCGGATACGGGCCGTCGACTCGCGGATCACAAGTTCGGTTGCGATCGGGGTCAGGTTAGGCGACTCGCCGGCAAGCAGGGTCACCATCCCACAGGCGGCATGCCGGCCCTGTTCAAGCATATTCTGGCGCACCGTGGTCATGGGCGGGGTACTATAGGCTGAGCCGATCAGATCGTCGAAGCCAACCAACGAGACATCCTCGGGCACGCGCAGGCCATGGCGATACAGGCCCAGCCGTGCGCCGTATGCCATCTGGTCGTTGGCGGCGAAGATCGCACTAAAATGGATGCCGCGCGCAAGCAGGGCCTCAAGTGCGATCAGCCCACTCTGCTCGGTATAACTGCCTTCAACAACCAGCCGCTCGTCGGGAAGCAGCCCGGCGGCGGCGAACGCCTCTTCATAGCCCAGACGCCGCTCGAACGTATCTTTATGGATCGGGAAGCCGGTGATATGGGCGATCCGGCGATGTCCAAGGTCGATCAGGTGTTTGACGGCCTGAAACGCGCCCTCGCGATTGGCAACTTTGATACAACGCTGCTCCAGATCGGCGATCGTGCGACCGACGGCGATCAGCGGGATCTGTGCATTGACCGCGATCAAGCCATCGTTGGGATGGTCGCCGCCCAGCAAAATCAAGCCGTCGATCTGGCGCGCGATCAGCAAATGAAGGGCGGCCTGCTCTTCGGCCGCTTGCCATTGCCCACTGGCGAAAACCGGCTGATAGCCGGTGCCGGCCAATCCTTCCTCGATCCCCTGGGCGATCTCGCCATAAAACTGGCTGGCGATACTCTGGGTCAAAATCCCGATCGCCATTGATTTGCCACGCACCAGCGCCCGCGCGGCCAGGTTCGGCCGGAAGTTCAATTGTTCGATTGCGGCAAGCACGGCAGCGGTTTTTTCGGGGTGAACCGGACTATTGCCGGTTAATACGCGTGAGACCGTGCTGGGCGAAACGTGAGCCAGGCGCGCGATGTCGGTGACGGTCGGCTGTTTTACCATGGTACGAACCTTATTTGCCAAGAAAGCGATTTCGTAAAGCGACATCCAGCGTGATTGTATCACATCTCGCAGCAGGTGCCTAGAATTCGCGCCGCCAAAACCACTTGACAACAGTGAGATAAGGCGTATAATCAAATCACAAGAAATCGTTTTCAAGAATCGCACTGTTGCGGAGCCGCCCTTTCGATGCGCGAGATCGCATGTAGCCCACTTAGACGGGGATTTTCCGTCTAGGCGTGGAATATGTGTTCTTGAAAACGATGCCTTCACTGGATCGTGTGTACGAGTAGGGCGGACAACCCGGCCGGCGCAGGTGTACCATGCTGTATGCAGGCGTCCTGTCAGTGCTCGCATACAGCTTCAAGCAACCTTGTTTGAACGACGCGATGCAGGTTTGCGGCATTGGAACGCATTGGAGCAATCCTGCATCCGTATTTGCAGCAGGGCCGGGCTACATAGAGAGGAGGTCAGTAGGTCAGTCATCGCAACGGCTTCTAAAACCAGCTCCATCGGCGGAGTCCTTTCAACGCTATGAAAAAGTGAGGAGTGCTATGACGAAGCGACATCCCGTGTTGATGGCCCTGATTGTATTGCTGGCATTGGTTCTTGCGGCCTGTGGCGCCTCGTCTCCGGCCGCAACCGGTGAGCAGGCTCCGGCGGCAGCGGGCGAACCGGCCCCGGCCGCAGCAGAGCCGGTTACCCTGCGGGTACTCGTCCACCAGAACCCACCCATGGTGGAGTTCATCGAAAATTTCAACGAGCAGTTCCAGGCCCGAAACCCCAACATTACGGTTGATCTGGCAGTGGTAAACGCCAGCGAACTCAGCACCGTTACGCAGACTCGCCTTACCGCAAACGATGTCGATGTGATCGATATCTTCGGCTTCTCCAACCAGGCCCAGCCCTACATGCAGAATGTGACCCCGCCCAACTGGCAGACTCTGGTTGATGCCGGCCTGCTGCTCGATATCACCGATCAGCCCTTTGTCACGAACTATGATCCGGCCGCGATCCAGGACGCCGGCACCTACAACGGCAAGGTATACCAGGTGAACCTGGGCCGCGTCTCGTATAGCGGCATCTACTATAACAAGGATCTGTTCGCCGCGAACAATGTCGCCGTTCCCACCACCTGGAGCGAACTGGTCGCAGCCTGTGAGACCTTCTCGGCAGCCGGTGTGGCCTGTATGACGGCGGGCGGCAAGGATGGCTGGCCGATCTTTGTGGGCGCCTACGGCCTGATCGGCTCGATCTACCCCGACCAGTCGCAATTGGTGGAGGGACTGTGGACCGGATCGCTCACATGGAATGACAGCAAGGCCATGGACATGTGGTCGAAGATGAAAGTCTATGCCCAGGAAATGATGGAGCCGGGCGCCAGCGGAATCGCCGGCGACGCCGCTCCGGGCCGCTTTGCCTCGGGCGCCGTGGCGATGTTCCCCGGCGGCACCTGGTATGCATCGGCGATCGACGCGGCCGAGCCGGGCTTTGCGTGGGGCTACATCCCCTTCCCCGGCAGCGACAACCCCGAAGAGAACAAGTATCTGTTCGGCAAGTACGACCAGGGCTGGGCGATTGCCGCCAACACGCCGCACAAAGACGCCGCGCTGCTCTATCTTTCCGAGTTCTCGGAGCCGGCTAACTACCAGGCCTTTATCAACGCCGTCGGCTTTATTCCGACCCAGCCCGGCGCGACGCTCGACAGCCCGATCGGCACCGAGGTTGCGCCCTACCTTGAGAACTTCCGCGTCGGTTATGAGCAATACTGGGTTGCGCCCAAGGGCGCCGGCGAGTACGCCAACCCCTTCGCTTCGTACTTCCAACCGTTCGGAACCTTTGATGACCCGCAGGCGCTGGCGGAAAAGGTGCAATCCGATCTGCAATCCGGGCTTGACTCAAACTAATTAGCGCAGCCGGACTGAAGGAAGCAGCTGGGTGTGCGGTACGCTACCACCGTACCACACACCCCAACCCACGGAGCGTGGCGATGAACAATTATCACTTTGGGCGCGGTCGGACAAGATGGACGCCCTACCTATTGTTGCTGCCCGGTTTCTTCTTCTACCTGCTGATCATGCTTGGGCCGGCGCTCGCAACCAGTGTCTACTCATTCACCGATGCCAGCGGTATCCGCGGCGCGGCAGTACATTGGATCGGCATGGAGAATTACCGCGAGTTCCTGTTTATGGGCCAGGCCTCGCGTGATAACTATGCGGCCCTGGGACGCACCCTGGTCTTCAGCTTTTTTGTGACATCGATCCAGTTTACGCTCGGCCTGGGCCTGGCGTTGCTGGTGAACCAGAAGCTGCGCGGGGTCAATATCTTCCGCACGATCTTCTTTATGCCGGTGATTTTGGGGGCGGTTATCCAGGGTCTGATCTGGTCGCTGTTCCTCTATCCACTCGGCGGGCCGCTCGCCAGTTTGCTCGACCTCTTCGGCATGCGCTCGGAGTTTCTGGGCGGCCAGCCGAACGAGGCGATGGCATGGGTGATCTTTATCCAGATCTGGGCCAACCTCGGCACCACGATGATGATCTTCATCGCCGGCCTGCAAACCATTCCAAGCGACCTGTACGAGGGCGCGAAGATCGACGGCGCGAACGCCTGGCAGACCTTCCGCAATGTGACATGGCCGCTGCTCACGCCGAGTGTGAATACCAATCTGCTGCTGAATATTATCGGCTCGCTTCAGGCCTGGCAACTCTTCCTGGTGCTGATCGGCTACCGCAACGGCACCCAGGTGCTGGGCTATCTGATCTTCGCCCAGGGCTTCGGCCAGACCTCGGGCAGTGTCACAAGTGCATTCCGGCAGGGTTATGCCGCCGCCGCCTCGATTATTCTTTTCTTGCTGGTTCTGGCGATCGGCATACCGGTGCAGTATTACTTGCAGCAACGCGAGCGGAGGATTTTGGGATGAGCACAATCACCACTACCGTTGAGAAACCGCAAAGCCGGGCCCCGGCACGGCCGTTGCGCTGGGGACGCATCTTCTCCTACATCACGCTCGGGCTGATCGCCCTGATCTACCTCGGCCCGCTGCTGATGCTGGTCAATACGTCGCTGAAATCCATGCCGGACTTTATGAAGAGCGCGACCGCACTGCCGTCGAGCCTGAACCTTGATAATTTCGTCGAAGCCTGGGAAAAGGCCAATTTCCTGCGCTATCTCACCAATACGCTGATCTACACGGTTGCAGCAACGGTGCTCTATTGCATCACGGCGGTGTTCGTGGCCTTCCCGATCTCACGCGGTTATGTAAAGGGCGCCGGCTTACTGCTGACGCTGTATGTGATCGCGCTGTTCTTGCCGGTGGCCTTGATCCCGCAGTTCCAGATGATGCTGGCGCTGGGCTTGTATAACAATCCGTTCGGCTATGTGATGCTGTTCCTTGTTAACCCGATCGGGATTGTGATCCTGGTGAACTATATCAAAACGCTGCCGATTGAACTCGATGAAGCGGCGGCAATGGATGGCTGCGGGTATTTCCGCTTTGTCACCAGTATTGCACTTCCCTTGATGCAGCCGGCGATCGCCACGGTTGCCGTGCTGCACGCAATTGGTATCTGGAATGAACTGATCCTGCCGACGATCTATCTCACCAACAAGGATTATTACCCGATCACGCGCGGCATGATCGTCTTCCAGGGTGTGTATGGGAGCGACTGGCCGACCCTGGCCGCAGCGGTGCTTATTATGACCCTGCCGATGATTGTGCTGTTTCTGGCCTTGCAGCGCTACATTGTGTCGGGGCTGACGGCCGGCGCCGTGAAGGGCTGATGCCTGAGGGCTGAGGGGTGACGAGCCAGGGTTGATGCAGTCCAGCTGTACCTTGTCATTCCGACCGAAGCGAGCAGAGCGAGCGAAGTGGAGGTATCCGACCATGGCTTCCCAATCAATTCGCAACCGGTGCTCCCGAGAGCAACCTCCACTACGCTGCGCTCCTGTCGGGGTGACAATGGGACTGCGATCGAGTCCATAACCTACCGCCCGTTTTGCCGGAGCATACACTATGAATAAGTTGTTGCCCGACGCTGTTGCAGCGCCGGTTCGGTTCAGTGCGCCCTCACATCCGGCCGGCGGCGAGTTCGTCGAGCTTGAGGGCGAGCGATTCTATCGGATCAGCGGCGTGGATCATATGGCGCCGTTCCTGATCAGCCTGGTTAGCCCGGCCGACCACTGGCTTTTTGTTACCAGCAACGGCGGCCTGACTGCCGGCCGGCGCAGCCCCGATACGGCCTTGTTTCCCTACGAGACCGACGATCGGTTGTATGAGTGTCTGCCGCATACCGGCCCGCTGAGTGTCTTCCATGTGCGTCGCAACGCGATCGTACAGCGCTGGGAGCCTTTTGGCGAGCGGGAAGCCGAGCGCTATCGGATCGAGCGCAATCTGTACAAGGATCCGCTCAGCACAAAGCTGATCTTTGAAGAGATCAACCACGACCTTGGCCTGGCCTTTCGGGCCGCATGGCAGGCCAGCCCGCGCTTCGGCTTTGTGCGCAGTTGCCGGCTGCAAGAGTTGCACGGTGAGCCATGCACTGTGACACTACTCGACGGCTTGCAGAATCTGCTGCCGTACGGCGCAAGCACGCAGGTGCAACGCAACCTGAGCAATCTGCTTGATGCCTACAAGCGCGCCGAGCTCGACCCAAGCGGGCTGGCGATCTTCGCACTCAGTTCGATGCTGACCGACCTGGCCGAGGCCAGCGAGGCCCTCCGCGCCACGGTGGCATGGTCGCTTGGACTCAGCGGCGCCCGCATGTTGCTCTCCTCCGCCCAGGTCGCGGCCTTTCGCCGCAACGAGCCGGTGCAAGCCGAGCATGATCTGCGCGGCCGGCGCGGGGCTTTCTTGCTGGCGGCCGATCTCGATCTGGCGGCCGGCGCCGGGCACAATTGGCGGATCGTCGCCGATCTGAACAAGGACGCATGTGCAGTGGCCGAGTTGGCCCCATGCACTTAACCATGATCCGGCCGGACTGGCCGATGCGCTCGACGCCGATCTGCTGGCCGCCCGGCGCGAACTTGCGGCGTTGGTGGCCGCCGCC
>JAAUQO010000279.1 GCA_012032775.1 Oscillochloris sp. | reverse complement strand
GGGGTTGCCGAGGGAAGGATCTTTATGAGGTGAAACACATGCATACAGCAGTAAGCAACCCGCAGCACGCATACATAGCAAGTCATATTCCAGGTGCATGCAAGAAGGAGCGCCCCAAGGGTGTGCGTCGCTCCTTCTGATCTTCGGTCGCCGGGGGTGCGCGACAGCGAGGATTCGTCTGCTGCGTGAAGCGAAGAGGCGCAAGCGCTTGCGCCTCTTCGCCGTGGTTCTGTTATCCGTCTGGGTGGCGCCGCCGGGTTATGAAACGAGGGCTTCGGCGCCGGCCAGGGTGTAGCCGGCGGCAAGATTCTGGTACTGTTGCACCTGATCCAACTCCCAGAACTGGTTATGCCCCAATTCGGCTGCGAGCAGCGCCGCAACTTTCGGCGCCGCCTCGATACTGGCGCGGGCATCGAGTACAATCGCGCGGGTGCGCCGCGTCAGCACATCTTCCACTGTCCGCGCCAGTTCATGGCGCGCCGCCCAGATCACCTCGCCGGCGCGGTAGGGCAGGTTCGCGTGCAGGCGTTCGTGCCAGCCGGGTTGTGAACCGAGCAACTGCTTGAGCAACGGCGCCTCGCTGCCGTACACCGCAAACGGTTCTTCGTCGGGATGCTCGCTGTAGCCGTGCAAACGCAGATCGCGGGTTGGGCTTTTGACACTCGCCAGGCCGGCCACCTGCGCGGCCCGATTCACTGTGTCCTCGGCCATGTTGCGATAGGTTGTCCACTTGCCGCCGGTGATCGTGACCAACCCCGCGTCGGAGACAACCAGGGTGTGCTCGCGTGAGAGCGAGGCGGTGCTGCCGCCGGATCCGGCCTTCACCAGTGGGCGCAACCCGACAAAGACGCTCAAAACATCGTCGGGAGTCGGATCTTTCGCCAGGTAGCGCGCCGTATGCGCGAGCAAGAAATCGATCTCTTCCTGGAATGGCCGCGGCTCCAGAGGCGTCTCGTTCACCGGTGTGTCGGTGGTGCCGACCAGCAAACGGCCGTGCCATGGGATCGCGAACAACACCCGGCCATCGTCGGTTTTCGGGATCATGATCGCGTGATCGCCCGGCAGGAATGCGCCGTCGAGCACAATATGAATCCCCTGGCTGGGTGAGAGCATCGCCGGCGCACCCGGCTCGTCCATGCGGCGTACCGCATCGACAAAGACACCGGTTGCATTCACGACAACTCTGGCCCGCAATTCGAACTCCTCGTTGCTCTCGGCATCGCGCATGCGAACGCCGGCAACCTTGCCGTTGGCTTTGATCAGGTCGGTGACCGGGGCATAGTTCAGGGCCAGTGCGCCATGATCCTGGGCCGTCCGCATCAGAGTGATCGCCAGGCGCGCGTCGTCGAACTGGCCGTCGTAATAGACGACACCGCCATTCAGCCCTTTGGGTTCAAGGGTCGGCGCCAGTTCAAGCGCCTTTTTGCGCCCGATCGGCCGCGAGATCCCCAGGCCCAGGCTGCCGGCCATGGCGCTGTACAGCAGCAGACCGGCGCCATAATACGGGTTCGACCACCAGGTATAGCCGGGCACCACAAACGGCAGCGCCGAAACCAGGTGCGGCGCATTTCGCCGCAGCCGGCCGCGCTCTTGCAGCGCCTCGTAGACCAGCGCGATATTTCCCTGAGCCAGGTAACGCACCCCGCCATGCACCAGTTTTGTGCTTTTGCTGGATGTACCTTTGGCGAAGTCGTGGGCTTCCAAAAGCAGCGTACGATAGCCGCGGGCTGCGGCGTCTACCGCAGTTCCCAGGCCGGTCGCACCACCGCCGATCACAATCACATCCCAGATTGTTTCGTCGCGTAGGCGACGCATAATCTCAGATCGCTGCATTATGCATTTCCTTTTCGGTTGGGTTTTACTAATGAACATCCTTACGATGCGCAAAACTGCAAGTTGTATACCAATTTTGGCCCGTAGCCATGCAGCACGCGGCGGTGCAGCAGCCTGGCCTGGGGATCGACGGCATAGTTGATGCAAGATCGTGGAGTGTCACATCACGCCGGTATGGTGCCGGTCCATTCTATTGTTTAGTTTGGGAGGAGCGATGTTCTATCACGATAAGCGACTTCAGTACACGGTTCGGGTGGATACGCCAAACCCGGTCTTCGCCAAGATGCTTCAGCAAGCGATCGGCGGCGTCGAGGGTGAAATCCGAGTCATGCTGCAGTACCTTTTTCAAGCGTGGGGTGCCCGTGGCCCGGTGAAATATCGCGATATGCTGCTCGAAACCGGAACTGAGGAGATCGGCCATGTGGAGATGTTGGCCACTGCGGTTGCGATGAATCTTGAGGGTGCGCCGGCCTCATTTCAGGAAGAGGCGGCGATGAATCCAATGGTGAAAGCGGCCCTGAGCGGTATGGATCCGCGCCATTATCTGTCGGCCGGCATGGCTGCAATGGCAAGTGATAGCAATGGCGTGCCTTTCGACGGCTCACACGTCTATGCGAGCGGGAATCTGGCGGCCGATATGTTCGCCAATGTCACCGCCGAGGCTACCGGCCGTGCACTGGCTACGCGGCTCTACCACATGACCGACGACCCGGGCATGAAGGATATGCTTTCCTTCCTGATCGCGCGCGATACGATGCATCAGCAGCAGTGGCTGGCGGTACTGGAGGAATTGAAAGAGCAGGGCGGTTACCTGCCGATTCCAAACAGTTTCCCGCAAGAGCAGGAGAATCAGCAGTTCAATTATGTCTTCCTCTCGACGAATATCGATCCGCAAGCGCCGATCCCGGCAGGCCGTTGGAGCAAAGGTCGCTCAATCGACGGGCAAGGGCGAATTCAGCGCCGAGCATTTGAAACCACAGGGCCAGGAGCCTGAGCTGGGGCTGCCGCAGGCCGGTAGCTTTGCGCAGGTGCAGCAAATGAACCCGCCGAAAAAGTAGCCCGACCATTGATCATCAGCCAGGGTGGCCGGTTAACGGTGTGCATGCCATTGGTGCCGGCATCGCTAACCGCTGCCAGATTGTCATAAGGATGAATACGATGCAAGAAATTTCTCCTGTTACGCAACGCGATGCAGCGGTTGCCCATCCGCCGCAGCGCCCGTCGAACGTACGCGACAGCGAGCGGATCGCTTCGACCATGGCCGGCGGCGCAATGGCGTTCTATGGCTTACGCGAAGCCCGCGAACGCATGCCGGCGCTGCTTGTCGGCGGCTATCTGCTGTATCGCGGGATCTCCGGCCACTGCCCGATTTACGAATCGCTCGACATTAACACCGAAGCGTCGGCACGGCCGGCCCATATCGAGCACTCGATTACGATCGCCGCCGACCGAACTGAGCTGTATGAGCTATGGCGCGACTTCAGTAATCTGCCGCGCTTTATGACCCACTTGCAGGACGTGCAGGTGATCGACCAGAAGCGTTCGCGCTGGACCGCCAAAGGCCGGCCGGGTCGCAGGTGTCGTGGGAGGCCGAGATCTTTCTTGATCGCCGGAATGAGGTGATCGCCTGGCGTTCCGAACCCGACGCCCAGATTGTGAATGCCGGCTCGGTACGTTTTCGCGATGCACCGGGCGAGCGCGGCACCGAGATTCGGGTTGTGCTCGAATATATGCCGCCCGCCGGAATGCTTGGCCGGGCAGCGGCCCGCCTGTTGGGCGAGGAACCGGGGCAGCAGGTCATGGATGATCTACGGCGACTGAAGATGGTTATCGAGGCCGGCGAAGTCGCGACGAATGCGATGCGCCCGGCTCAGGGCGGGAAGGAGCAGAGCTAATGCGAGCATTATGTTGGTACGGAAGCGAGGATGTACGGGTTGAAACGGTACCCGATCCCGAGATTATCAACCCGCGCGATGCGATCGTGCGGGTCACATCCACGGCGATCTGCGGTTCGGATCTGCATTTGTACGACGGCTACATCCCGACGATGCAAAAGGGCGATATCCTCGGCCATGAATTCATGGGCGAGGTTGTGGCGGTTGGTAAGGATGTCAAGAACCTGCGGATCGGTGATCGCGTGGTGGTGCCGTTTACGATCGCCTGCGGCAACTGCTACTACTGCAAAAACAAGCTCTGGTCGCTCTGCGATAATTCAAACCCGAACGCCTGGATGGCCGAGGCGGCCTATGGTTCGTCGCCGTCGGGTCTGTTTGGCTACTCGCATATGCTTGGCGGGTATGCCGGCGGCCAGGCCGAATATGTACGGGTGCCGTTTGCCGATGTCGGCCCGCTGAAAGTCTCGTCGGATTTGCCTGACGAGCAGGTGCTCTTTCTGACCGACATCTTTCCGACGGGCTATCAGGCCGCCGAGAATTGCAACATCCAGCCCGGCCAGGTGATCGCAATCTGGGGCTGTGGGCCGGTGGGGCAGTTCGCAATTCGCAGCGCCTTCATGCTCGGCGCCGATCGTGTGATCGCAATCGACCGTATCCCCGAGCGGCTACGCATGGCCGAGAGCAGCGGCGCCGAGACGATCGACTATTCCGAGGGCTATGTACTCGAACGGCTGAAGGAGTTGACCGGCGGGCGCGGCCCGGACGCATGCATCGACGCGGTCGGGATGGAGGCCCACGGGATGGGTGCGCTCGGCGTCTACGACAAAGTCAAGCAATCCGTGCGTCTGGAAACCGATCGCCCAATCGCGCTGCGCGAGGCGATCATGGCTTGCCGCAAGGGCGGAATCATTTCCATTCCCGGCGTATACGGCGGAATCATCGACAAAATGCCGATAGGCGTGGCATTCGGTAAGGGCCTGAGTTTTCATATGGGCCAGACCCACATGCACCGCTACTTGAAACCGCTCCACGAGTTGATCAGCAAGGGCGAGATCGACCCCTCATTTGTGATCACCCACCGCCTGAAACTCGCCGACGCGCCTGCGGCGTATCGCACCTTCCGCGACAAGCAAGACGGCTGCATTAAGGTCGTCCTCACCCCTTAAATCAACCGAACGGGTTCGCGTGGCGTCGCCGCACGAACCCGTTCTAATACTGAATTAGTATATTTTATGTCTAGCCGATGGTATACTATCGGTATGAATACAAATGTTTTCCCAACCCGCAATGTCGTGCGCCTGAAGGCACTCCAACGCGAAAGTCGCCGGCTTGATGCTGCATTGGCCTATTGTTTCCGATCCTGCGCCGGGCCACCGGCTCGATCCAGGTTGCGCGCCGTATTGATCAAGCCGACATGCGAGAATGCCTGCGGGAAGTTGCCGATCAGGCGTTTGGCCTGCGGATCATACTCCTCGGCCAACAGCCCCACATCGTTGCGCAGTCTCAGCAGTTGCTCAAACAAGGCCCGCGCCTCATCCAGCCGGCCTTGCAGGGCAAGATTGTCGGCCAGCCAGAACGAGCAGAGCAAGAATGTCCCTTCGCCCGGCGGCAGCCCGTCCTCGGCACTCTCGGTGTGGTAGCGTTTCACCAGCCCGTCCTGCACCAACGAATCCTGAATCGCGGCCACCGTCCCGATCATGCGCGGATCGTGCGGCGAGATAAAGCCCACCAGCGGTAACATCAGCAGGCTGGCATCGACATCACTTGTCTCGTAGTGCTGCACAAAGGTATTGTGTTTCTGGTTGAAGCCACGTTCGTACACTTCGTTACGGATCGTTTCGCGCAGCCGCCGCCACGTCGCCAGATCACCCTCCAACCCGAATTGCTCAACTGCTTTGATCGCCCGGTCGATCCCGACCCAGGCCATCACTTTGGAATGGGTGAAATGCCGGCGCTCGCCACGCACTTCCCAGATGCCCTCATCAGCCTGCTGCCACGCATCCTGCAGATAGCGCACAATTGCCCGTTGCACACGCCAGGCCGCCGTTGTGCTCTCTAAACCGCTCCGCCGAGCCAGATGCAGCGCATCCATCACCTCACCGTACACGTCAAGCTGGAACTGGTTGTAGGCCGCATTGCCGATTCGCACCGGGGTCGAGTTCTCATAACCCGGCAGCCAGTCAAGTTCAAACTCCGATAGGCGACGCTCGCCGGCCAATCCATACATAATCTGCAATTTCGACGGCTCGCCGGCGACGGAATTGATCAGCCAGTTGCGCCATAACCCGGCCTCTTCGGTATAACCGCCGGTCATCAAGGCGTACAAGGTGAAGGTAGCGTCACGCAGCCAGCAGAAACGGTAATCCCAGTTGCGTACGCCGCCGATATGCTCCGGCAGCGACGTGGTTGCCGCAGCAACCAGCCCACCGGTCGGCTGGTACGTGAGCGCCTTGAGGGTGATCAGCGAGCGGCTGACTGCTTCTTCCCAGTTGCCGTGATACTTGTTGCGGCCCGACCACTCGCACCACCAGGATTCGGTCGTCTCAAGTTCGTGCTCGGGATGAGGCGTTCCGGCTCGGTGGTGTAGGTTGGTGTCCAGGTAAGGGTGAACGGCACCCGATCACCTGCGCCCACCTGGAAATCGGCAACGGTGTGCATGTTCTCGCCCACAAGCTGAATCGGCGTATGGATGTGCAGCGTGTCGGGGCCGGCGATCGCCACAATCCCGTCGGCGATCGCTTGCACCCAGGGCACCACCCGGCCATAATCGAAGCGGATGATCAACTCCATGTGCATCGGCACATTGCCGGACTTACCGACCACCATACGCATCAGGTCGGGCGCGACATTGCGCGGCGGCATCCAGTCGATCAACTGAACTGTGCCGGCCTCGGTTTCAAATTCGGTTTCAAGAATCAGGGTGCCGGGCCGGTAGCGCCGTTTCACCGAGCGAATCGGCACAGCGGGCGCGATCTTCCAGCAGCCGTGCTCAGGCGTGCCGAGCAGCGCCGCAAAGCAGGCATTTGAGTCGAAGCGCGGGAAACACAGCCAGTCGATCGATCCGTCACGACACACCAGTGCTGCGGTCTGGCAATCGCCGATCAAGGCATAATCTTCGATTCGTCCGGGCATAGACAACTCCTCATCATGGACATGCTGCTTTTGTCGCTGCAAAAACAGTGCCATGAAAAGGGCGAGCGGCAAGCGGTGTAGCTGTGGAGGAACGTCGTACCGCGTGGGACGGGCGAACCGCGCCTCAGGCCTCAGGCCTCAGGCATCAAGGTGGCGAACCGCGCCTCAGGCCTCAGGCCTCAGGCATCAAGTATCAAACCTCAGGAATCAAGGTGGCAAACCGCGCGGCA
>JAAUQO010000278.1 GCA_012032775.1 Oscillochloris sp. | reverse complement strand
TGATGCGGCGCAGCTTCGCTGCGCGCATCACAACACAGAATCCGTTACGGGCCGGCGCCGAAACGCCTACAAAAGGGTGGTTCATCAGGGGCTTTCTTCCGCCTGATCGCGCGCAACCGCAGCGGCACGCAGGGCCTCGGCGCGCGCAGCCCGCAGCCGGGTGGGCGCAATCAATTCCCAGGCTGTCTCGATATGCAGGCGCAGATCGGCGTCGCTGATGCGCTCAAGAATCACACCGACCCAGCCGCGATGACCGACATAGGGCGGGAGGAAGAAGGTGTCCGCATCGCTGCCGATCAAACCCTCCTGGAAGCCCGGCGGCGCCGGTAGCCAGACCGCGCTCCGACCGTCATTGTGGTGGTTGTCGGCGCACATCACATATACTTTTTTCCGCACAAAGAAGGTCGGCTCGCCGTGCGAGAGCCGCTCGGTCGTCTCGGGCAGCGCCATGCAGATCCGCCGCACGCGCTCCAGATGCACACTCATCATCGGCCGGTACCTCCGTATCGCTGCCTGCACTCGCTATGCATGGGCAACTGCCCGTTTGCAGGCTTCGGCAAGCAATGCGTGGAACAATCGCAGGAACTCAGAGTGTAACATGCCCGGGCACGCCCTGCCTCGGTCGGTTCATGGGCGGACAGCAATACTGATGGCAGCGGTTGATGCCTGATCCTTGCGGTGCGCATCAGGCAGCACGCCTCAGGCAGCACGCCTCAGGCTCATAGACGAGCGCGTTCATAGTGCAATGCGCGTGGCGCTACCAGGCCGTCCAACCACCGTCAACCAGCAGATTCTGGCCGGTGATATACGTCCCTGCGTCGCTGGCGAGCAAGAGAACAGCCCCTTTCAAATCCTCAGGCCGGCCCATACGGCCAACAGGGGTCTTTGACTCCAGGCGGGCGATGAACTCGGGGAGTTGGGCATGGGTTTCGGGTTTGGGGAAGGGGCCGGGGCTGATTGCATTGACGCGAATACCCGCGCGCGCCCAATACACCGCCAGGTGGCGCGTGAGATGCACCACACCGCCCTTGAGCGCGTGATAATTGGGCGGGCTGTTCGTCGGCAGGTCGCTGTAGGCCTCGGGATAACTGCCGACCACGCCGTACATACTGGCGATATTGATGATCGCGCCCGGTGCGCCACGTTGCCGCAGATGATCGGCAACCTCGCGGGCGAGCAGAAAATAGGCGGTGACGCCGGTATGATAGGCGCGGTCGAAATCCTCGGCGGTCGCGTTCTCGATTGTTGGTGCAGTGCCGCCATACGCATTATTCACCAACACATCGACGCGGCCGTAGCGTGCGACAACTGCGGCGACAAAACCCGGAATAGCAGCGGTATCGCTCTGGGCAAGTGCAAGCCCGAGATGGTTTTCGCCGGGCAAAGCGGCGGCAAACTCTGCCGCCTGTTGGGCATCGCGGCTGGTAACAACCAGGGTTGCGCCGGCTTCGGCAAGGCCACGACTCATCGCCGAGCCAAGCCAACCACATGCGCCGGTGACGATTGCGACCCGGCCGCGCATAGCGAATAGTTCGCCGATCGAGCGTTCCGTAAAGTCCATGATCCGGCTCCTTGGCTTGTAGCTGAAGCTACGCAATCGTATCAAGCGGGAAGATCGGGCGGCGCAGGTATTGGTAGGGAAAGCGTTGCAGATTCGCGCTGCACAGCCCGGCTGTGTCCATCTCCACTACTCCGGCCGCGATCGGCAGATAGGCTGCGCGATAGGCAACCGCCGACTTGACGACGATCAATTTCTGGCTTTCGGGAATGATGCCGACGCCACGCAGTTGCGCAAGATCAAACGGCGGTGTTTTGCGTTCGGTGAGCACAACATTCACCCCGCCGACCCGCAGCCAGACGGTGCGCCCCATGCGGATGCTATCGCCATAAAATGCGGCAAAATGGTTCGCCTGCAACTCGCAGCGAAATGTCCCATCACAAAGTGTCCGAACAACGCCGCGCACCTGAACCGGTTCGCCGTGCCAACGATCGACTTTGCCGCCGACCCGCACGACAAGTTCGGCGCCTGCACCGGCCGCCCAACATGCCGCCACGGCTTCGCGATCGGCGATAACAACGGCGGACTCCGGCACGTCGGCGGCCAGCAATGCCCGCAGCGCATCGGTTCCGTCGCCGGGCGTGCCGCCGCCAATATTGTCGGCTGAATCCACCAGAATAATCGGCCCGCCGGGCAGCGCCAGGGCGCGTTGGATCGCGGCAGCGGGCGGGTAGAGCAGCGGTAATGCGGCTTCGCGCTGCGCCATGAGCAGGGCGGCAAGTTCGTCGGCGTAGCGTTGGGCACATTCGGGCGCATCGTCGGTGGTGACGATCATGCTTGCGCCGGTATCAGGTGTGTCGGCGTAGGCGAAGCCGGCCATCACACAGATCGCGACAACCCGTGGATCGCTGCGCAATTCGGCGGCGCGGGCATGCACGGCGCGAAGCGGCAGATCGGCGGTGCCGGTGGCCTGTGGCGCCAGCAGCACCGGCGCTTGCGCGATCGCAGCCGTCGGTTGCAGATCGCCGCGCAGCATGCGCGCCATGATCGCAGCCGCTTCCGCGCCGCGCTCATACGGGTCGATATGCGGATTGGTATGAAAGGCGAGCAGCACATCGGCATGGGCGACGCTGCGCGGGCTGATATTGCCGTGCATATCGAGTTCGACGACAAGCGGGATCTGCGGCCCAAGGAGCGCGCGAATCCGGGCCAACAGATCGCCTTCGACATCACGCTCGTTTTCGGCAACCATGGCCCCGTGCAGCGCGAGCAAAACGCCGTCGAGCGGAGCAACCGCAGCCAGCGCCGCAAGGAGTTCGTCGCGCAGCGTGCAATAAGCGGCGGCGCTCACCATACCGCTCGGCATCGCCGCTGCATACAGCGTCGGGATCAGCTCAAACTCGGCGTCGGCACAGCCGGCCAACATGCCGCCCAGGCCCGAACTTGTTCCCTGGAGCGCCTCGACAACCGCGCTCCCTCGGTAGAGCGACTGGGCTGCGAACTGATCCAGGCCGGTGACAGGCTCGGCAAAGGTGTGGGTCTCGTGGATAATCCCACCTACCGCGATCCGTGGCCGTCGGCTGCTCATAATTCGCGTACCTCGAGCAGCGCGGCGTCGAATATGTCCAGCGTCTGCGCGATCTGATCCGCAGTATGCGCGGCCGAAATGTACCAGACCCCCCGATCAAGCACGCGCACGCCGCGCTTCAGCAGCGCGACTTTGAGTCTGGCATAGCGTTCTTTGTCGCAGTGTAATGCGTAATCGCGGTACTCGTGCAGCGCCGCTAGCTCGGTAAACGACAGATGGAATGCGGTCGGGAATCCTTGCACCAGAATCGGCAAATCATGGCGCTGCGCCAGGCTGCGGATACCGTCGATCAGGGTGGTGCCAAGCTGTTCCATATGGCGATACAGCGCGCCGTCGTCGCGTTCAAGCTCGGCAAGGGCGGCGGCGGCGGCAGCCATCGAGATCACGTTGCCGTTAAAGGTGCCGGAGTGGTTCACATCCTGGGCGAAGCGCTCCATGTATTTGCGCCGGCCCACCAGTGCCGCAGTTGCAAAACCACCGGCAAGAGCCTTGGCAAACGTCGCCAGATCGGGCGTAACGCCGAAGCGCCCCTGGGCGCCGCTTAATCCAAGCCGGAAACCGGTAATAATCTCGTCCATGTAGAGCAAGGCACCATACTGATCACATAATCGCCGCAACCCGGCCAGGAAGCCGGGCGCCGGTGGAATAGCGCCGGTATTGCACATCATCGGCTCGGTCATGATCGCGGCGATGGTATGGCCGCGTTCGGCGAAGAGTTGTTCGACCAGCGCCAGATCGTTCCAGGGCAAGAGTAAAAAATCCTCACATACACTGGCTGTCTGGCCGGCACTACCGAGCGCAAGTCGAGGTTGCTCGCGCGGGCCGGCTTGATCGGGCGGTGTTGCGACGTTCAGCAGTACATTGTCGAACCAGCCGTGATAATGGCCTTCAAAGCGCAGAATCAGCGTTCGCCCGGTTACGGCGCGGGCCAGACGCATTGCCGCCTGTACCAACTCCGAACCGCTCACCCCGAAACGACACAACTCGGCGCAGGGTACCAATCGCACCAGGGCCTCGGCAACCTCGATCTCCAGTTCATGTTGGCCGGCGAAGAGTTGGCCGCGCCGCATCGCCCGCTCGACCGCATCAAGCACGGCCGGATGCGAATGCCCAAGGATCATCGGCCCCTGACCGAGCACATAATCGATGTAGCTATTCCCATCAACATCGGTCAGGGTTGCACCTGCGGCGTGGGCGAAGAAAAGCGGAAAGGGGCGTTCGCCGGCCCGTACATTACTTGTAACTCCGGCAGGAATCGTATGGCGTGCGCGCTCCAGCAGCCGCTGTGATTCGGCCCAGCTTGGCATAGCGTTGATCCTTTCAGGTAGGTACGCGGTCGCCTGTTTCGGCCGCCCGCATAACGGGTTGATCTGCCTCCGGCAGGGTGGAAATACTCTTTTTTGTGGTGTTTGGCCGGCAAGCCGGCCAAACACCACGAAATGTTCAGGTTTGCGCGCCGAGCTAGGCCGGCGGTTCCTCCAGCACAAACGCGACGGTATCGCCGGCAAAGACGCGCGGCAATGTGCGGATAAACAGAATGCGGCCCGATCGAGCGGCAGTAATGGTCGCCTGGAGCGTACCGTCGGGATGGCGAACGCTGCCGAGAAGTTGGCCTTGCTCGACCAACTGCCAGAGTTCGACGGCCGGGATAAAGATGCCCGCCGCCGGGCTGGGATGATCGAGTTGCAGGTGGCCGGAGCCGGCGCTGCGATCTTCGATCAGCAGCGGTGCCTCGGTTGGATACGCGCCCGGCATCATGCCGAGAAACGCCATCAGATGCCCTAAACCGCGTCCGGCACTCGCAACATCGGCGCTGCGTGCGCGGCCTTCACCGCGCAATTCGACATAGATCGCCGGGATGTTCAAGTTAGCCGCAGCAGAAAGAGTGCGCCCCGGCAACGGCGCTGTCCCCCAGACGAACTCGAGTCCGAAGGCAATTGCGGCGGCGCGTTGGCGCTCGCCGATCGGATCGTCGCGCAGCATATAGCCCGCCAAAGCCTTGATCGCATAGGCGTTGCCGCCGGCATGCAGATCGACATACAGATCGGCCAGCGGCAGCAGGTAGCGCTGGAAGCTGTAAGCCAGCCGTTGGGTCAGGCTCCCTTCAGGGTTGCCGGGAAAGACCCGCGCCAGATTCTGATGATCCCAGATCCCCTCGCGGGTCGCGGCGGCGAAGGCCGGCCCGTTCAGCACCGGAATACCGATAAAGGTGCCATTGAGTATTTCGCTATCAAGCCGATCGAAGAGATCCTGAATCGCAATCACGCCTTCGTACTCATCGCCATGAACCGCAGCACTCGCCAGAAGCACCGGTCCGGCGCCATGGCCGCGCACGACAAGGAGCGGGATCGTCAGGGGCTGACCGTCGGGCATGGTCGCGACAAGCAGATGGATGCGGCGTTTCGTGCCGGGTAGGCACTGTTCAAGCCGGAAGGCGTCGATCGGCAGGCGTTCGGCCAGATTCCACATCAGGCACTCCTCAATGACAGGAGTTACGCAGTCGCCTCTTTCGGTGACTGCGTAACCGATTGATCTGCCTTCGGCAGGGTGGAACTTCCTGTTTTTGTCTGGTTGTGGCAGCGAAGCTGCCACAACCAGACAAAAGAGTTTTTCCGCGCTGCCGCAGGCGAAACGTACTCACCGCCCCGGCGCCTAGCCGGCAGTGAACAACCCATAGCGCTGCATCACCGCAGCTACCCGTTCTTCTTCGGCGGGGGTAAAGCTATGGAGCGGCGCAGCAACGGTGGTATGCGCAATCACGCCCTGCACTTTCAAACCCATCTTGAAGCCGCCGAGCGCCGATGCACTCGCCGAGTAGGCCGGATCGCCCTGGGTGATCAACGCGCGGAAACAGGCCAGCAACCGCTCCTGAATGGCGGAAGCGGCGGCCCAGTCGCCGGCGCAGGCGTGAGTGTACAGATCGACGTAGGCCTGCGGGAAAACATTCGCCAGACCCGGCACACTGCCGTGCGCACCCATATGCAGGCAGGCATCGACGATCAACTCCGAGCCGGTGAAGGCGCGGAAGGGCAGATGCCGCGTCCGCATAAGAACCTCGCGGAAGCCTTCAACAACGCCGCTACTGTCTTTGATCCCGCAGATAACGCCCTCTTCCGCCAGCGTTGTCACCGTGGCGGCGTCGAGTTTGACATTCACGGCGCCGGGAACATCATAGGCCAGAAGCGGTAGATCGACGGCGCTGCGCACGGCGCGAAACAGATCGAGCAATTCATGCTGCCCGGCCCGATAATAGTAGGTCGGCGCGAGCACCAGAGCCTCGGCGCCGGCGGCCTGCGCCATGCGGGCATTCTCGATACAACGGCGGGTCGAGGTATCGAAGATCCCGGCCAGGATCGGCACCCGGCCCGCGTTCGCGGCGATAGTTGTTTCCAGCATCGCAGCCCGTTGTTCGGCGCTAAGTGCGGCCTGTTCGCCGGTTGAGCCAAGCACAAACAGACCATGGACCCCGGCGCTGATCTGGAATTCAACCAACCGCCGCGCCGACGCTGGATCCAGTTCGCCGTCAGGCAGCAGCGGCGTACAAAGCGGTGGGATGATCCCGTGCAAAGTCATTGGATCAATCATAGAATTCCTTTTCTTGCCTGCGGCAGCGCGAAACAGATCATCCACCGCTTTGTGTCGGCAGCTTTGCTGCCGACACAAAGCAAAAAAGATGCTTCCACCCTGCCGGAGGCAAGCAGCCCGCCGCAGGCGCGCCGACTGCGTACGTCTAATAACTCAAGAAGCCGCCATCAACCAGCCAGGTAGCGCCGGTAACGAAACTTGCCGCGTCACTTGCCAGAAAGGCGACTACTGCACCAACCTCGGCGGGGGTGCCGCGCCGGCCCAGCGGCGTATGGCGAAAAAAGCGCCCGCTGGCGCCGCGCGTCGCCGCGTCACTCACGACGCTATGGCTAGCCGGGGTGTCGATATCGCCGGGAGCAACCGCATTGACCCGAATGCCGTGCGGGCGCCAACTCGATCGCGGGCCGATTTTGGTCAATCCGTCGAGGGCGGCTTTGGC
>JAAUQO010000277.1 GCA_012032775.1 Oscillochloris sp. | reverse complement strand
GGTTGCGTGGTCTATCCGGCCGCAGCAATCACGCGCCCCGGTGTGATCCGCCATATCGAAGGCAATCGTTTCAGCCTCGGCGAACCCGACGGCAGCCGCAGCGAGCGCGTCAAGGCCCTGGCCCAGATGCTGAGCAGCGTCGGGGTAAAGGCGCCGGTGCGGCCCGATATTCGCAACGAGATCTGGATCAAGTTGTGGGGCAATCTCTCCTTCAACCCGATCAGCGCCGTTACCCGCGCCACTGTTGACAAAATCATCGCCTACGAGCCGACCTACAATCTGGTGGCGGCGATGATGGCCGAGGCCCAACAGGTGGCCGAGCGGCTGGGCATTAAGTTCCCGCTCAGTATCGAGCGGCGGATCGACATGGCACGCGAGATCGGCGCCCACAAAACCTCGATGCTCCAGGATATCGAAGCCGGCAAAGCCACCGAGATCGACGCACTTGTCGGCGCCGTCTGTGAACTCGGCCGCCTGACCAATCTGCCGACGCCGCACCTGGATGCGTTGTACGCCTCGGTGAAACTGTTGGAACAGACGGTGACACAGTGACACGGTGAGCAGGTGATTGTACGCCGAGCGTAATGGCTGCGCCTGCTTGAATCTCCGGCGAAGCGCTCACCCCCTCACCCACTCACACAAGTGGAGTAAGCGATGCGCCGCAAAATCACGCTCCTGGATCGGGTGCGTTATCGCTTTGATAATCTGATGGCCGGAGGCGCAGGTGCGCTCATCCTCTGGCTATTTTTGTTGTCGCTCTTGTTGATCGCGGCAGTTTCCTTCATTTTAGCGCTCACCCACGAAGGGCCGGCCGGGCGCGACGATATCACCTTCGCCGAACTGTTCTGGCTCAGTCTGCTGCGTACACTCGATCCCGGCACCATGGGCGGCGATGAAGGCAGCCCGCTCTTTCTCGCCATGATGCTCGCCGTTACCTCGGGCGGGATCTTCCTCGTCAGCACCCTGATCGGCGTGATCAATACCGGCCTCGACCAACGCCTCGCCGAGATGCGCAAAGGACGCTCATTTGTGGTTGAGCGCGATCATATCGTGATTCTGGGCTGGTCGCCGCAGATCTTCACGGTGATCGAAGAGTTGAATCTGGCCCACTCGGGGCGATCGGCCGGCTGTGTGGTGGTGCTTGCCGAACACGACAAGGTTGAAATGGAAGACGCGATTCGAACCAATGCCGGCAAGCTCAAGCACCTGCGGCTGGTCTGTCGCACCGGCAACCCGATCAGCATCACCGATCTTGGGATCGTCAATCTGCACGATGCGCGCGCGATTATTGTTCTTGCACCAGAGACAGGCGACGCCGACTCGCAGGTGATCAAGACGATTCTGGCGATCACGAATAACACGCAGCGCCATCCTGAACCGTACCATATCGTGGCGGAACTACGCGATCCGCGCAATCTCCCGGTGGCCCGTATGGTCGGTCGCGATGAGGCCCAGTTCGTGCAGATGACCGATCTGATCTCGCGGATCATTGTGCAGACGAGCCGCAGCACCGGGCTTTCGGTGGTCTATCTGGAGTTGCTGGACTACGCCGGGAATGAGATCTATTTCTGGGATGCGCAGCCATTCGTGGGGCGGCGCTTCGGCGATATGTTGAGCCTGTTCAGCTCAGCCGTACCGATCGGAATTTTCACCGTCGCCGGCGTGCCGTTGCTGCGCCCGCCGATGGATCGTCTGATCACAGCCGGTGAGCGAATGATCGTGATCGCGCGGAGTGAACACGCGATCAAACTGGTTGACACACCCGGCCGACCGCTTAACCCGGCCGCCGTACTGGCGCCTGTGCCACGTCCACGCCAACCCGAACGCACGCTGCTGCTGGGCTGGAACGGCCACGGCCCGCTGGTGTTACATCGCCTGGAAGGTTATGTTGCAGCCGGATCACAGGTTGATGTCGTGGCCGCCGATCCGGCCGCCGGCCGCGATATCGCGCGCTATTGCGACCAACTGCACAATCAGACGATCACATGCCGCGAGGCCGACACCACCGATCGCGATCTGCTTGAAAGCCTGCCGCTGACGACCTACGATCATGTGATTGTGTTGAGCTATTCGCATATGCTCGATTGTCAGGCTGCCGATGCGCGCACGCTAATCACGCTGCTGCATCTGCGCGACATCGCCGACCGGCTGGATCACCGATTTTCGATTGTGAGCGAAATGCTCGACATTCGCAACCGTGATCTGGCTCGGGTGACACGGGTGGATGATTTTATCGTCAGCGATCGTCTGGTAAGCCTGATGCTGGCCCAGATCGCCCAGAATCGCCACTTAACCGCGATCTTCGCCGAATTGTTCGACCCGACCGGCTCCGAGATCCAGTTGCGACCTTCCGATGAATATGTGCAAAATGGGGTCGCGATTAACTTTTTCACCCTGATCGATTCGGCCGCGCCGGGCGGAAGTGGCGCTGGGCTACCTGTTGCGGAGCGAGGCGGCGAGCGAGCGCGACAACTACGGCGTCTCCATCAACCCCGATCCAAGCAAAACCCTGATCCTCAATCGCGGCGATCAGATCATCGTCCTGACCGCCGATCAATGGGTCGATCCCGGCGATCTCCAGCCGGCGCTCGATGCGACCCGCGTGCCAAAAGCGTAGCATAGGGTAGAATGATAGTGTTTTGCGCTGATCGATCGTGTGGGTACGCCGCACGATCGATCAGTACAAAGAAATCCCTTTTGGAGCACTACTTGTATGTCCTCGCCTTTGGCTCCCGATACACCAGTTGAGCAGGCGCCGCAATCAGGTAAGGAGCAACGACGGTTGCGGCGGCGGGTGATGGATCTGGCCGGGCCGGTGATCGGCGAAAATCTGCTTCAGACTCTACTCGGCATCACCGATTCGATCCTGGTTGCCGGCCTGGGCGTGGTGGCACTGGGCGGCGTGGGCGCGGCGCTCCAGGTGATCTTCGTGCTGACGGCGGCGCTCAGCGGATTGTCGGTCGGCGCATCGGTACTGGTGTCACAGGCCTTCGGCGCGGGCAAACTGGCCGATGCCGGCAGTCGTGCGCGGCAAGCGCTGATCTGGAGTGTCGTGATCAGCCTGCCGTTGGGCCTGATTGGTATTCCACTCAGCCCGGCGATCATCTCACTCTTCGGCTTACCACCCGCTACCGACATCATCGCCAGCGAGTACCTGACCATTACGATCGGCGGCAGCAGTGCATTGACGATCATGTTGCTGGCCGGCGGCGTGTTGCGCGGCGCAAACGACAGTCGCACCCCGATGGTCGTAACCCTCTGGTCGAATGTGCTGAATGTCGGCCTGAGCTATGTGCTGATCTACGGCGTGTTTGGATTCCCGGCACTTGGCGCGGCCGGGAGCGCATGGGGAACCGTGATCGCGCGGGTGTTGGGGGCGGCGGCATTGATCTGGGTGCTTGTGCGCGGGCGTAATGGCGTTCGCGTGAGCGGCGCAGGCGGGATGGCCGGCTGGCGCCCGTATCTACCCGATCTGCGATCGATTCTGCGGATCGGTATGCCGGCGGCGCTGGAAGAGGTGCTGGTGATCACGGCATTCGCCTTTCTGACACCGTTGGTGGCAACCCTGGGAACAATACCGTTGGCGGCCCACCGGGTGGCGCTCAATGTGTTGTCGCTGGCCTTCTTGCCGGGAATCGGCCTCGGGCTGGCGGCAACAGCGCTGGTTGGCCAGGCGGTCGGCGCACAACGGCCCGACGAAGCACGGGCAGTGACGGCGATCGCATTGCGTTGGGGCCTGATCTGGCTCGGCGGTCTAATGGTGATCTTTATTGTCTCAGCGCCGTGGCTGGCCCGTATCTTCGGCGACGACCCGGAACTCGTGGCGGTCAGCGCAGCCACGATCCAGGTGATCGCGTTGGCCCAACCATTCTGGGCGATCACCTTTGTGTATGGCGGGGCATTGCGCGGTACCGGCGATACGCGTACACCGCTGGTGATCACCGGCACGATCAACTGGATGGCGGTCGGAGTTGCCTTTCTATTGGTACCGTTCTGGCCGAGTTTGCCGGTGATCTGGTCGGCATTCTTGATCAGCGGACCGATCGAGGCGTATCTGTTTTACCGGGCATGGCGCAACGTTCAATGGCGTAAACCGGCATAACGAGGCAAACGGTTGCGTCGTTACTCCGCCTATCCCCGCCCCACCCGCACGGACGATGGTGCATCTTTACCCATGCCATATGAAAGGCTACACCTATGTTTTATCTTGGGTGTGCGATCTGGGCCTACAAAGAGTGGGTCGGTGATCTGTTTCCGCCCGGCAGTCGCAGCGGCGATTTTCTGCGCCTGTACAGCCGGCGGCTCACAACGGTTGAAGGCAACACGACCTTTTATGCAACGCCGAAGCCTGAGGTGGTGGCCCGCTGGGCCGATGAGACACCGGAAACGTTTCAATTCTGCCTGAAACTGCCGCGTGCGGTGAGTCATAGTGGCCCGTTGGCGGGCCAACTCACATCGACGCACGATTTTCTGGCGCGCATGGCGCCACTCGGCCCGCGACTCGGGCCGTATTTCCTGCAACTACCGCCCACCTACGGCCCGGCCCAGTTCGCCGATCTGGAACGCTGGTTGCTGGAGTGGCCGCGCGAGGTTGCGCTGGCGGTGGAGGTACGGCACCCGGCCTGGTACGAAGCGCCGGATGAAGCGCGATTGATGGAACTGCTGGAGCGCCACGGTGTCGGGCGGGTGGTGATGGATGTACGCCCCATTCGGCAAAGTGGTGCAGGTGCCATGTTGGACGACGCGCGTGAGCGCAAGCCCAACGTGCCCATGCATCCATTGCGCAGCGGTGGCATGGCGTTTGTACGCTACATCGGCCATCCCGAGCCCGCACAAAATGACGATCTGCTTGATGCGTGGGCCACCCGCCTGAGCGAATGGTTGCAGGCCGGCGACAAAGTATACCTGTTTATGCATTGCCCCGACGAAGCCCGATCGCCGGGGTTGTGCCGGGCCATCCAGAGCCGGTTGGAGCGCCTGGGTGCGGTTCCGCCGCTGCCCTGGAACAGCCTGGCCGCAGACGAACCGCCGGAGCAATTACGCATGTTTTAAAGGTAGGAGTTTAGTACTGAATCCCAACAATATCAAAATGCCGTTCCATGGGATATACTAAAAAATACGCAACTAAATTTGTGCGTCATTTCTGCATAGCGAAGCGTCCTTGTTTGATTGCACGCATTGCGCTACGATGGTTATCGCAGCGCTAGAATGAGCGGTATGATTGCGCAATTCACATGGTTCACCCCTCTCTACATTTTCGTTGGTGCAAGTGCGCTTGCGATCACCGCAAACATGTTTGTCTGGCGCACAATTGCCAGCGTTCGTGCCTGGTTGCTGCTCAGCACAGCCGTTGGCTGCTGGTCGATCTTTTATGGCATGGAACTTATGCGCGGCGATCAAGCCTGGATTATGCTCTGGGTGCGCCTCGAATATATCGCGATTGTGGTGGTATCGCCGGCCTGGCTTTTGTTCGCCCTCGTCTATAGCGGTCGCGAACAATGGTTCCGGCCGCTGCGCCTGAGCGCACTCTTCGCGGTTCCGCTTATCGGCTTGATCCTGGCCTGGAGTAATCGGTACCACGGGCTTTTCTGGCAGGAAGTACGAATCGCCATGCATGGCGATCTGATGCTGTTTAGCCCGGTGTATGGGATCGGGTTCTGGAGCTATACGATTGTTTCATACAGCTACCTGATTGTTGGCGGCGCGGTGCTCGTCCGCGATCTATTTAAGCGCCCGCAACGTAGTCGTGGCGCGGTATTGGCGCTGCTGGCCGCGATGGCGGCGCCCCTGGTTGGTAATCTGATCTACCTTATGGAGATCCCACCATTCGCCGATATCGACGCCACCCCCTTGGGCTTTGCGGTATCGTGTGCGGCGGCGGCGATCGCAATATCGCGGCTGCACCTTTTCGACTTGACGCCGATTGCCCGCAGTACGGTTGCCGAGCAGATTGCCGACGGCATCGTCGTGCTCAACGAATACGAACTGCTGGTCGATCTTAATCAGAGCGCAGCCCATACTCTGGGCGCAGCGGTGGATGCGCTGATCGGGCGCTCGGCATCCGAGGTATTCGCCGACTGGCCCGATCTGACGAACCGGTTGCGCTTCGTCAGCGGCGATGAGATCTTGCGCGTGCATCACCACAACGATCATTGGTTGAGTGTGCGGATAACGCCGATCTACGATAAGCCCGGCCGGCTGCGCGGGGTTTTGTTGGTCTGGCGCAACATCAGTACCGAACATCAGACCGAACTGGCCCTACGGATGGCGAAAGAGACGGCCGAGGCCGCCAATCGGGCTAAAACGGCCTTTCTGGCCAATACAAGCCACGAGTTACGTACTCCGCTGACGGCGATTCTGGGCTATAGCCAGTTGATGCAGTTGCGGCTCCAGCGGGGAGAATACGCCGAATTACCGTCGGATTTGCATGCGATTGAAGATGCCGGCGCGCGTCTGATGGAACACATTCGCAACCTACTGCAACTGGCACAGATCGAAGCGGGAAGCACTCGCTTGCAGTTGGTAGAAACCTCGGTTACGATCTTGTTCGATGATGTGCGCGAAGCCGGTCGTAAGCTGGCCGAACGCCGCAACAATCGGCTCGTGGTTCAGATGCCTGCGCCAACGGCGACGATCCGCACCGATCCGTTACGCTTGTTCGAGGTTCTGCTGCACTTGATCGATAATGCCGCCAAGTTCACCGAAAACGGCACCATTACGCTGACATTTGAGCAAGTGCCCGGCCCTCAGGGCAATCTGGCGCTGTTTCATATCAGCGACACCGGAGTCGGGCTGCGCGATGCCGAATTCACCAGCATGTTCACCACATTCAATGAACCCGACGAGCAGAAGCGGCGCGTGCATGGCGGGATGGGGATCGGCCTTGCGATTAGCCTGCAATTAAGCCGCTTGCTCGGCGGTGATGTCGGCGCCGCCAAGCCGGATCGCCCCCGATGTCGGCTCGACGAAGCCCGCGACCGCGGATGCCACCGCGTGTGGCTGACGACGACGAACGACAACCTCCGGGGCCTGCGGTTCTACCAGCGCGTGGGGTTCCGGATGATCCTGATCAACATCGGGGCCGTGGACGAGGCTCGGAAGATCAAGCCGCAGATCCCGAAGGTAGGGCAGGACG
>JAAUQO010000276.1 GCA_012032775.1 Oscillochloris sp. | reverse complement strand
TTATGAAGCAACCATCGCTGAGGATGCAACAGTAACCTCGCCGGCCGCGTTACCACGATGACCTGCTGCGTTACTGGCTTGGTGCGCCGGTAACCGTGCGCGTATCTCAGAAGCACACCATTATCGCCGCGCGGTTTCCGCCGAAAGGCGCATCAGCAGGCCGACGATCAAGAAGTTAATAATCACCGATGAGCCACCGTAGGAGATAAATGGCAGGGTGATGCCGGTAAGCGGGATCAGGCGCAGATTGCCGCCGAGGATAATCACCGTCTGCACGGCAATAATGGTGGTCAAACCAACTGCGAGCAGTTGCTCGAAACCACGGAAACGCCCCGGAATCGTTAACGCCAGATGAAACCCGCGGAAGATCAACAAAACATAGGCCATCAGGAGGCCCAATGTCCCGATCAAACCCATCTCCTCGCCGACTGCGGTAAAGACAAAGTCGGTATGGATCGCCGGCACAATGTAGGGCCGGCCTAAACCCAACCCTGAACCAAACACCCCACCCGATGCGAGCGAGTAGATTGCCTGCACGATCTGATAGCCGGTTCCTTGGGCACTCGCCCACGGATCAAGCCAGACCGCTACTCGTAGCCCGACGATCGGTAGGTATTGGTACAACACGTAGGCGCCGACGGCAAAGGCCGCCACCCCGGCCAGAACATACATGGTGGCGCCGGTCGCTACGTACAACATCGCCAGAAAGACGCCGAACAGCAAGAGCGCCGCCCCCAGATCGCGCTGAAAGACGATCGTCGCCATCGCCAATCCCCACATGCCGATGATCGGCACCAGATACGGTAACGGCGGCAATGTCAACGGCCCGAGCCGATACCCGGCTCGCACAACCTCGCGATGCTCGTTCAGGTATGAAGCCATGAAGATCACCAGGATGATCTTCAGTAACTCCGAGGGCTGGAAGAGGAAGAAGCCGAAGTTGAACCAGACTTTTACCCCACTGCCGTTTGGATCGACGCCGAAAACAAAGGTTGCGAAAATGAGCGCTAAGCCCAGCGCCAACCAGAGGTAGCGATAGTGATCGAGCACATCCAGGAATGAGAGCCGGAAGAATCTGATGCAGATTCGATCCCACGGCACGAATAGCATGATCGCCAGAACCGCGACCCCCAGCGTCACCCACAAACTCTGCTTCGCCGCCACTCCTTCGTAACAGGGAAATACATCACCGATATCGTTCGAGCAAAAATACAATCCATTCAGGCTCGGCTCCAAGCGCGCCGTCAACATCAGGCTTAATCCGGCCAGGAGTGCGACTAACGGCAGTAATACTTGATCGGCATAGGGACTCTTGAAACTTAATCCAACTGAGATCGCGGCAAATAGAACCAGCGGCAAAGCCGACGGCCAGAGGATGCTTAACACGCCGCTTACGGTTGCCTCAAACTCGCGCTGCTGCGTTGCCGTCACAACCAACAGGTAACCGGCGCCGAAAAAGAGGAGTACGGTCAGCAGCAACTGAAATTCGATCCCGCGAAATTGCCGGAAGCGGGCAATAAAGGTACGCATCAGTGATTCCTGTTCGGCAGGCTGAAAGGACGCAGTAAGCTGCGCCCTTTCATATTATGCCCCATTGCGTATCGACATGCTGCTACCAAGCTATCGCCCCATGCCGCATTCTGCATTGATCAGACCGGCCACTCAACCACGCCCTCGCGCTCGCACAAAAATCCGGCGCCGTGTAAGTATTCGATCACGGCCCGGCCGTGATCTTCGTCGCGCACTTCCAGCACCAACTCCACGCCGGCTCGGTCTACCGGCACCCGCCACATGCCGCGCCGATGGAATAAGTCCATGACACTTGCCCCCGACTCGGCCACGCGGTTAACCAGGCGCGCCAGGCCGCCCGGCCGATCATCGACACTGGTGCGCAACAACAGGTAGCGCCCTTGCCGCACCATCGCCTGCTCGATCACGCGCGCCAGCAGGTTGGCATCGATGTTCCCGCCACATAAGATCGTGGCGACTTTTTCGCCTGCCTTTGGCTGCACTTTCCCTCCTAATAGTGCAGCCACCCCCGCAGCGCCGGCCCCTTCCACCACCAGGCGGTTGTTCTGCAATACATGCGCGATCGCCAGCACAATCTCATCTTCCGTCACCGTTACCACGTCGTCCACCAGGGCACGGATAATCGGCAACGTCAGATCACCGGGGCGCTTGACGGCAATACCGTCGGCGATGGTGACGGCGCTGGGCGAGGTGATCGGCTCGCCGGCTTTAAGCGAGTCGGGCACCGGCGCACACCCGGCCGCCTGTACGCCGATAATCCGCACATCAGGGCAAAGGGCCTTGATCGCAATTGCAATCCCGCCGATCAGGCCGCCGCCGCCGATCGGCACAACCAGCAGACTCAGATCCGGCATCGCTTCCACCAGTTCCAGACCGATTGTGCCCTGGCCGGCGATCACGCGCGGGTGGTCGAATGCATGCAAGTAGGTATAGCCATGCTCCGCCTGCAACATCCGCGCATGCGCCACCGCATCATCGAAACTCTCGCCGTGCAGCAGCACCTCAGCCCCCAGGCGGCGTGTTGCCACGACTTTCGTCAGCGGCGCACGTTCCGGCATCACAATCACTGCGCGCACGCCCAACATCTGCGCAGCCAGGGCAACACCCTGGGCATGATTGCCGGCCGATGGCGCAATCACGCCGCCCACCCGTTCATCAGGCGATAAGTGAGCGATTGTGTTGTAGGCGCCGCGAATCTTGAACGAGCCGCTATGCTGGGTATTCTCCGCCTTGAATGAGATCGCTGCCCCCAACTCGGCCGAAAGGCGCGTCGCCGGGAGCAGCGGGGTAGGCAAAATCACATCGCGCAGGGTGCGCCGGGCCGCCTGAATTGCGGCGAGATCAACCGCGAGTTGCATCTAATCCTCCGGCATCAACTCTTCGCGGCGATTGGCAGCCTGGGCGGCAAGCACCCGAAACTGGCGGGCAGTGTCTTTGTCCTGGGCCGCTTCGGCCGCATGCATCAGAACCCCAAGCGCAAGCTGGGTCTCACGTAATCCTTCGGCGTTGCCGCTCAGATAATGCTCGGCGATCATGCGCTCACAGTATGATCGAATCTGATCCACAGTTACCATCTGGGTCCTCCATTCTGGCCGGTGCATCGTTGCAGCGTGTAGACAGCTTATTGTACCATCTGGCTCGGGCAATCCCGCATGCGGCTGGACTATCCTGAATCCGCTTTCGGCATGTGCATTTGCGGTCGCCCCCTCACCTCCCGGCACATTGCAAGTTGCATTCCCTGATTCCGCATTTCACATGCTGCATTCCACATGCTGCATGCTGCATGTATTGTATCCTGTATCCGCTGTCCTTATCGCACAAGGAGTAGATTATGTCAATGACGATCAAGGAACTGACCGACCTGATCAACCGCTTTGTCACCGACAAGGGTTGGTACGCCGAGCATTCGATCTTCCCGCAAACGCCGCGCAATATCGCGATTTCGGTCGCCGTCGAGGCCGCCGAGATTCTGGAGCATTTCCAGTTCCGCGACGATCCACCCAACCGCGATGAAGTGGCGGGCGAACTGGCCGATGTGGCGAATTATCTGTTCCAGCTTGCCTACCTGCTCGACATCGATCTTGAACAGGCGATCGTAGACAAGCTAAAGGTGAATTACGATCGTAATTGGGACTAAAAAATACTGGTTGGACTGCGTCATCAGCCCTGTGCGTCAAGCCTGCGTAGATGTATGACGAAGCACGATCGCCCAGGGGGAACAGGTCGGGGTAATGGTGCATTTTGCATGCCGTATTCCGCATTCTTACCCTGTACTGCGTGAAATTTGTAACCATGCTGTAACTGCTGTCATCTATATAATAACCATATGGTCTGGCCTGTGAATGGAATGATCGCAACGAGGCACCGTGAAGATCAGTGGCCGTCAGCGGTTGCTGGGCTTTTCTGTTGTCTCTGTGCCGGTTCACTTCTTCACAACGCCGTTTGTCTATTGCGCGGGCGATTACTTTTTGGCCGTCCAATCCGTCATCGCCGATGAAAGGACTTGCAACAATGGATCGTGAGCAGCAGATCGCACAGATCGCCGAGAGTTGGAATACTTCTCGTTTTGCCGGCATCACCCGCCCCTATTCTCCCGAAGATGTTTATCGGCTGCGCGGCAGCTTGCAGATTGAGCACACGCTGGCCCGCAAAGGCGCCGAGCGGCTCTGGGATCTTCTCCATACCGAGCCCTTCGTTAATACCCTGGGCGCCCTTACCGGGAACCAGGCCGTCCAGCAGGTGAAGGCCGGCCTCAAGGCAATTTATCTCTCCGGCTGGCAGGTGGCCGCCGACGCCAATCTCGCCGGTCAGATGTATCCCGACCAGAGCCTGTATCCGGCCAACAGTGTGCCGATGGTGGTGAAGCGGATCAATCAGGCCCTCCAGCGCGCCGACCAGATTCAGCACTCCGAGGGCAAGGGCGATACCTATTGGTACGCGCCGATTGTCGCCGACGGCGAGGCCGGGTTCGGCGGTGCGCTGAATGTGTTCGAGCTGACCAAGGCGATGATCGAGGCCGGCGCCGCCGGTGTCCACTTCGAGGATCAGCTTGCCTCGGAGAAGAAGTGCGGCCACATGGGCGGCAAGGTGCTGCTGCCCACCCAGCAGGCCGTGCGCAACCTTGTCTCGGCCCGCCTGGCCGCCGATGTGATGGGTGTGCCGACGCTGGTGATCGCCCGCACCGATGCCAATGCCGCTAATCTGATCACCAGCGATGTCGATGAGCGCGACCACGCCTTTCTCACGGGCGAGCGCACCGGCGAGGGCTTCTATCGCACCCGCGCCGGACTCGATCAGGCGATCGCTCGCGGCCTGGCCTACGCCGAGTACGCCGATATGGTCTGGTGTGAGACGGCCGAGCCGAGCCTGGAAGAGGCCCAGCGCTTCGCCGATGCGATTCACGCCAAGTACCCCGGCAAGCTGCTGGCCTACAACTGCTCGCCCAGCTTCAACTGGAAGAAGAAGCTCAACGACGCCGATATCGCCCGCTTCCAAAAGGCAATCGGCGAGATGGGCTACAAGTTCCAGTTCGTCACCCTGGCCGGCTTCCACAGCCTGAACTACAGCATGTTCCAGCTTGCCCTCGGCTACAAGGATCGCGGGATGGCCGCTTACTCCGAGTTGCAGCAGGCCGAGTTCGCCGCCGAAGCTCAGGGCTATACCGCCACTAAGCACCAGCGTGAAGTCGGCACCGGCTACTTCGATGAGGTCGCCACGGTGATCGCCGGCGGCGAAAGCAGCACTGTTGCTCTGGCCGGCTCGACCGAGGCCGAGCAGTTCCATTAATGCGCTCGTTTTCGGGTTCGTGGGCGGCTTTGCTGGCCACGAACCCGAAAAAATTTTGTATAATAGGGCGTGGAATATGTTTCCACGATATGAAAAAGCAAACACAGGAGGTCATCGATGCCCACCTTGACAATTCCCGAAGGTGTCGCGATCAACGGCCCGAATTCCGAAGCGTATGCCGAAATCCTCACCAGCGAGGCATTAGGGTTGGTGGCGTTGTTGCACCGCCGCTTCAATAGCCGCCGGCTTGAATTGCTCGCCCGCCGCCAGGAAATTCAGGCGAAACTCGATGCGGGCTGGCAGCCCGATTTCCTGGCTGAAACGGGCGATATCCGCGCCGGCGATTGGCAGATCGCGCCTTTTCCGGCCAACATCAATGATCGCCGGGTCGAGATCACCGGCCCGGTTGATCGCAAGATGATCATCAATGCGCTCAACTCCGGCGCCAAAGTGTTCATGGCCGACTTCGAGGACGCCAATACGCCAACCTGGGAGAATCAGCTCGATGGCCAGCGCAATCTGCGCGATGCCCTCAAGCGCTCGATCGATTTTACCAGCCCCGAAGGCAAGCAGTACCAACTCAGCGAAAACCCGGCTGTGCTCTTTGTTCGCCCGCGCGGTTGGCACCTCGACGAGAAGCACGTCACCGTCGATGGCCAGGTGGTCTCCGGCGGTATGTTCGACTTCGCGCTCTATTTCTTCCACAATGCCCGCCAGGCGACTCAGGTGCAGGGCGGCCCCTACTTCTACCTGCCGAAGCTGGAAAGTCACCTTGAGGCGCGGCTCTGGAATGAGATCTTTGTCGCCGCACAAGAGTATGTCGGCGTGCCGCAGGGCACGATCAAGGCGACGGTGCTGATCGAGACGATCATGGCCGCCTTCGAGATGGACGAGATCCTCTACGAACTGCGCGAGCACTCGGCCGGCCTGAATTGCGGGCGCTGGGATTACATCTTCTCGGCGATCAAGAAGTTCCGCAACAACGCCGATTTCTGTCTCGCCGACCGCGCCCTTGTGACAATGACGACCCACTTTATGCGCTCGTACTCGCTGCTGGCGATCAAAACCTGTCACCGCCGCGGCGCACATGCCATGGGCGGCATGGCGGCGCAGATCCCGATCAAGAACGACCAGGAGGCCAACGACGCGGCAATGGCCAAGGTGCGCGCCGATAAGGAGCGCGAGGCCAACGACGGCCACGACGGTACATGGGTGGCCCATCCCGGCCTGGTGCCGATCGCCCTTGCGGCCTTCAATGCTGTGATGCCGCAGCCGAACCAGATCGATCGCCAGCGCGACGACGTGCAAATCACCGCTGCCGACCTGCTCACCTTCGGCCCCGAAGCCCCGATCAGCGAGGCCGGCTTGCGCCTGAACATCAATGTCGGCATTCAGTATCTCGGCTCCTGGTTGGCCGGCAACGGCTGTGTGCCGGTCTTTAATCTAATGGAAGACGCCGCAACAGCGGAGATCTCGCGCGCGCAGATCTGGCAGTGGATCCGCAGCTCGAAGGGTGTGCTCGACGACGGTCGCAAAGTGACGGTCGAGAATGTTCCGTACAATGCTGCCGGAAGAGTTGGAGAAGGTGAAGCAGATCCTTGGCCCGGCCTATAACATGGGCAAGTACGAGGAGGCGGCCGAGCTTTTCGAGACCTCACCACCGATGACACATTCGTCGAGTTCCTGACCCTGCCGGCCTACGCCCATATCGACTAGTGGGTCACTTAACATGACTGTAGCCATTCGAACGACTCTCGGGTATGATGGCACTCATCGAACCACCTTCGCTGGTGAGGAATGCCATGGCCCGTCGCCAGAAATACCCCTTGCGTGTGCTGA